>NZ_PSRT01000183.1 GCF_004212635.1 Bradyrhizobium genosp. SA-3 | reverse complement strand
AGTATTCCAGAGACGCCAGAGGACTACGGTGAAGCCGCGGCGTACTGGATTCCGCGCTTTCGCGGGGAATGACGGCGGTGAGTGGGGGTAAAGGCATTTGCGAAACGACGCGCGCTTACTTCGCCGGCGCCGGGTTGAAGTCCACCTTCGGCGCAGTCGAGATTGCTTTCTCGTTCTCGACCGAGAAGTTCGGCTTCTCCTTGTAGCCGAACGCCATCGCGGTGAGGTTCGTCGGGAACGATCGGACGGTGACGTTGTACTCCTGCACCGCCTTGATATAGCGGTTTCGCGCCACCGTGATGCGGTTCTCGGTGCCTTCGAGCTGCGACATCAGGTCCTTGAACAGGGCATCCGATTTGAGCTGCGGATAGTTCTCGGTGACGACGAGGAGCCGCGACAGCGCGCTGGAGAGCTCGCTTTGGGCGGCCTGGAATTTCTGGAAGGCCGCGGGATCGTTCAGCACCTCCGGCGTTGCCTGGATGCTGCCGACCTTGGCGCGTGCATTGGTCACGCCGAGCAGCACGTCCTTCTCCTGCTGGGCAAAACCCTTCACCGAATTGACCAGATTGGGCACGAGATCGGCGCGGCGCTGATACTGGTTCACGACCTCGGACCAATTGGCCTTGATCTGCTGATCCTCGCTCTGGATCGCGTTGTAGCCGCAATTGGTCAGGCTCAGCGAGGCCAACGCCGCCAGCACGGTGAGGATCTTGCGCATCAAATTTCTCCCGGTGGAATCTGGTGCAAACTACCAGATTAAGCGCCTGAGAAAAGCAGCCGACTGACGCAAGCCTCTTGCCTATCCCTCGCCGACATAGTCAACTCGGATAAAACAAGAACGGAAACGCCAGGGGAAAGCGATGAGCTCGTTCGAGACTATCCTCGTGGAGCGACCGGAGCCGGCGATTGCCCGGATCGTGATGAACCGGCCCGACGCACGCAATGCGCAAAACCTGCAAATGACTTACGACCTCAACGCCGCCTTCGATGCGGCGGTGCAGGACGATGCGGTCAAGGTCATCATCCTCGCCGGCAACGGTCCGCACTTTTCGTCCGGGCATGACCTGCGTCCCGGGGCTAAGAATGCCGCGGGCATCGATTTTCCGCCGATTGGAAATTGGGGCGGTTTTGCCGAGCCCAATGCCCATGGTCGCTTCGCGCGCGAGCAGGAAATTTATCTCCAGATCACGCGGCGCTGGCGCAACCTCGCCAAGCCTGTAATCGCCGAGGTGCATGGCAAATGCATCGCCGGCGGGCTGATGCTGGCCTGGGCCTGCGATCTCATCGTCGCCAGCGACGATGCGCAGTTCTGCGATCCCGTCGTCACGATGGGCGTCTGTGGCGTCGAATGGTTCGTGCATCCCTGGGAGCTCGGCCCACGCAAGGCGAAGGAGTTCCTGTTCACAGCCGATAGCTGGAGCGCCCAAGAGGCGCATCAGCTGGGTATGGTCAATCAGGTCGTGCCGCGCGCGGAGCTGTCATCGAGCGTGCTGGCGCTGGCGCGGCGGATCGCGACAAAACCGTCCTTTGCGCTGAAGCTGACCAAGGAGGCGGTGAACCGCTCGGTGGACGTGATGGGCCAAGCCGCCGCGATCGACCAGGCCTTTGCGCTACATCAGCTCTGCCACGCCCATAATCTCCAGGAGTTCGGCATGATCGTCGATCCATCCGGCCTGCATCCCTCCGTGCGTAAGCCGCCGGCGGCGGAGTAGCCCCATGGACCTCAATCTCAGTGACGAGCAGCGCCTGCTGCGCGAGAGCGCGGAACGCTTCGTGGCCGAAAGCTACGATGCCGATCATCGCCGCAAGATGGCGAGCGATCCGCTCGGGTTCAGCCCTTTGGTGTGGAAACAGTTCGCCGAGCTCGGCTGGCTGGCGCTGCCGATCGCGGAAGAGTTCGGTGGGCTCGGCGGCGGCGCGGTCGATGTCGGCATCCTGATGGAAGCTTTCGGCCGCGGGCTGGTGTCGGAGCCCTATGTCGCAACCGTGGTGCTGGGAGCCGCGCTGATCGCTAGATGCGGCACTACGGAGCAGAAGCAAGCGAGCCTGCCCAAGGTGGCGGACGGATCATTGAAGCTCGCGTTGGCGCATTCCGAGCGCGCGGCACGGTTCGATCTCGCCAAGGTCGCTTCTGTCGCCAACAAGACGGCGCAGGGCTGGCACCTCACTGGCAGCAAGATCGCCGTCCTCGACGGCCATGCTGCGGACGAGATCATCGTCTCCGCGCATGTTCACGATCATCAGGGGCCTTCGGGACGGATCGGCCTGTTCCTGGTGCCGGCGACGACGCCGAGCATTGCGATCAGCGACTATCAGCGCCTTGGCGGCGGACGCGCCTGCAATATCGAGCTGTGCGACGTGCATCTGCCTGCAGACGCTCTGCTCGGCGACGGTCACGATGCGCTGCCCGCCATCGAATGGGCCGTCGATCGCGCCATGGCCGCGTTAGGTGCGGAAGCCGTGGGCATCATGCAGACGCTGCTCGACACCACGCTGGAATACACCAAGATTCGAAAACAGTTCGGCCGTCCGCTCTCGGCCAACCAGGTGATCCGCCACCGCCTCGCCGACATGGCGATGCAGGTCGACGAATCCCGATCGATGGCGCTGCGCGCTGCACTGAAAGCCGACGCCGATCCCGTTGAACGCGCGCGGGCCGCCTCGGGTGCGAAGGCCAAGATCGGCAAATGCGCGCGCTTCGTCGGCGAGCAGTCGATCCAGCTCCACGGCGGCATGGGCGTCACCGAGGAGCTCGAGGTCGGCGCCTATTTCAAGCGGCTCGTGGCCTTCGACACGCTGTTCGGCGGCAGCGCGCATCACTATGCCCGCCACGCCGAGCTTGGCCGCAACGCCGCGCCAGCCTGACACAAGGAGCGCATTATGGACTTATCGTTCAATGCCGAGGAGCGCGCCTTCCAGGACGAGGTGCGCAAGTTCATCGCGAAGAATCTCACCGACGAGATGAAGCGCGCGACCGCGCTGACGCCTTCGGTGTTCGCCGACCCTGACATCGGCATGGCTTGGCAGCGCGCGCTGCACAAGCAGGGTTGGGGCGCGCCAGGCAGGCCGGTCGAGCATGGCGGGCCGGTCTGGACACCGGCGCAGCGCTGGATTTTCGAGACCGAATGCGCGCGCGCCGGTGTGCCCAACGTCAACGTGATGGGCGTGAAGATGGTCGGACCCGTCATCATCGGCTTCGGCAGCCCCGAGCAGAAGAACTTCTATCTGCCGCGGATTCTCTCCGGCGAGGATTACTGGTGCCAGGGCTATTCCGAGCCGGGCTCCGGCTCCGATCTCGCCTCGCTGAAGACGCGCGCGGTGCGCGACGGCGACGACTACATCATCAACGGCACGAAAATCTGGACCACGCATGCGCATCACGCCAACCGCATGTTCGCGCTGGTGCGCACCAGCGACGGGCCGCGGCAGCAGGACGGCATCAGCTTCATCCTGATCGACATGAAGACGCCGGGCATCACCACGCGCCCGATCCTCACCATCGGCGGCGACCACGAGGTCAACCAGGTGTTCTTCGATGACGTGCGCGTGCCCGTCGCCAACCGCGTCGGCGAGGAAGGCAAGGGCTGGACCTATGGCAAATATCTGCTCGAGTTCGAGCGCGGCTCGGGCATCGCCTCGGCAAAACTGCGCGAGGGCCTGAAGGCAATCGCGGACCTTGCCGAGTCCGACCTCACGGGCCGCGCGATCGACAGCCCCGATATCGCAACGCGCATCTCGGAGGTCGAGATCGACATCGATGCGCTGGAGATGACTGAG
Source organism: Bradyrhizobium genosp. SA-3 (assembly GCF_004212635.1). Taxonomy (GTDB): domain Bacteria; phylum Pseudomonadota; class Alphaproteobacteria; order Rhizobiales; family Xanthobacteraceae; genus Bradyrhizobium. The sequence continues at coordinate 9,790 of NZ_PSRT01000183.1, read as the reverse complement.
CTGCGGGTGCTCTCGGCGCTGCAGACCGGGCAAAATCCCGGTGCGGTGTCGTCGATCCTGAAGCTGCGCAACAGCGAAATCCGCCAGGCCGTGACGCGGCTCGGGGCCGATGTGATCGGCCACGACGCGCTCGCCGTCGAGCCCATGCGCCCGCTCTACAAGCTCAACCACGAGCCGGCGACGCCTGAGGAGATGCTGACGGTCATGCCGGAATATCTCAACGGCCGCGCCTATACGATCTTTGGCGGCACCTCCGAGATCCAGCGCGACATCATCGCGAAGATGATGCTGGGGATTTAACCCCCGGCTGTCGCAACACCCTCCGCTGTCGTCCCGGCGCAGGCCGGGACCCATACTCCGGGGAGAAGCTGTGGTGCGAAGCTGGTAACCACCAGCATTCGCCAAATTTACTCGGTGGTTATGGGTCCCGGCCTTCGCCGGGACGACGAGCTGAGTTTGGGGCAGCGACGGAGAACTCCTAACCCGCCTTTGCGTCCCGGATCGCCTGCCAGATCTTCTGCGGCGTCAGCGGCGTGTTGAGCTGGGTGATGCCGAGCTCCGCCAGCGCATCCATGACGCCGTTGGTGACACAGGGCGGGCCGCCGATGGCGCCGGATTCGCCGCAGCCCTTGGCGCCGAGCGGATTGGTGCGGCAGGGCGCGGAGTCATCCAGCGTCACCACGATCGGCGGCACGTCGTCGGCGCGCGGGATGCAGTAGTCCTGATAACTCGCGGTGAGGAGCTGCCCGTCGGCGTCATAGGACACGCCCTCATACAGCGCCTGGCCGATGCCTTGCGCAACGCCGCCATGGATCTGGCCCGTCACCAGCATCGGGTTGACGGCGATACCGACGTCGTCGACCGTGGTGTAGCGCACGACGCGGGAGACGCCGGTCTCGGGGTCGATCTCGACCTCGCAGACATGCGTGCCGTTGGGCCAGCTCGGACCATCCACCTCACCCTCGGAATCGACGCTGAGCTTGGCGCCGCTTTCCTTCTCGGCGAGATCGAACAGGCTGATGCGGCGGTCGGTGCCGACCACGGTGAGCATGCCGCCCTGATACTCGATGTCCTCGACCGAGGTCTCCAGCACGTTCGCCGCCTTCTCGCGCGCCTTCTGGATCAGGTCATTGGAGGAGACTGCAACTGCCGTGCCGCCCACGAACAGCGAGCGCGAGCCGACGCTGCCAAAGCCCATGGCGAGATCGGTGTCGCCCTGCACGACGTCGATCTTGTCCATGGGGACACCGAGCGTGTCGGAGATCATCTGGGTGTAGGTGGTCTGCAGCCCCTGCCCCATCGCCATGGTGCCGGAATGCAGGACGACGCGCCCTTGCGAGGTCGCGTGCAGGCTGACCTTCTCAGTATGCGCACGCCCGCCGGTCCATTCGATGTAGGAGGTGAGACCGCGGCCGTAGAGCAGGCCCTTCTTCTTCGCGGCCTTCTTGCGCGCAGCAAACCCGTCCCAGTCGGCGAGCTTCACGGCGCGATCGAGCATATGCGCGAAGGCGCCGGAATCATAAACCTGTCCTGCCGCGTTGGTGTAGGGCAGCTGCGCCGGCTTGATGTAGTTGGCTTTGCGGATCGCGCGCGGATCCATGCCGATCTTGCGCGCAGCCGCGTCAAACAGGCGCTCGACGATGAAGACGGCTTCGGGCCGCCCCGCGCCGCGATAAGCGCCGACCGGTGCGGTGTGGGTCATCACCGACTTCACCTCGAAATGCACCAGCGGCAGATCGTAGACGCCGGTCTGCACGAACGGCCCGAGCACCAGCGGGATGATGTTGGCCGCACCCGAGGAATAGGCGCCGGTGCAGCCGATCGACTTGACGCGATAGGCCAGCACCTTGCCCTTCTCGTCCAGCGCGAAGGAGGCGGTGGAGGTGAGGTCGCGGCCATGGGTGCCGCCGACGAACTCGTCGGTGCGATCGCCGCGCCAGCGGATCTTACGGTTCAGCTTGGTCGCGGCATAGGCGACGAGGCCATCTTCGGGATAGAGGTTGGTCTTCTGGCCGAAGCCGCCGCCGATGTCGCCGACCAGCACCCGCACGCTGTCCTTGGGACGCTTCAGCACGGCTTCCGCCAGCACGTCGCGGGTCGAGGCCGGCGTTTGCGACTGCACGTGCAGCAGCAGGCGGCCGGTCTTGTCGATCTCGGCAATGGTCGAGCGCGGCTCCATCGCGGAAGGAACGAGGCGCTGGCTGACGAGATCGAGTTCGACGGTATGCGCGGCCTTGGCAAACGCCTCGTCCACCTTGGCCGCATCGCCGTAAGCCATCGCGCCGACGATGTTGTCGGGCGCCTCCGGCCACACCACGGGCGCGCCGGGTTTTACCGCCTCGACGGGGTCGACCACCGCCGGCTGCACGTCATATTCGACCACGATTGCTTCGGCCGCGCTCTGCGCCTCAATGCGCGAGGCGGCCACCACTGCGGCGACCGCTTCGCCGGCATAGCGCACGACTTCATGGGCGAGCAGCCGGCGCGGCGGCACCGTCATCGGCTTGCCGTCGGGACGCTTGAAGATGTTCAACGTCGGAATGCCGCCGATGTCGTCATTGATGAGGTCCGCGCCGGTATAGACCGCGGTGACGCCGGGCATCGACGCCGCGGCACTGGTATCGATCGAGACGATCTTCGCGTGCGCATGCGGCGAGCGCAGCACATGCAACCACAGCGCGCCGTCCTCCGGCTTGTCGTCGATGAATTGCCCCTTCCCGGTGAGCAGCCTAAGGTCTTCCAAACGCTTGACGGGCTGGCCCGCTCCGAAACGCAAATTGCCGGGAAGAATGTTCATTCCGCTATGTCCTTGAAATCCGGAAAACGACCGCGGCGGTTTTAGCCGATTTTGCAGTCGATACAACCGAGCCGCAGCACATCTGCATTGCGTGCCACGCCTCCTTTGGCAGCGCAGATTGCGAGGTCAGGAACGCTCGATGTCGATGATGCCCACATTCACGTCGCGGCTGTCCGAGCCGCGCTTGACAGTGAGGCGAATGGTCTTCCCGGCCCCGGCCTGCTCCAGCGCATCGGACAAGTCGGCGAGGCGCCGCACCGGCTTGCCTTCGACCGCGGTGATGATGTCTCCGACCGCTCCAGTCGATAAGTTGACACCGCGAATCCCTGCCCGTTCGGCAGGGCTGCCGGGGGCCGTCCGCACCACGATCACCCCTTCGACGCCAAGCCGCGTCGAAACATCCTCGCTGGCGGCGACGATGCCGATGCCAGGCGTTGGCACCCGGCCGTTGCGAATGAGCTCGGGGACAATCCGGTTCACGACATCGACCGGCACCGCGAACCCGATGCCGGCGTTCGAGCCGGACGGCGAGATGATCGCCGTCGTGACGCCAATCAGGCGGCCTGCGGAATCCAGCAGCGGCCCGCCTGAATTGCCTGGATTGATCGCGGCATCAGTCTGGATCACATTGGCAATCTCCCGGCCGCCATGGGTCGGAAGCCTACGCTTGAGGGCACTGATGATGCCGCTGGTCATCGATTGATCCAGCCCGAATGGATTGCCGATCGCGAAGGCGGATTGCCCAACCTTCAGGTCACTCGAACTGCCGAGAGCCACCGGCGGAGGGAGTTCGCGCACGCTCCGGATTCGCAGGACCGCAAGATCGTAATTGGGGGCCGTGCCGATAAGGTCCACCTTGGCCACCTCTCCCGACGCAAAGCGCACGGCGATTTCGCCGCCATTGGCCACGACATGATTGTTCGTCACGAGGTGACCCTCGCGGTCCCAGACGAATCCCGTGCCGGAAGCGCCGCCCTGGCCTTCCTCACCCATGAGAGGATTGGCCGCCGATCTCGCCGCCACCTGGACAACCGAAGGAGACACGCGCTCGAAGATGTCGATCGTGGCCGTTTCGGCCTCGGACAGCGGCCCGCGCTGCTCGACGGCTCGCGCGGTGGGAGTGGTCCATGGCGCATGTTGGATTTTCGCGGCAGTAATTACGAGCAGCAGAGCGGCAAGAGCTGCCGCGGCAATTCCGTATCGACGATTCATGGCGATCACCGCGGTGTGTGCTGAAAGCAGTGTTCGGAATGCACATGCATGAGATGGCGGACCTCGCTCACGCAGCAACGTCGCAAGCGGCTGGAAGTTTCCTGACCAAGGCAGACAGAGAACGGCTTTGCTTTCGGCAGGGCGTCCGAGGACATATTGCCGCGTGACAATCGGCTATGCCAACTCCCGCAACGCCGCTTCCACGATCCTGCGCTGCTCGGCCGTCAGCGCGGCCTGAGGCGGGACGGGATCGCCGACGTCGTAGCCCTGGATCGAAAGCCCCGCCTTGATGCAGGCGGCGAGGTTGAAGCGGGCGAAGGCCTCGTTGATCCGCCATAGCCGGCGCTGGAGCACTATGGCCTCGTCCCAGCGGCCGGCCTTGCAGAGGTCGTAAAGCGCAACGCTCTGGCGCGGGATGATGCAGGCGGGTCCCGCCATCCAGCCGAGCCCGCCGATCAGCATCACCGCGGCCGGGATATGGGCGGAGGCCGAGAATACCCGCAAGGCATCGCCGCAGCGGTTCATGATCGAGAGCAGCCGGCCGGTGTTGGTCGAGGCGTCCTTGATGTAGCCGATGCGCGGATGCTCGGCGAGGCGCGCGATGATATCGAGGGTGAGATCGGAGCGCTGGAATTGCGGATTGGTGTAGATGACGACGGGGATGTCCACGGCATCGGCGATGGCGCGGAAATAGGATTCGACCTGCGCATCGGCGAGCGGGAAGTAGGCCTCCAAAATCGCCAGGATGCCGTCGGCGCCGAGCTTTTGATAGGCCCTGGCCTTCGCCACCGCATCCGCCGTCGAGGTGGAGGCGACACCCGCGACCACCGGGACGCGGCCCCTCGCCGCCTCGATCGTGGTCTGCACGATCGCCATGCGCTGTGCGGCGTGGAGATAGGCGAACTCGCCGGTCGAGCCGAGCGGGGTCAGGCCATGCACGCCGGCACCGATCAGATCGTCGCAGAGCTTTGCGAGAACTTCGGTGCGCACCGCGCCGTCGACATCAACGGGTGAGACCAGATAAGGGAAGACGCCGTGGAATTCGGACATGTCGGGGGAAGCTCCGGAAGGCTGGCTGGCACCCGACGGGTATTACCAATGCCCGCCCCGGCGATCAAACCTTGAGCAAGCGCACGCGCGTGCCCCAGGGATCGATCGCCTCCAGGCCGTCGGCGAGCGCGGTGACCTGCGCGCCGCCCTTGCGCAGGCGCTCTTCCTGCGCGGCGAGCAGCTCTTGCTTTTCCATGACCAGCGAGAACCAGGCGAGACCCGTCGCCTGATCGTCGCGTTGGCCCGCGCCCTGGCTCTGCCAGACGTTCATCCCGAGGTGATGGTGATAACGGCCCGACGACAGAAACGCCGCGCCATTGCGGCGGCGGGTCGGGTCGAGGCCGATGGTGCCGTGATAGAAGCTCTCGGCCTGCGCGAGATCGCCGACGCGCAGATGCATGTGGCCGATACGCATTCCGTCCGGCGCCCTGGCATAATCGGCCACGCGCGTATTGGTGAGCGATAAGAGGTCAGGGATGTTGAGCTCGTCGGTCGCCATCTTCACGCTGCCCTCGCTCCATTGCCATTGCGAGGGATCGCGGTCGGCATAGACCTCGATGCCGTTGCCTTCGGGGTCGTCGAGATAGACGGATTCGCTGACGAGGTGATCGGCAAAGCCCGACAGCGGCACGCGATGCGCGGCCGCATGGACCAGCCAGCGCGCGAGATCCTTGCGCGTCGGCATCAGGAAGGCGGTGTGGTAGAGGCCGGCGGCGTTGCGCGGCTCGATGGCTGCTTCGGGACGGGCTTCCAGCACCAGCAGCGTGATGCCGGCCGTGCCGAGCTTCGCGGTCGTCGCCAAGCGCTCCATTACGGTAAGCCCGAGCACATCGCGGTAGTAGTCGGCGACCTTGTCGAGGTTCTTGACCCGGAGCGTCACCATGCCGACCCGCATCGGCGTGCGGCTGGCATAGGTCGGCCCGCCGCCCGGTGCATTCCCCTCGGCGCGCGCCGCGGCTGCGGCCGCCATTGCGAGCGAGGTCGCGCCGGCAAGTTGAAGCAGGGTGCGGCGGGTGAGATCGATGGTCATCAGTCAGGGCTCGCGGAAATGGTTGAGGCCGTGCGGCGCAATGTCAGGCCGATTGCTACACGTTCCCGTGAGCGGCTCCCAATCACATGTTCGTCGGCCGGCGCTGCGGAGGCGCGGCCGTCCCATATGTCCTGGCCACCCGGCCAGTTTCGCAAATGCCTGTGACGTCCCAGATTGAGGACAGCTATAGGAGCCTGCCATGACCGACCCAACTCCTCTGTCTTCGCTATCGTCCGCACTCGCGGACGTAGTGGCGCGCACCGCGCCGTCCGTCCTCTCCGTGCATTCGCATCGCTCCCGCGCGACCGGCTTTGTCTGGAAGCCTGGTCTGATCGTCACTGCCGACGAGGCCCTGGCCGACGAGGGCGCGGTCGAGATCGGGCTTCCCGACGGCAGCCGGGTGGCCGCCACGGTCGCCGGCCGCGACCATACGACCGATATAGCGCTGCTGCGCACTGAGGCCGCCATTGCCCCGGTCAAGCTAACCACATCGATCCCTGCGCTAGGTACGCTGTCGATCGTCGTCGCAACCAACCGCGATACGCCGAGTGCAGCGCTCGGGATGGTATCGGCGTCTGGCAAGAGTTGGCGCAGCCTGCGCGGCGGCGACATCGATGCGCGGATCGAGCTCGACGTCCGCCTGCGCGGTAGCCAGCAGGGCGGCCTTGCGCTCGATGCATCGGGTGAAGCCTTCGGCATGGCCGTGCTCGGACCGCGGCGGGTGCTGGTGATCCCGACGGCGACGATCGAGCGCGTCGCGCCCCAGCTCGAGGCGCGCGGCCGCATCGCGCGCGGCTATCTCGGTCTCGGGCTCCAGCCGGTGCGGCTCGACGACGGTATCGGCGCGATGGTGATGAATGTCGACAAAGCCGGGCCTTCGGCCGCGGCCGGCATCCGCCAGGGCGACGTGATCGTGGCGGTCAACGACCAGAAACTGTCCGGCGTGCGTGCGCTGTCGCGAATGCTGGGACCTTCGAGCGTCGGCGCGGTGGTCGATGTCGCCGCGCGCCGCGGCGGCGAACCGGTCAGCTTCAAGGTCACGATCGGCGAGAGGCCGGAGGCGTGAGCGAGGACAACGCGCCGGAGGTCGTGCTCGCCCTGGAGATCGACGACCCTGCCCTCGCCGATCGCCTGGCCAAGCTGCTCGGCAACGTCGCCGGACTTCGCCTCGCCGCGCCTGGCGAAGCCGCTGCAGCGACGGTTGTTGCCCGCGATCCGCGCATCATGCCTGGCGACATCGCGCTGACCCAGCGCGAGCTCGACGTGCTGGCGCTGATGGCCGAGGGATCCTCCAACAAGATGATCGCGCGCCAGCTCGGTATCTCCGTGCATACCGTGAAATTCCATGTCGGCTCGCTGCTCGACAAGCTGGACGCCACCGGCCGCACCGACGCGGTCGCGCACGCGGCGCGCCGCGGCGTGATCGAGCTCTGATGCCGTCCGATTCACGTCGCTGATGCCGCCTTAAAGCTGAGCCGGACGGTGAGGCCCGGCACATTGTCGTGCAGCGCGATCTCGGCGCCATGGAGGCGCGCGACCGCGGCGACGAGACTGAGGCCGAGGCCATTGCCCGGCGTATAACGGCTCTGTTCGAGCCGGTAGAAGCGCTTGAACACGTGATCGCGCTCCCCGGTGGGAATGCCCGGGCCGTCGTCGGCGATCGCGATCACCGCGCAGCCATCGGCGCTGCGGCAGGTGACGGTCACTTGCCCGCCTTTGCGGCCGTGCTTGATCGCGTTGTCGACGAGATTGGCGATGGCATCGAACAAGAGGTCGCGGTCGCCGATCACCGGCACCTCGCGGTCGCTGGCGAGGCTGAGCTTTGTAGCAACCTGCTCGGCCGCGGCATCGTAGAGCTCGACGACCTCACCGGCGATCTCGGCGAGGTCGAGCGCGCGGAAGGCACCGGTGCGGGCGCGGGTCTCGATCTCCGAGATCCGCGTGATGGAGGCGAACATGCCGAGCACGGCGTCGAGATCGGCGATGGTGTCTCCGATCAGCGCCGCGTCGGCCTCGCTGTTGCGCGGGGCGTGATAGGCCTTCTCCAGCCGGCCGCGCATGCGCGTCAGCGGCGTGCGCAGATCGTGGGCGACGTTGTCGCTGACCTGCTTGACCTCGCCCATCAGCGTCTCGATGCGGTCGAGCATCTGGTTGAGGTTTTCGGCGACGCGGTCCCATTCGTCGTTGCTGCCGCGCAGGGGAATGCGCTGGTCGAGGCCGGCGAGCATGATGGCGCGGCTGGTGGCGTTGATCTGCTCGATCCGCCCGACCGTGCGCCGTGTCACCAGCACCGCCGCGAGCCCAGCCAGCACCAGAAGCAGCACGGCGACCGCGGCCATCGCGAGCTCGATCATGCCGGTGAAGCCGTCATGATCGCCGACGGTGCCGAGCCTACTCTGCACATAGGCGAGCGTGCCGAAATAGACATAGGCCATGATCGCCGCGACGATCATCCCGAACGCCGCGATCGCGATCAGCGCCAGACGGAAGGTCGAGGAGCGGAGCGTCTTAGCCAGGAGCACGGAGGCAATATCCGATGCCGCGGATGGTGTGGATCAGCGGATAGTCCTGGGCATCGTCGACCTTGCGGCGGACCCGTCCGACATAGACGTCGATGATGTTGGTGGAAGGATCGAAATGCAGGTCCCAGACGTGCTGGAGCAGCATTGCGCGGGAGACGACGCGGCCTTCGTTGCGGACGAGATATTCGAGCAGTTGAAACTCGCGCGGCAGCAGCGGAATCTTGCGGCCGCGGCGGCTGGCGCTGCGTGCGATCAGATCGATGGCGAGATCACCGACCCGGATCAGCGTTTCCTTGGCAATGGTCTCGCTGCGGCGGCCGAGCGCCTCCAGCCGTGCGAGCAGCTCGACGAACGAGAACGGCTTGACGAGATAATCGTCGCCGCCGGCGCGCAGGCCACGCACGCGGTCGTCGACCTCGCCGAGCGCTGAGATGATCAGGAATGGCGCGGCAATGCCGTCGTCGCGCAGCTGCCGCATCACGGTGATGCCGTCGATATCGGGCAGCATGCGGTCGATGGTGATCACGGCATAATCGCGCGCGGCGCCATGGCTCAGGGCTTCGCGCCCGTTAGCTGCGAGATCGACCTCGTAACCGGAGGTCGTCAGTTCCTCGACGAGCTGGCCTGCGGTTTCCGGATCGTCCTCGACGACCAGGATGCGGCGGTGACCTCCGGTCATGACGAACTCCGCGCGACGATCGCCACCAGACTATCCCGTCCCGGGGCTGAGCGGAACTGCCCGGTGGCGACCGCGACAATGGTGCGGTCCGGCGATGCTAGTACCAATCGTACCCGCACACATTGACCCAGTGCCAGCCATAGGGCGTCCATCTCCTGCGCCAGCAACCGTCGTCGTAATAGTTGGCATAGACGAACGGCGCGCCGACGAAGGCGAACCGGTGGAAGCGATGATGGTGGAAGAAGGCATGGCGGCCGATGAAATGCCTGCCGTGCCAGCCCGTGCCGGCAAACCGCGGGCCGAAGGCGGCGCGGGTCGCGAGCGGCGCACCGGCAAAGCGCGGCCCGATCGCCGCGTGAGCGGCCATCGGGGAACCGGCGAAGCGGGCGCCACCGAAATGAGCTCCGCCCATGCCGCCCACTCGCATGCCCCCGCCCATACCGCCGACATGCATGCCACCGCCCATGCCGCCGGCGTGCATGCCGCCACCACCGAAATGC
>NZ_PSRT01000182.1 GCF_004212635.1 Bradyrhizobium genosp. SA-3 | reverse complement strand
CGAACGCGCCACGGCCGAGCCCGGCAAGCCCGACGCATCGAGCGCGCCGGCCGCGCTCGCCTCGATCCGCCAGGCGGTCGCTGACGTGCGCGAGGGCCGCGCCGGCGCCGTCGTCACCAATCCCATCGCCAAGAGCGTGCTCTACCGCGCAGGCTTCCGTCATCCCGGCCACACCGAATACCTCGCCGAGCTCGCCGCGACCGACGGCCACGTCCCGCAGCCGGTGATGATGCTGTGGTCACCGCGGCTCGCCGTGGTGCCGGTGACCATCCACGTCTCGCTGCGCGAGGCGCTGGCCCAGCTCACGAGCAAGCTGATCGTCTCGACCATTCGCATCGTTGCGATCGAGCTCAAATCCCGCTTCGGCATCACGGCGCCGCGGATCGCGGTCTCCGGCCTCAATCCGCACGCCGGCGAGGACGGCTCGCTCGGCCACGAGGAGCAGACCATCATCGCGCCGGCGCTGAAAGCGCTGCGCAACGACGGCATCGAGGCCAAGGGCCCGCTGCCTGCCGACACCATGTTCCACGAGGCTGCGCGACAGACCTATGACTGCGCGGTCTGCATGTATCACGACCAGGCGCTGATCCCGATCAAGACGGTCGCTTTCGACGACGCCGTCAACGTCACGCTCGGCCTGCCCTTCATCCGCACCTCACCCGACCACGGCACCGCCTTCGACATCGCCGGCACCGGCAAGGCCAATCCGGCAAGCCTGATCGCCGCGCTTCGGCTCGCCAGCCGCATGGCGGCTGCAAACCTCTGATGAGCGCGATCGACGACCTCCCGCCGCTGCGCGAGGTCATCCGCCAGCATGCGCTGTCGGCCCGCAAATCGCTCGGCCAGAACTTTCTGCTCGATCTCAATCTCACCGCGCGCATCGCGCGCGCCGCCGCGCCGCTTGAGGACTCCACCATCGTCGAGATCGGGCCCGGCCCGGGCGGGCTGACGCGCGCTTTGCTCGCGCTCGGCGCGAGGCGCGTCATCGCCATCGAGCATGACGATCGCGCGATCCCGGCGCTACGGGATATCGCCGCGCGTTATCCCGGCCGGCTCGAGATCGTGCATGGCGATGCCATGACCTTCGACCCGCGTCCGCTGCTCGATGGCGAAAGAGCAAAGATCGTCGCCAACCTGCCCTACAACATCGCGACCCAGCTCCTGATCAACTGGCTCACGATCGAGCCCTGGCCGCCCTGGTACGAGATGATGGTGCTGATGTTCCAGCGCGAGGTCGGCGAGCGCATCGTCGCGCGCGAGGACGAGGAGGCCTATGGCCGGCTCGGCGTGCTCGCCAACTGGCGCTGCGAGACCAAGATCCTGTTCGACATTTCGCCCTCCGCCTTCGTGCCGCCGCCGAAGGTCACCTCCTCCGTGGTGCGCCTGAAGCCGCGCGCAGAACCTCTGGCCTGCGATCGCAGGCTGCTCGAACAGGTCGCAGCCGCAGCTTTCGGCCAGCGCCGCAAGATGCTGCGGCAAAGCCTGAAATCGCTGGGCGTCGATCCCGCGCGGCTCGCACAGGCTGCCGGCGTCGATGCGACCCGTCGCGCGGAGACCATTCCGATTGCGGGCTTTGTTGCCATGTCCTGTGAATTGGCCAATATACGAAGCGAAGAAGCATGATCCGGACCCGGAAGGCCGCGCTAGCGCAAAGTGTGAAGCGGTTTTCCGAAACAGATCATGCTCAAACAATGAGATAATTTCGGAGGAAAGAATATGGCGCTGATGCGCAGGCAGTCCCTGGTCAAGTTCGACGCGCCCTTGTGCGAGACCATCGTCGACACGCCCAAGCCGCAAGGTCGCGAGGTGCTGGTGCGCATCGAGCGCTGCGGCCTCTGCCACTCCGACCTGCACATCCAGGACGGCTACGCCGACCTCGGCGGCGGCAAGAAGCTCGACACCACGCGCGGCATGACGCTGCCCTTCACGCTCGGCCATGAGATCGCCGGCGTCGTCGATGAAGTCGGCCCCGACGTTCCCGCCGGACTCGTCGCCGCGAAGAAGGCGGTGTTTCCGTGGATCGGCTGCGGCCAGTGCCGCGACTGCCAGAACGGCGACGAGAATCTCTGCGTCAAGCAGCGCTTCCTCGGCGTCTCCATCGACGGCGGCTTCGCCACCCATGTGCTGGTGCCCGACGCCAAATATTTGCTCGATTACGATCCCCTGCCCGTCAATCAGGCCGCGACCTTGATGTGCTCCGGCGTGACCGCCTACGGCGCGCTCAAGCGCCTGGTCGACCGTCCCCGCCAGCGCAACCTCCTGCTGATCGGGCTCGGCGGCGTCGGCATGATGGGCCTGTCGTTCGCGCAGGCGATGTTCAAGCAGCCGATTACGGTCGCCGACCTCTCACCGGCCGCGCGCGAGACCGCGCTCAAGAACGGCGCCGCGAGCGCCTACGATCCGGCCGAGCCTGACGTGATCAAGCGCATCCTCAAGGAGACCGAGGGCGGCTTCGACGAGATCGTCGATTTCGCCGGCAACGAGAAGTCGATGGCGTTTGCCGTCGCGGTCGCCGCGCGCGGCGGCAAGATCGTGGTTTCCGGCCTGATGGGCGGCCAGTTCACGCTGCCGATGGTGCAATGGGTCTACAAGCGCATGACCATCGAGGGCTTCATGGTCGGCACGCTCGCGGAAGCCCACGAGCTGATGGCGCTGGCACGCGCCGGCAAGATCAAGCCGACACCGATGCGCGAGGAGCCGATGGGCGATGTCCAGAAATGGATCGACGAGTTGCGTGCCGGCAAGGTGGTCGGTCGCATCGTGCTCAAGAACTGAGATGCGCTAAAATCCGCGAATCGCGCGCCGGCGTAACCAACGCCGTCGCCGCGTCCAAGGCGCGATCAGCCGAAATCCAACTTAGGCCGAGGTTCCGGTGACACGTTTGGTCCGGGACACGAGCCGGCGCGCGGAACGGGCGCGGCTGCACGGCGTTGGCAGCGCATGACCATTCGCTGCACCGTCGAGGACGCATTCTTCATTGCCTGGAGCTTCCTGGAGAAGAGCGGCGAGCTCGGTCCGCCGGATGTGTCCGCAAACGTCATCCTCGATGCCATCGAGGCGCAGCTCAAGACCGGCGAGCGCCGGCCGTTGATGCTCGCCAACAGGGCGATCGCCCGCTACCGCGAGCACGCCGCGCGTAGCTGCGCGCCGGACGAACGCGAAGCACGGCTTGGATAGACGCACGGCTTGGACAATGGTCTTCGCTCGGCAGCTGCGGCGCCGATCGCCGTCGCAGATGCGTTCACACCTGAACAGACCGCCACGTGCAGCCGGCGCCGAATGCCCGTAGTTCTCCGGCCAAGAACAGAGTTCTATCGCGTTTAAAACGCTTTAGAACGTAACGGCACCATTTGGAACGTCGCGAACCTTCATTGCGTTGATCTTAAATCAGGCAACGATGGAGTCGATGCGCATGACAAAGCCGTTGACGAAAACGGTGGGCCCTGTTCCCGAGCAGAACCGGAGTCCCAAGGGCGCCGGCAGCGCGCCGTCAGTTCCCGTCGACACCACCAAGGGTCGCCGCGACGACGAGAAGCAGAACATCCGTGAGCAGGCTGCGCATGGCAACCTCACCCAGAACACCAGCAACAGGCGCATGGGGTAGACGATGAAGGGAGTGTTGGACGTGACGACTCCCGGCCGATGGTACGATCCCATCTCGGAGCGCTGGATTGAGCCGCGCGACACGCGGACCGCAACGCCGCCTCGTGCGGAGGACGATGCGGTCTTCGAACGTCAAAGGAAATTGCAGATCGAACGCATCTGGCGTGCGCTGGTCGATTGCTGCGCGCGCGAGTGAGACAACTGCAGGTGATACAATTGCAAGGCCGGCGCCTGGGATGGCGTTGGCCACGCCTTCGGCCCCCTTATTTTTTCTTGCCGTCGGTCCTGTTCTCTCCCTTGGACATATCCTTCGTGCCGGGCCGATTTGCCTGATTTGCATTCATGCCGGTGGTATCCATCGCCCCCTTCTCATTGGCGCCGTTCGTGTTCTCCGGCCTTTCCATGCCGCTCTGCGGAGCGGGCCCGGTATTCTGGGCAATCACGGACCCGGTCATGGCGGCAAACGCGATCGCTGCGATGAGCGCTTTCATGGGCATCTCCCTCGTCTCATGAATGACGTGCCCGGGAGAGAGTTGTTCCCCTGCTCGAGCTGGACCTTGCACTGGCGCGCACCGCCGTTCACGGCGGCGATTGACGCTTCAGGTGCAGATAGGCCGGGTTGAAATCCCCGAGCCGCTGCAACTCGCGCCATTTCAGTACGATCAGCTCACCGTCGCGCAGGTCCATGGCTCCGCTCCGCCTGAGATCGGCAAGCGTCCGGTTCACGGTCGCAATCGCCATGCCCAGCGTCTCGCCGAGCTGGGCCAGGCTGATCGGCATCCGGCAGCGATTGCCACGGACCAGCTGCGCGGCGCGGGCGCGATAGAACAGCTCGCAGAACAGGTGCGCCATGCGCGCCTGCATGGGACGGGCGCTGTTGTTGATGATGGCCTCGCGAAAGATCGCGGCATCGAGCAGCGTCTCGCGCCAGACGGCATACCCGAAAGTGGGCCGCCGTCGGAAGGCGGCGAACAATTCGCGATGCGGGATGAAGGCGACCAAAGCCGGCCCCAGCGCACTCAGCCCATGATCCATCTCGTTGATGAACAGGCCCTGCGCGTCCGGAAGATCGCCGGTGAGATGGAACGCGAGATATTGCCGCCGCCCGCTGCCGAGCAGATGGTAGCGCGCGACCATGCCCGAGACGACCAGCGCCGAATGTTCAGGTTCATCGCCCTGACGGATGAAATCCTCGTTCGGCGCAAAGTCGCGAAGCGTGAAGGTGAGCGCCCGGATTTCGGCGACATCCTCCTCCGCCAGCGCAGTGTGCTCCCACAGGTTCCGGATCAGCACGTCGTGGGCTTTATCCATGCGGCCGCCAAAAATCGCACCGGTTCGATCAAATGATACATCTGGCCGGTATTCAGCGGACTAGAACGCAAGTCGGAAACACAGGTTGCTAACGGGGTTTGCGACGGCACCGGATCGCTTTCACCCCTCCATCACCCAGCGAACCGAGCGCCCCTCTCATGAACCCTACCACGATCCTGGAGCGCATCCGCCGCCTGTTCGCGTCGGAGCGAAGCGAGCACTTGGACAGCATGAACGACGCCTTCCTCAAGGGAACGTTGAACGAGCCGGTCCGGCCGATGTCGGATCAGGAGCTCGCCCGCGCCATCCGCGAGTTCCGCGCCGCGCCCGTCTCCGACCGGACCCTCGCAATGCTCTCCCGGCGCTTCGTCGAATCGCCCCGCGACGGCTGAGGCGCGCACCGAGTCTCATGCCGCATCCGAAATGGCCCCGGCTTGATGGCCGGAGCCTCGAACGTGATATGTTCTGGACGCGATCAGTACTTTGCGACCGCCGCGCCACATACATCCAGTGCGTAGGATGGGCTGAGCCCTTGCGAAGCCCGTCGCCCGCCCAACCTGCGGGAATCCATCGCAATCTTCGCCTACCGGCCAGAAGCGGAAGCATCGGCCCAGCGTCATTAAATGCTCATCCCGGCTCGACGATATCCAGCCGTCGGACAACGGAAAGCTGATTTCACATGTTGTGCGTGAAGGCGTGGTCAGCGCGGTCCTGAGGTTCAATCTGGCCAGCCAGATCTTGTCGCAGACGTGCGGGCCTACCAATTAAGCCGCTTCCAGCGCTCGGCGATCGGTCGCGATAGCCCTTGCACTTCGTCTCTTCTTTGTACTCGCCGTGCTTGCCCCACTTCCGCTCGATCTTGCAGGGCCCCCGGTAATACTCCTGCTTGTATTCGCGGTCATAGTTGTATGCGCGGTAGGGACCACGGTCGTAGCCCCATCGGCCTTTGCCGCTCTCATCGTTCCAGGGGTCGGCGTGTGCAAGTGTCGCGATCAACGCGAGAGCAATTCCGATTGTCGGAAGCACGTACTTCATGGTTCGACCTTTCAAGTAGCTGCCCAGCGCCGGGCAATGGGAAGGCGCTGGGCTTCCGGCAGTGCTAGAGCGTCGACGTGGGCGCCACTCAGCATCGCCCGAACGCTCAAAACAATTCGGTTAGTGGCACGACACTAAGAAAATAGTAGCTGAGGCCACCGATAATGAGAACCGTAGGCACAGCCCAAAGCAGCAGGACTGGCATGGTTTCCTCCGTCTAGTTCTGCCAGCGAGCTAAACGGGCGATGGAGGGGTCCAGTTCCGGAGCGGACGAGCGCCGTCCAGCCCTTCATGCTGCTCACCGCACCGTAGAGAAGGCAAGCAAGCCGACGATGGCCAGCGACCACGCCCGCGCATGCGCCCCCACGGTAGGAACGAGATGCGCAGATGCGAGCTGAGTCCGGAAGCTCTGCAGCAATTGCGCTGATCAGCTCATAGGGCCGGCGCGAGCTTGGAGCGATCGGGATGCGCCTTTTCATCTTCAGGAGGAACATCGAGGTAATTGATTGCATTGATTCGAGCGCGGCTTAAGCAGGCGCCTCCACTCTTTAGGAGCGAACGGTGTCCAGATCACCTGTTTCGAAGGACGAGCTTGAGCGCATGGCGCTGCAGGAGATCCGGAGCTTTCCAGGCACAGAAAAGGTCGTGTCCATCGAAGTTGAGTTCGGGCCCGATTACCGACCCGGTACCTCAGACTGGAAGCTCCATGTCGTCGCGCAAGAAGGCTGCGATCTTGCACGCATTCAATACGCATCGAAGACCACAGGCGACCGGCTCAAACGTCGCTATGAGATCCGTTTAAACTAATTTCACCGAACGTCTGCATCGAGGCAATAAGCGGTCATTACCGGACGGCGTCGGGCAGGTCAGCTAAGGGGCACAAACAGCGGTCCGACGCTCAGCTCGTCAGGTCCGGGTCTCCTCCGAGACCGGCCTTTGCGACGGCTTACAGGGGGTTCGGCCGAGGGGTCAATAAGCGACGTCATAATGCCTATTCGATCACTACATCGGCCCACGTCAGCACGGTCGGTGGCATGTTGATGCCGAGTGCTTTGGCGGTCTGGAGGTTTATAACAAGTTCGTACTTGGTCGGCCGTTCGACTGGCAGGTCGCCAGGTTTCGCACCCCTGAAAATCTTGTCGACAAAGGTCGCAGACCGGCGAAACTGATCTGGCAAGTCAATCCCGTAGCTCAAGAGGAAGCCCGCTTCGGCGTATTCTCTCACGGCAGAGATTGCAGGCAGCCGATCTCTGACGGCCATGACGCCAATCAGGCCGCGATGGTTGAACAGCACCCCATCGCTTAGCACGAGAAGCACCTGCGCGCGTTCTCTCACCATTGTCGCGAACGCTTGTTCAAGTATGTCCGGCCCGCGCGCCTCGGCCGGGACAAGAGTCAACGCCAGCGCTTGGGCAGCTTCCCGCAGCGACGTCAGCCGGTCCTGATTGGGCGCAAAGTCCGGATTCCACAGAATGCCTACATGCGAGAGGTTCGGCAGAACGTCCTTCAGAAATTCGAGCCGCTTGCCGTTGATCTCATCGCCGGGCTCCGAGCTGAACCCGGTGACGTTGCCACCCGGGCGCGCCAGACTGGCAACAAGTCCGGCACTGACCGGCTCGGCACTGTTGGCCATCACGATCGGAATCGCCCGGGTCGCCTTCATGGCCGCAACCGTGGTCGCATTGGTTCCGGAAACGATGACGTCCACGCCGAGCCCGGCCACCTCTGTGGCAAGCGCCGCCAGCCGCCCCATGTCTCCGTCGGCAAAACGGTACTCGATGACGACATTCTCGCCGACGCGGTAGCCAAGGCTCCGCAGGCCCGCTTCGAAGGCTCTAACATTACGAAATGTTTGCTCCCGCGACGCGCTCGCGAGATACCCTACCCGGTAGACCGACCTTGCCGGCTGCTGCGCACGCGCGCCGAGCGGCCACGTCGCCGCCGCACCGCCGATCAGCCCCATGAACTCGCGCCGTCTCATTGAGCACCACGGAGGAAACGCCCGTCCATGTCCTAAGCCTAGCACTTTGCGGCGAGACAGCGAGTGAGAATGAGCAAATAATCGGATCTCCGAAGCTGCGTCCCAATGTCCGAGATGGGTCAAAGTCGGCGGTCTGCCTTCCTGAAAGCCGCATCCGGTCTACGTTCGCAAGCGCTCAAAACCATCCTACGGACCAGACGAAGTCGATGCTGCGCGCTTTACCTACAGATGTAGGTAAGCATCCTTTGATAAGGAATTCGGCTCCAATGCTATCGAAAATTGGACGCGAAGTCCCTCGTTAGACCAAGCAAACAAGAATTGGACTTCGGCAAATCTAGCTCGTTATACCCCGATGAGCGGACAACCGGCGACCGGTCCCCGCTTCGCTTTCGGGGCCAGAACCGGATTTTGTCCAGACGCCAAGTGCGTCCGCCAGCCGTGCTGCGCTTATCAATTTCAACGCGGCCAGACCTAACGGAGCTAAGATAAGGGCCCCGACGCACTGGACGCGTCGGGGCCCAAACGCGTTACTCACTGCGGTCAGTCGCAGATGCGGCGGCGAACCACAACATCCTCACCGAATCGGTTGATCCGGTGTTCGACGATGGTGCGGCAACCGCCGTAGTATTCGTCACCATAGTGACGGTAATATCGGTCCGGGCCGACATAGACGCCGCCGGGACCGATGCCAAACTCAACAGCGTTTGCTGTTGTTACCGCTCCCGTAGCTAGAGCAGCCACTGCGGCGAGCGCGAGGATCATTCGCTTCATTTGGCACTCCTCTCGCAAGTGACGGAGTATTGGGCCAACGATCGGGCCGGAGATTGGTTTCGTGACAATGAGCGGGCACCAATGCAGAAAATCGTCGTTCCATTATGAACAGCGCGTTCACGAAGGATCCGGGTCAAAGTCGGCGGTCCGCCTTCCTGAAAGCCGCATCCGGTCTACGTTCGTCAGCCGAGGTTTGCACGGGCTTCGAGCCGGGCAGTGCGTAGGATGGGTTGAGCGCTTGCGAAACCCATCATCCACCCGGGACGAAGTTGCGACGGTGCGCGGTCATGACGGGATGTTACCACGAAACGAGGGCGATGGGTTTCGCAAGCGCTCAACCCATCCTACGAGTTGGCTATACAAGCGCGGAACGGCCCGTATCCATAGGGAATCGCTTAACCGCCTATGCGAGGAGGATGCATGACCAATGTAAAGGGTCCGATCATATCATTTGCGGACCTGCCATCCATCGAAGCCTATCTGTCTGCACACGAGGGAAGCGAGAGCGGCTTTTGGCTTAAGCTCGCTAAAGCTGGCGCACCAGAAGCAACCATCACCAAGGCGCAGGCCATCGAAGCCGCCTTATGTCACGGATGGATCGATGGTCAGCTTGGGAAGTTTGATGAGCATTACTATTTAGTGAGAATGACGCCGCGGCGACGTGCGAGCCGATGGTCCGCAATCAATCGGGATACGGCGGAGCGTCTTATTCGCGAAGGGCGCATGCAACCTGCCGGGTTGAGCGAGGTCCAGAAAGCCAAGGCCGATGGTCGCTGGAGCGCGGCGTATCAATCCCAGGGCAAAGCCGAACCTCCGTCCGATTTCCTGGCTGCGCTGGCTGCAAATTCGGAAGCAGAACGGGCGTTTGCGACGCTCGACCGTGCCAACAGGTTCGCCTTCGTCTATCGCGTGAACGATGCCAAGCGCCCCGAAACGCGGAATAAGCGAATTCGCGAGTTTGTAGAAATGCTCGCCCGGCGCGAAACCATTCATCCAACCAAAAGCAAGGGGGCTCCAAGGGCCTGACCGAGCAGCGGAGCAGAGAATGAACGCATTGGAGGTTGGCGCAGGTCCGCTCGGGGTCACGGTCTGCCGTCCCGAATACAGCAGCCGCACGGCGGCACTATCCCCGAGAACTGACGACTTCCTGCTGCCCCCGTCGGCAGCATTGGGGCAGAAGCGGACTCGTGCATCGCCAGCAAAAAACGGCACTGATGACTCGCGCCAGTCCTTAGACCATCAGCTTCCATGACCAGTAGATACCTATCGCCATCTGGACGGCGAACGCGGTGAAGCGGAGACTTACTGCTATCGGACTGTTCGACGCGAGATGGATAATCGACTGCACAATCCTTGCGCCGAGAAACCAAAACGCGAGAGGGTCTGTAACAGACGTTCTTGATACCATGACCGCAATCGCCAACAAGCCGCCGAAAATCGGTAGACCTTCGATGCAATTCGCGTGAGCCCGTGCGAGGCGCTGCATGAAGGGCGATAGTCCGGAGTTATCTGGCGTGAAGGCGTTGGCCGCAACCTTTCCAGTCACGACGAGATACGTTCGGATGGTTTCCATCACGACCAGCAGAAGGAGCGCCCACGAGACGAAGCCTGCCAGTGCGTAGCCCGTGTTGGACATGTCCCCTCCCAAGTCATTTCCTGCCCTTTGTTCATTTGTAGCCGATCCTCTCCGGACAAGACAAACAGGACTCCTCCTCCCTGTCCGCTTCGGGTCCATCTGCGGACAACGTGTCGTGCGGCCGCCCCGAGGTCTATTGTTATAGATTTGTGATGCTATGGCGCCGCGCTTGATCTACCATCGTTCAACGGGCGGAGAACGCTCGGGGACCTCATGAGTAATCTCCGACCCAAGGACCGATCATGGGTGGAATAGGAGGACATCATGCAGGAAATGGCCACCGAAACCTTCATCGGCAACATGCGCGGCCCGGTTATCAGGCGAATGGATGCCGATTATGACGCTGTGCGGAGCCTCTACAACGGGATGATTGATAAGAGTCCCGTGATGATTGCGCGCTGCGCCGACGTCGCCGACGTCGTGGCGGCAGTCAATTTCGCAAGGGAGAACGAACTTCAGGTAGCGATCCGCGGAGGCGGGCACAATGGGCCAGGCCTTAGCAGTGTCGAGGACGGGCTGATGATCGACATGTCGATGATGAAAGGCGTGCGGGTCGATCCCTCCGCGCGCACCGTCCGCGTCGGTCCCGGCTGCACGCAAGGCGATGTTGACCACGCCACGCATATCTACGGGCTTGCCGTGCCGGCCGGAATTGTGTCGACCACCGGGATCGCCGGGCTGACGCTCGGCGGCGGCACCGGATATCTCACCCGCAAGCATGGCCTCACCATCGACAATCTCCTCGAGGCGGATGTCGTGCTCGCCGACGGTCGCATCGTCACGGCCAACAGGTCGGAGAACGCTGACCTTTACTGGGGCCTGCGGGGCGGCGGCGGAAATTTCGGCATTGTGACGAGCTTCCTGTTCCAGGCTCATCCGGTGCACAGGGTCTATGCCGGTCCGATCTTCTGGGATCTGGAAAATGCCCGGAGCGTCCTGCGGAAATATCGGGATTTCCTGCCTAGCGCTCCCGAGGAACTTGGGGCCTTCGTCGGCTTGAAGACCGTTCCACCGGTGGACCCATTCCCGGCGGAGCATCAGGGCAAGCGCGCCTGTGCCATCATTGGCTGCTACAACGGTCCGACAGAAGATGGCCAGGCAGTCATGGCCAGGTTGCTCGGTGACCTGCCCCCGCCGCTCTTCAACTGGATGGGCGAAATGCCCTATCCGGCGCTCCAATCCATGTTCGACCCGTTCTTCCCGAAAGGCTTGCAATGGTACTGGCGCGGCGATTTCGTGAAAGAGCTGACCGACGAAGCAATTGACGCGCATATCGAGCAGGCCCGGAACGCACCGAGCGCGCTTTCGCTCATGCATCTTTATCCGATCGATGGCGCCGTCCATCGCGTTGGCAAGAACGACACCGCCTGGAATACGCGCGAAGCGAACTGGTCAATGGTCATCGCCGGCATCGATCCCAACCCGCAAAAAGCGGGCGAGATCACGCGCTGGACCAAGGGCTATTGGGAGGCCGTGCATCCTTACTCGGCCGAAGGCGGCTATGTGAATTTCATGATGGAGGATGGGGACGAGAGCAGACTCAGAGCCACTTACGGCGACAATTACGATCGGCTCGCGGCCCTGAAAGCGAAGTACGACCCGACGAACTTCTTCCACATGAACCAGAACATCAGACCGCTGCACTCGTAAGCTAACACGTCCGCCGCACGGTTCGGTCGCGACCAGAACCTCATGTCGGAGCGTTCTTCCGTCCAGGGAACGACGGGAACGCTCCGGTGTCGGTCTTCGGCGGACAAAGTCGCGGAATCCGGAACGACGAACGGAATTGATGGTGGCCCCCGGGAGGCGTCGGGCAACACACCGCGTCAAGCCCTCGCCGCGAAAATATTTCACTTTTCCGAATTTCGGATTTATGGCATACACCACGCATCCCGGCCCTGCCAAAGGGGCGTTCGCGACCGTCACGAGACGCGGGCTGGGTGGCGGTGGACGCGGCAGCGTCGGCGCGGATCAGCGGGATGACGGGGCGGGCAACCGTGAGTCGTCACGCTGGCGCGGTACGACACGGCGCCGTAACAGCGGTCTCGTTGATGCCGGGGGCGAGCACACGCAAGCCTCCAGGCATTCAGGCGGGACCGTCCGCGGACGGAGAAGTCGTGTGGTCCTGACGCCCGGGGTCTGTGCGTCAAGGCTTGCGGTGATGTGGCGGCCCGACCGGGCGCGCGCATCAGCCATCTGCAAGACGACGGGGGCAATAGTGCATCGCTCCCCGGGGGAGAGCACGAAGGACACCGTTAAAACCATCCGCGCAGGGAAGGCCGGGCGTTCGGCCAACCCGTGGTCCACCCCGTGTGCACTCTTCGTGGCGCACGGACATGCGGGTGCCGCCGGCGCCCGGCCTTCCCTGCGCCCTTTTGGCTTCCAAAGGGCGATGAGATCAAAGCAAGACTCGGGCGAAACGCGCCGCGGGAGCGCAGAGCTATGTCGCGTTCTGTCTCGATCCACGAGTCAGTCGGCGTGACCTTCACAGGCTCCGGCCGTCTCGGGGGCCGCAGCGGTTCCGGAACCTGGCGCCGCTCCGACGGCTGCGGCGGAACCTGGAGTTCGGCGAAACAGTAACGACGTGAAAAGGCCCGATTTCGCCGCGGAACCAACGCACCGCAGGCCCGATTCAAGCCACATCCTCTCCGGATTTGCGGCTCATTGCCACCCAAGTCTTTGATGACAAAGGGGTGGTTAAGAGTTGCGTCATGCGTAACCGGGAGACCAGGATGGGCAACCGCACCGCAAAGTTCATATCCGCGCTAGTCGGCAGCATCATTGCTGGCGCGCCACTGGCCGCCGTGTCGCAGAACGCGCAGACCGCACCGAGCACGGCCAACGCGGCCGCCGATTGCCTCGCCTCGCCGAAGGGCGCCGCGCCGCAGGGGCAGCACTGGTACTATCGCGTCGAACGCGGGACCAAGCGGCAATGCTGGTATCTGCGCGCCGCCGGCGACAAGGACAGCGCGAAGTCCGTGCAGAGCGCGCAGGCCACGAGCGATACGCCGACGGCGCCGGCGCAGCAGCAGCAACAGCAACAGCACCCGGTGCAGGATGCGCGCGCCGAATATCTGACAGCGCGGAGCGGTGTCGCCCCCCAAACACCAAACGCGGTTGCGCAAGCCGCAGCCGCGACGGCGGCGCAACCATCTGCGGACCAGGCCGCTGACGGCAACGCGCAACAACCCGCGGCGTCCTGGCCCGATATCTCCACGGCGTCCGCGCCGCCCGCGCCAC
>NZ_PSRT01000181.1 GCF_004212635.1 Bradyrhizobium genosp. SA-3 | reverse complement strand
CTGACACCGGGCCGGACGGCTTGTCGAACTCTCAGCGACTCATCCAGCGCTGGAATGGCTGGATTGTACGCTAAATCGCAGGTGTCCTGTGCATAAGCCCTTCGTGAAAGGGTGAGCTTGGCAGCGCGCGTCGGTACGCAGGACCGGCGCGCCGCGCCACTGCGCGCAATCCGGTTTCTGGAGTATCAGTAGTGACTGTTCATGTGAGAAGTGCAACCCCGCTCGCTGAGGCTGAAGCATTGGATAAAACTACAGTTTCCGCTCAAATCGAATTCTGCGATGTCACAAAACTGTATGGGGCGGTCGCTGCGGTGAAAAACTTGTCACTGACCGTCCGTCATGGCGAGTTCCTGACCATTCTCGGTCCGAGTGGTTCAGGCAAGACCACGGCGCTGATGCTGCTCGCCGGGTTCGTGGCGCCCAGTAAGGGGGATATCCTGATTTCTGGGAAGTCGGTGGCTGCAGTGCCTTCTTACCGGCGTGACCAGGGCATCGTATTCCAGAACTATGCACTTTTTCCGCATCTCACGGTTCACCGAAATCTGGAATTTCCGCTGGAAATGCGCGGCATAAAAGCCGCGGAGAGAGCAACCCGAGTCGAGAGTATGCTCGAGCGTGTGCATCTCAAGGATTTCGGCAATCGCATGCCCTCGCAATTGAGTGGTGGGCAACAGCAGCGCGTGGCGCTCGCCCGCGCACTGATTGCCGATCCACCGATCCTTTTGCTCGATGAGCCGCTCGGCGCGCTCGACCGTAACCTTCGCGAGCAGATGCAGGGCGAGATCAAGAGCCTGCACAGGGAGTTCGGCAAGACCACCATTTGCGTCACCCACGATCAGGAGGAGGCCCTCACGTTATCGGATCGCATTGTGGTCATGCGCGCTGGACGGATCGAGCAGATCGATACCCCCGAAGCCCTTTACGACCGACCGACGACACGTTTCGTCGCGAATTTTCTGGGTGAGGCCAACATTCTCGAAAATAGCGATTTCAAGATCGAGGCCGATGCGCCGCCATCCGGCACCGTAGCCATGGTCCGTCCTGAGCGTGTCTGCATTGCTGCTCCCGCGGCGCCGAAGCGAGTCGACGCGGATCTGCGCCAGTTCGTCGCTGGAAAAGTGGACGACATGATCTATGCCGGACCATTGCGAAAATACCAAGTGCGCGTCGGCGGCAGCGTTGTCATCGTGCGCGAGCATGTCGCTTCGGGGCAGCAGACATTCAGCCCCGGTGACGAGGTGCGCCTTGAGTGGCTCCGGTCGGATGTCCGCTTCGTCGCGGGCTAGAGCACTGGGAAGGGAAGGCAGATGGAAGTGCTTCAGAAATTCGGGCGAATGCCCATCGGACTCACCGTTCCCGCCATCGCGATTCTGCTCGTGATCTTCGGAATACCGACCGTTCAGCTTTTCCTGACGAGCGTCAACGCACCATCATTTTCGATCGTACACTATCAAGCGTTCTTTGAACAGGAGGGGAACGTCTTCATTCTCTTCCAGACAATCAAGATGAGCCTGGTGGCCACCGCCCTCTGCGCCATCATTGGCTACCCGACGGCTTATCTGATTGTGATTGCCTCGAAGCCGGTGCGCACGGCCCTTATCGTGCTCGTTTTCATTCCCTGGTTAACGAGCGGGCTGGTACGCACCTATGCATGGACTGTGATCCTGGGCGACCACGGCCTGATAAATAATGTGCTGCTCGAACTTGGGTTGGTCTCCAGCCCTCTATCGCTCCTCTATAACAGACTGGCCGTCTACATCGGCATGGTGCATATCATGCTGCCGATAATGATCCTGCCGCTTCTCAGCGTCATGCAGGGCATCGACAAGTCGTTGGTAGCGGCCGCGCGCAGCATGGGCGCTCGTCCCTCAGCAGCGTTTTGGCGCGTGTTCTTCCCGCTCAGCCTGCCTGGCGTGCGCAGCGGGACTCTTTTGGTGTTCGTGGTCTCTCTCGGCTTTTACATCACGCCGCAAGCTCTCGGCGGGTTGCGGGACGCCATGCTGTCGAACTTCATCGCGGCGCAGGTCGCAAGCTCTCTCAATTTCGCGCCGATCGCCGCCGCGGCGTTTATTCTCCTGGCAATTGCCGTGGTCATGCTATCCATCTTTGGACTCGACATTTCTGGTACGCAGGGCCACACGGGGCACGTCCTGCGGAAGTCCTGGCAAAGCAGGCTATCCTCATTGGGCGCGCTGCTGCGTTATCTCAATGAGATCGCCATTCCCTATCGGGCGCGGCGATGGGCTGCGCAGCTTTACGAAGCCGGAGGCGATGGTGGCTGGTCGAAGATCGGTGGCGCGGTGTTTGTCCTGATCATCATGATCTATCTGCTGTTTCCTGGACTCATCGTCATCATCATGTCGTTCAGTGCAGGGGCATTTCTGGAGTTCCCACCCTCAGGTTTTTCGCTGCAGTGGTATCGCTCCTTTTTCGGCGATCCGTCCTGGATCCGTGCGTTTTTGGACAGCCTCCAGATCGGCCTTACGGTCACCATCCTGTCCACTGTCGCGGGGACTCTCGCGGCCTTCGGCCTCGCTCGCACCTTCCCGCGACTGCGCAACTCTTTGATGATGGTGATGCTGACACCCATCACCTTTCCGGCCATCGTCGTCGGTGTCGCAGCCTATCTCGGGTTGGTAAATTTGGGCCTGATCGGTACGAAGACCGGCATCGTTCTGGCGCACAGCATCGGGTCCATTGCCTATGTCGTCGTCATCGTCGCGGCCACGTTGGCAAACTTCGACCAGCGGTTGGAGCAGGCCGCGAACAGCATGGGAGCCGGACCGGTGCGGACCTTCATGAGAGTAACACTGCCACTAATCCGACCGGGCATCGTCGGCGGCGCAGTGTTCGCCTTCATTGCCTCTTTCGACGAGGTGGTCGTCACATCACTAGTCAGCGGGTTTTCGATCCGCACTCTTCCTTTGAAGATGCTCGAAAACATGAACCAGCAGATCGACCCCACGATCGCCGCAGTGGGGTCGCTGTTGACGCTTATGCCCGTGCTCTGGCTAGTCGCTCTGTACGTTACCTGGTGGCGGTCAAGAGCTAGACTACAAGGAGCGCCTATCAACCCGATTGCCTGAGTGCTCGAAAACCAGCGGCCCTGGTCATCTACCCGGTCACAACCCGCGGCACGGCCGGCCTCGCAGGTAAGGAGATCGCGGCTGCCGACAGAGGGGGGAAGTGATACGCCTGCGAAAACTTCGCACGCGACCGACGAACGTTTCAGATGCCGCTGATTTTCCGGCAAGTAAGACGTTCTGCACACGAATTAGTCTGGATCTTAGGAGAGCGCCGAGGAATGTCGACCGACTTTCGATTTGCGTCGCTGCAGCTGCCGCCATCGGCGATCGAGGTTCGGCGCCGCATCCGCGCCTTCATGCGTGATGAGCTGGATGGCAGGCGCTATGATCCACAGGTATCAAGCTGGAACACCTGGGACGAGAATTTCACGCGCCGGGCCGGCGAGGCTGGCTTTATCGGCATGGTCTGGCCCAAGGAATATGGTGGGAGGGACGCCTCCGACCTCGAGCGCTTTGTCGTTATTGAGGAGATGCTGGCCCATTCCGCACCCTGTTTCGCGCATTGGGTTGCGGATCGTCAGACGGGTCCCCAAATCCTCAAGTTCGGGAGCGAGAGGGTCAAACGCACCTATCTTCCCGCGATGGCCGCCGGACAATGCTATGCCGCCATTGGCATGAGCGAGCCGAACTCCGGTTCAGATCTCGCCAGCGTACAGACCCGGGCCACGCCTTGCGCCGGGGGATGGCGCATCAACGGCACGAAGATCTGGACGTCGAGCGCGCATCGCGCACATGTCCTGATCGCCTTGGTGAGAACGTCGCCAGTGCACGGGGCTCGGCACGAGGGACTGACGCAATTCGTAATCGACACATCTGCCCCGGGCATCAATTGCCGGCCCATATACAACCTCTGCGGCGATCATGATTTCAACGAAGTTCATTTTGAGGATTACTTTGTCCCTGACGACGCTGTCTTGGGGAAGGTTGGTCAGGGCTGGAAGCTCGTCAATCACGAGCTGTCCTTCGAGCGGTCTGGGCCCGATCGCTATATGTCTGACTTTCGACTCATCCTCGATGCGGTGGATCGAGTCGGAAAACGTCCTGACGCCCTGCAATCCGTGGAAGTGGGGCGTCTCTTCGCGCATTTGTCTGCCTTGAGGCGAATGTCTGCTGGTGTAGCTGGCTTGCTGGCCCAAGGCGAGGACCCCTATTTGGAGGCTGCTATCGTCAAGGATCTCGGCACCAGCTTCGAGCAGTCGATCCCGGAGATCGCCCGTCGTCTGATCGAGGCGCAGCCAAGCTCCGAGGACGATGACGAGTATGGCCGCTGCTACACCGAGACACGTCTTTTCGCGCCCGGCTACACGATCCGCGGAGGGACGCGGGAAATCATGCGCGGCGTGATCGCACGCGGCTTGGGGTTACGTTGATGTCCGTTCAGCACGTCGTGGCGGGGAGCGCAACCGCGGGACGCGATGAGGTCGTCGCGGTGATGACGGACCAGGTGGGGCGCCTGCTCGCGTCGGAGGTCAGCGTTGAGCGTCTGACAGCGATCGAGCGGAACGACGCGGTCCTGGAGCTCTGGGACAAGTTCGCCGAGCTGGAATTGCCCCTGGCGATGGTACCGGAAGACGCCGGCGGAATCGGACTCGACATCGCGCAAGGCATGCTGCTCATCCGCCTGTGCGGCTATCATGCGGCCCCGGCGCCTCTGGCCGAGACCATGTTGTCGCTTCATCTTTGGACCCGTGCCGGTGGACAGCCGATCTCGGGACACGTGACGTTCGCTTCGCCGCGCGCTGGGAGACTTCAGCTCGAACCCATGGGGAGCCGTCTGCGCGTGCACGGAATGCTAAATCGAGTGCCCTGCTCCAACGACGGGCACCTGCTCGCCGTCGTTGAAGGACGCGAGGGGCATGCAGTCGCACTCCTCCCGGCCTCGGCTCTCGGAAAGGTCTCGCGAAAGAGCATCGCCAACGAGTATCGCGCCGATGTAACGGTGGACCTCGCTCTCGATGAACCTGCGCAGAGAGTCTTGCCGATCGATACGCGAACGACGGAGGATTTTCTCCAACTCGGTGCGCTGATGCGTTCCCAGCAGATGGTGGGAGCGATGCAGCGCGTCCTCGATATCTCCATCGCCTATGCGCAAGAACGCGTGCAGTTCGGCCGACCAATCAGCAAATTTCAGGCAGTGCAGCACATGCTGGCCAGTTGCGCGACTGAGTATGCGGCGGCGTCAGCGGCCGCCGAGCAGGCTGGCGATATGTGGGGGCAGGCGGGGCAGGAGCTTGCGGTTGCCGTGGCCAAGGCGCGCTGTGGCGAGGCCGCCGGCCATGTCGCCGCAACGGCGCACCAGATTCACGGAGCGATAGCTTTCACAAAGGAGTACCTGCTTCATCATTACACGCGCCGCCTCTGGTCGTGGCGCGATGAGTTCGGCAACGAGACCTTCTGGCAGAGCCGGCTCGGGAATCTGGTGTGCGCAAAAGGCAGTGCCGCCCTCTGGCCGCTGCTCCTGGGCGAGATTGCAGTATGAACACCGCGGCGTCGGAGCCAACCTTTGGCGCGATCGAAGATCCTCCTGCGCGCGCATTCCGGGCCGTCTTGCCTCGGCTGCGCATTTTCGCCGGGGAAGGCGCACTCGGTCACCTGCGCAAGGTGGTTGCGGAGGCTGGCTGCCGTCGTGTGCTGGTGCTGAGCGGACAGTCTGTTGCGTGCGGAACAGCGCTCATACCGACGATCACTTCCGGGCTCGGCGACACCTGCGCGGGCATCTTCGACCGTATCGGTCGCAACGCAACCCGCGCGAGCGTCGAAGAAGCGGTATCGTTGGCCCGCTCGGTGAGTTGCGACGGCATCGTTGCAGTCGGCGCAGGAACGGCGATGGTCTTCGGCCGCCTCCTCGCCATTCTGATGGCCGAGGACCGGCCGGCAGAGGAGATCTGCACGCGCTATCGGGATGGCGCCCCTCCGGAAAGCCGAAAGCTATCGGCCGCGAAGGTCCCGATTTTCAATGTGCTGACGGCGCCGACAAACGCGCAGGGCCGCAGCGGTAGCGCGATGCTTGATCCAGAGCGGGGACGTCTTGAATTCTTCGATCCGAAAACCCGGCCTACAGCGCTTTTCTGGGATCCTGAGGCATTGATGACTGCGCCTCTTTCGCTGACCTGTAGCAACGCCAGAACGGCATACTTCTGGGCTTTGATGGCGATGGCCTCAGTGGCGCGCAGCAATCCCCTAGTGGAAGGAGTCCGGCGCCAGGCGTACCTGCTCGCTCGGTCCGCCCGCGGAGCCGAGCATCTGGCGCAGGCGCGCATCGATCTGTGCGCGGCAGCCTGGCTGCAGAATTGCGACGAGGACCTTGGGGGTGCTCCGTTCGTTGCACACTGGATTGTGCGCGTTTGCTACGCGATCGGCGCCGGGCTGGCCGCTCTGAATGATCAGGTGCGGCTCGGCGATGTCTACATTTCAGTAGCCCTGCACGCCATGCGTCATCTGGAGCCGCTATGTCGCCCAGAGATCCTGATGATGGCAGAGACAATCACGGGGCGCGCCGTGGCCGATTGCGAGACCGCGCGCGGCATCGTCAAGGCCGATCTCGCAGCCAGTGGGCCCCTGTTGCGCCTGCGCGACCTTCTCACAGAAGAGGCTCAGCTTGATGCTGTCGTAACAAACGCCATGCGTTCCTATAACGCCGATCCCAACGGCGAGTTCAAGACACGGGTGGCAGAGCTCCGAGCGATCTTGCGTGACGCATGGTGATTACTCGGTAGGGATGACCGAAAAGGAGGCATTCTTTTGAACAATTCGCGTTTCCTCGGCGGCGGACTTCATTTCGATGAACTCAACCTTGGGGATCGATTCCATACCGCCGGCCGGACGATTACTGAGGCCGATCTCAACGCTTATGTGAACCTCACCTGGTTCACCGAAGAGCTGTTCACGAATGTGACCCAGACCCATGCCAATGCAATGCCGGGACGCGTGGTGCCCGGCGGTATGCTCTATGCAATGGCTGAGGGATTGCTCAAGCCTCTCGTCGATCGCACCGGACTTGCCTTCCTGCACACCGAGATCGACGTCAAAGCGCCAACGCGCGTCGGCGATACGATCCATGTGGAAATCGACGTCATTGAGCTGCGGCCGGCGAAGACCGGCGCCCGCGGGCTCGTCCGCACACGCAATAGTATCGTTAATCAGGAGAGCGTCGTCGTTCTCGTCTACACGCCGCTGCGCCTCGTGCGGGCACGAGAGATGAAGGTGATATAGGCATGACACTTCCGCTCGTCGGGCTAAAGGTTATCGATTTGACAAGTGTGGCGTTCGGGCCCTTCGCCTCGCAGATCCTTGGCGAGCAGGGCGCTGAAATCATCAAAGTTGAGCCGCCCTCCGGAGACATCACGCGCAGCATGGGGCCCGCCCGGCACACGGGCATGTCTGCCATGTTCCTTGCCTTCAACAGGAACAAGAAGAGCATCTGTCTTAATCTGAAGAAACACGAGGACCGGCAGGCGCTCCATGAGCTGCTGAAGGGCGCTGATGCCATCATGCACAGCATTCGGCCGCAGAAGCTCCAGAAGATCGGTCTTGACTATCAGACAATTCGCGCCATACGGCCCGACATCGTGTACGCCCGCCTGCAGGGGTTCGGCAGCGGCGGCCCCTATGATGGACGTCCGGCCTACGATGATATCATCCAGGGCATGGCGGGCATTCCCGATCTTATGGATCGCGCGAACGGCATCGTTCGGTTCCTGCCTACAATTCTTGCTGACAAGCTGTGCGGCGTCTACGCGGCCCAGGCGATCACATCCGCTTTGGTCGCGAAACTCATGCACGGCCGCGGCACGGAGGTCGAGATACCAATGCTTGAGATCATGGTGTCCTTCATGGTCGCCGAGCATTGGTATGGCCGTCACTTCGCCCCGGATCCTTCTGGCTTCGGATATGACCGCGTGCTCAATCCTCACCGTCGGCCATTCGTTACCAAAGACGGCTATCTGTGCTGCATGCCCTATACGGATGCCCATTGGACTCGCCTATGGACGGCCCGGGGCCAAGCCAAGATTCCATGCGATCCTCGCTTCCGTGACATAGGCGCAAGAACCCAGAACATCGTTGCGCTCTATGAACTGCTCCAGGAAGAACTGAGGAAGGAAACCACCTCCTACTGGATGTCATTTGCGGAAAAGCACGAGATACCTGTCGGACCCGTCCTCAAGCTCGAAGAGCTCGAGCACGACGCGCACCTGAAGGCAATCGGATTCTTCGAGGGGTTGAACCACCCCACGGAAGGGCGCCTTACAATGCCTGGCATTCCCGTGCGGTTCGATGGTAAACGACCGCCCATAGGCATGCCGCCGACTCTTGGGCAACATGATGCAGAGATCCTCGGCAGGATGAAGTCCTCTTGATCTCTCACATTGCAAGACATTCGGCATTTCCCGCGCTTGATACCTGATGATGCTGCGACAAGTCGACCAGAAAACGTCCTCTCCCTGAAGAGGAAGCGGGGAAGCTGCAGCTTCGAGAAAGCTGGTCATCACGTTTGGCTATTTCAAGAGGCGCGAGCAGTTCGGCAAGAAGGGGGCACATTCGAAGCGTTGCAGCGCGTGCCGTTCGAACATGTTCGTCGAGTTGGAGCAGTCGCGCTCCATGGCCTTGTGGGCGGCCTGTCGCTGTCGCTGTTCATCCTGATCGCGTTCTCCCTTTCGGCTGGATGACGTTCAATGCGATCCACGGTGATACGCTGCTGGCACGGACGCGATGAACAACGGCGACCGCAGGGACCTGCCCGACGAGCGCGTCTTAGACCTCAAGCAGGTTGCTGACGTTCAATTGCGGCGACGCTCTCGGAATTGATACTGCCGTTCTCGACGGAGCGTCGGATAGATCGGCTCGATCCGCTCGGCTACACCACGTGGTTTGGCTACAGAAGTTGTGACGGCCTCTCATCTGCAAGCGCTTGCGCGTGCGGGAGCCAAGGGTTCCGGAGATGCGCATCAATGACTGAAGGCGCCAATCATAATAATGCCTTCCGATCCTCCATCATCGTTGCACGTGCTCGGTCTCTTCAAGGAGTGCGCGGCCGCGAGCCGCGCGATCGCCCTATCTCGGTCAATTAAATGGAAAGCCCAGATGAATCTGACTCGCCGCAAAGCCGCTGGTGACTCTGCCGAATGGAAGGCAAGATTCGATCTCGCGGCCATCGTCTCGCCGGAATCCACGGCTTCAGCGAGGGCATGTTCAATCACTTGACCTTGGCGGTGCCGGGCGTGCACGCGCCGATCCATCGCCTCAATCCTAAGGCTGCCGCCGTCTTTCATATTCACATGCCTACGCCAGCGCTCCATGACCCGCTCGTTTTGCGGCTCGGCCAAACGGAAATCACGCTCATCGACCGCATCGCTTATGACGAGCATTGCACCGGTCTCAGCCAAGTCCTTTGCAATTAGCAGTTTCGCAGCATGACGCCCCCTCTCAAGCTGGCCGATTCAATCGCAGTTCCGAAATGGCCAGAACGCCTCACCAAGTGCACTTTTCAACACTACTTAGTCCATTGGATGCGTGCATAGGAGCCAATTGTGCACATTTCCAGTATCTAACCACGCGATCATCGGGCAAGTGGCGCACCCGGCGGAGACGGATCACAATTGGCAAAAGTCGGTGCGACGAACCGCATGGATCCCGACGCAGTAGTGCCTCAACCGAGCTGGCGATTCGTTCTTCTTGCAAGATGAGGCGCCAACGTAATTTTGCCGCCGAGATTGCGACGATCAGAATTGCGGTAACGCTTCGGAATCGAGGTTTTCGCGCGCGATTTCGGCGAACGCAGCCAAAAGTTCGCAGAAACTTGCTTGAATCTAAGCTATGATTTTGATTATGACCCCGAAAAATCGCCCCTCACTTGGAATTCTCCACCTTGAACGCGGCTTGCCACCCGGTGCCACGCCGCCGAAGCCCGCCCCTGGCGCAATGTTGAATCCCGAAACCTTCGATTTCCCAGTTATCTGGGAAACGGTCGCCGGAGCTTGGGTTGAGAATGTGGTTCGTGGCGATCCGGCGCTCGAGCCAGCTTTCATTGCGGCTGCGCGGCGCTTGGTGGAGCGAGGCGCTGTCGCGATAAGCTCGACGTGTGGCTTCTCTGTTCGTCATCAGCGTGCAGTGTCCGCCTCGGTCGACGTCCCCGTGGCGATGTCGAGCTTGCTCCTCTTGCCGCTGTTACTGCGTCAGCTGCCGTCCAAAGCCAAAATCGCCATCTTAACTTACGACTCAACGCATTTTAGTGAAGATCTACTCGGGTTTGACGATGCCGCCGAGCGAGCG
This sequence comes from Bradyrhizobium genosp. SA-3, assembly GCF_004212635.1. Classification (GTDB taxonomy): domain Bacteria; phylum Pseudomonadota; class Alphaproteobacteria; order Rhizobiales; family Xanthobacteraceae; genus Bradyrhizobium. The sequence continues at coordinate 3,429 of NZ_PSRT01000181.1, read as the reverse complement.
CGGCTCGTGATAGGTGGTATCGAAGGTGGCAAGTTCTGGCATGACGAATTGAACCGCCCTGCTCCACCCACCGATGTCGCAGCTATCGAAACAGATGTCGCCGCCTGCATCAAAAGGCTGCAAGATGCACATCAGGAGATTGCAGCAATCCTCTTTGAATGCGCAGCCTTCCCGACTGTCACAGCGCGCATTCGTCGAATGGTGAAGCTGCCCATTTATGACATCACCGATTTGTGCCGTATTACGATGGCATCCACGGGATGGGCAACAGCATAGTCCCAGCGCGCTGTGTTGCTCGACCGGAAGCGATTTAGGGAGGCAATGTTGTATTGGCCACGCCCGCGGATGGTCGAAATCCAGTTTGCGGAGCAGACCGATAGATCTTCTGGCCTAGACTTGATGGACCGGCGAGACCGAGCGTTTCAGCGTCCGTGCTAGAACCGCAAAATCGTTGCTGCCAGACGTTAGCGATCCCATTTCGGCGCTGAGGGAAGACGACCTGTCGGACGATCTGCGGCCAAAGCGAAGCAGAAGCGGATCCGCAGCATCTTCCGGCGAAGTGCTTCCGGGGGCTATGATCTTGAAACTGCCATGTGCGATAGCTTTTCCGCTACGCCGAATGTGAAGGGCGTTCGTGTCCCTAGGCTTGGTGTAACTGGCGGTGGGACACCGCGTTCGCCGGCGAGGGCCGGACAGGTCAGCTGGCGAATGCCGGGAAGCCGACGGCGGGATCATCGCTCAATGGCGATGGTTTCCAGAGTCATGTAACGGGCGCGTTGGACGGCCCATTCATTATTCTGCTCGAGCAGGATCGCGCCGATGAGGCGGACGATGGCATCTTCGTTCGGGAAGATGCCGACCACCTCGGTGCGCCGCTTGATCTCTCCGTTAAGGCGCTCGATCGGGTTGGTGGAGTGCAGCTTGGTCCGGTGCTGCGGCGGGAAAGTCATATAGGCCAGCACGTCGGTCTCGGCCTCGTCCAGGAAGCCCGCAAGCTTGGGCAGCTTCGGGCGGAGCTGGTCGGCGACCTTTCGTCATTGGGTCTTTGCGGCCTCGCATCGTCCTGGGCAAACGCGGTGGCGATGAAGGCAGAGACGACACGCCGGCCGCTCTTGCCGGCATGCGCGAGCGCGTTGCGCATGAGGTGGACGCGGCAACGCGGCCAGGAGGCGTTGAGCACCTTGGCGGCGGTGGCCTTGATGCCCTTATGGGCATCAGACACGACCAGCTTGACGCCGCGCAGGCCGCGGCGCGCAAGCTTGCGCAGGAACGCCGTCCAGAACGTCTCGGCCTCGGACGGGCCAATGTCCATGCCGAGAACTTCGCGCCGGCCGTCACTGTTGACGCCGACCGCGACAATCACCGCGACCGAGACGATGCGGCCATTCTGGCGCACCTTCACATAGGTGGCGTCGATCCACAGATAGGGCCAGCCGCCCTCGATCGGACGGGCGAGGAATGCCTTCACCTTATCGTCGACCTCGGCGCAGAGCCGGCTCACCTGGCTCTTGGAGATGCCGCTCATGCCCCTGGCCTGCACGAGATCGTCGACCGAGCGGGTCGAGACGCCCTGCACGTAGGCTTCGCGCACCACTGCGGTGAGCGCCTCCTCGGCCATGCGACGGGGCTCCAGGAAGCCGGGGAGGTGGGAGCTCTTGCGCAGCTTGGGGATGCGCAGTTCGACCGCGCCGGCGCAGGTCTCCCAAATGCGGTCGCGGTAGCCGTTGCGCTGGGCCAGGCGCTCGGGGCTCTTCTGGTCATAGGCGGCTCCGGTTTGGCGTTCGACTTCCAGCTCCAACAGGCGCTGGGCGGCAAAGCCGATCATCTCGCGCAGCCCGTATCAGGGGTCTTCTCCAGGAGCGGTCCGCAGCTTCATCATCTCGTCGGTCATCGGTGGTTGCTCCGTTGCCTTGGCGTGTCGCAACCCGATCCTACCGGCGAATCGCCGGCGACCACCGCAAAGCCGTCCGCCCGCTACGGCGCTAGTCGAGGGCGCGCGTGCGGACGGCTTTGCTCCACCGAGCTTCACCATCACTGGGGAGTACGTCATGCCAAGCTGATGGTTGCTTGTGGATGGAAGTCCCATCCGGCCAGAGCCCTAGCAGGCAAGCCGGGACCGAGTCTTGCGGGCGTCGCGGTAACGTGGGGTCCGAAGTGTAGACAGGAGCCATGCGGGGTGCGGGAATGAGCCTCGAAAGGTGGATGTTCGCGGAGGCCGAGTGTGTTCCCTAGTCATGAAGGCAGCATGAGCATCGTCGTTATGCGAGACGATGCCGCTCCGTCGGGGTCGATGGCCGGATCACGCATGGAAGGCAATCATCGGAACATGAGAGGCCCGACCGGGTCCATTGGATTGGTCTCCAGTGGGGGACAGCGGCAAGGCACTGCCAGAGCCGCGGTCCGAGCTGAGGTCGGGAGTCGACTGATCCATACTACCTGTGAAGTCGTCGAAGGTAACGAGACGCATGGAGGGAAGGGACCAGCCCGAGAGGAGCCTGCGCGAGGAGGCCAGGGGCCAGACACAGAGCCGGGTTGCCTTGCCGCCGAACCTCGAGCGGGTGAACGCGGCGGCCAAGCAGGCTGCCCAAACCCGGTTCACGGCCCTGCTGCACCACATCGACGAAGACGCTTTACTTCGGGCGTTTCGACGACAAAAGCGGCAGGCCAGCGCGGGGGTCGATGGGATAACGGTGGCGAAGTACGAAGAAGGGCTCACGGATAACATCCGGGACCTCTGCGCACGGGTCCACACTGCTCGCTGCCGGCCACAGCTGGTGCGGCGGGTCTACATTCTCAAAGCCGATGGCGGCAAGCGGCCTCTCGGCGTGCCGGTGCTCGAGGACAAGATCGTCCAAAGCGCGGTGGCCGAGGTGTTGAGCGCGGTCTACGAGGTCGAATTCCTCGGATTCTCCTACGGCTTCCGGCCGGGGCGTAATCCGCACATGGCGCTCGATGCTTTGCATACGGCGATCATGAGCCAGTGCGTGAACTGGGTGCTCGATGCCGACATTCGCAGCTCCTTCGACTCGGTCGACCACGAGTGGCTGCTGCGGATGGTGGCGCATAGGATCGCCAATCCTCGTATCCTACGGCTCATCGAGCTGTGGCTGCGAGCTGGCGTTCTTGAGAGCGGCGAGTTGCAAGAGACGGACAGAGGTACTCCGCAAGGGGCAGGCATCAGCCCGCTCCTTGCCAACATCTTCATGCACTACATCCTCGATCTCTGGGTCCACCAATGGCGTCGTCGCCATGCACGCGGTCGCATCGTGATCGTGCGTTACGCGGACGACTTCGTCATGGGATTCGAGAGCAAGGCCGATGCGCAGGAAATGCTCTTAGCCCTCAAGGTGCGACTGGCCAGCTTCGGCCTGACGCTCCATGAGGACAAGACGCGGTTGATCGAGTTTGGCCGGTTCGCGGCCCTCTCGC
>NZ_PSRT01000180.1 GCF_004212635.1 Bradyrhizobium genosp. SA-3 | reverse complement strand
CGCACCGCCGTTCAGGCTAATCGAGCCTCAACCCATCACGTCCCAACGCAAAGCGTGGCGCGCTGCTTGCGCAGCAGCGCGATCACGGAGAGCGCCGTGATCAGCCCGGTCTTGGGATTTTCGGACGGGACGTTCTCGATGGACATCGAGAAGCGGGCCGAATCCGCCTCGACCTCGATGCGATGAACGTTGCGCGTCACGGTCGGATCGGCATAGATCTGCACCTGCGTGCGGTCGGGCCCGACGCCCGCAAGCGACAGCGCCACCGCGACGTTGAGATTAGCCGGGAAGCCTCTTGCGGCCTCGCGCGCCGTGCCTTCGAACAGCTTGAGCGGCTCGCGCAGCTTGTCGATATCGATGTTGTTCTCGACGATGAACGGCGCGCCCTTCAAGCCGTCGATCGGCTTGCGCGTCACCATCTTCACCGAATGAATGGTGCCGATTGCGGCGGCGTTGACGGCATCGAGCCCGATCAGCGCGCCGGTCGGCACGATGATGCGGCCGCCATTGGCACGGGCAAGATCGACGAGATCGAAATTGTCGAGCAGCCCGCCGACGCTGACCACGACCGCGGCCTTGCCATGCCTGACCGCGGGCTCGACGATCTCGCGCAGATGCCGGCTTGGCGCGCATTCCACCACGATGTCGGCGACTTCGCCGAGCTGGTCGATCGGCAAGACCCGCGGCGAGCGACGCAGGCTGCCGAGAAACGCCTGATGCTTGGCGGGATCGCGCACGGCCACCGCAGACAGCGTCAGGCCTTCGATGCCCCGGTCGAGCGCGGTCGCGATCTTGGTGCCGATCGAGCCCAATCCCGCAATGGCAACCCGCAACTCGCTCGACGCTCTCTGTTCAGCCATCGCACCCACCTTTGATCCGAGCTTCAGTCATAGCGTCTCAGGCCTCCCGCGCATAGCTGCGCAGGCGCGCATCCAGCACCGCCAGCATGGCGTCCCGGGCCGGATCACGCGAGCCGCGCAGCCAGGCCGCCGCAAGCGGCAAGCGGCCGACGGGACCGCTCTGCTTCGGCCGGAGCGGCACGAAGCGTACGCCCGACACCGCCATCCGCGCGGTCCAGCGCGGCACGATCGCAACGCCGAGCCGGGTTGCGACCAGGTTGATGATGGTCTGCTTCTCGTCGGCAACCTGCACCACGCGCGGCGTTAATCCGGCCTGCTCGAACAGCTTCATCGTGAGGTCGTGGCTGTGCGGCCGCGAGCAGCGGTCCGGCACCAGCATCGCCTCGTCGGCGATGTCAGCCAGCCTGATCGACGTCCTTTTGGCCAGCGGATGCCGCTGCGGGAACGCCACGATCGCCGTCTCCTGGAGCAGATCGCGGAATTCTAGCCGCTTGTCCGCATTGTCGGGAGGGCGAACGAAGGCGAGATCGAGGGCACCGCTCAGGATCTTCGGCAGCAGCCGGATCGTCTTGTCTTCGAGGAGCTGCACCGCGATGTCAGGATGCTTGTCGCGGAAATCACGCAGCAGCGGCGGCAGCAATCCCGCCGCCGCGCTGTCGATGGCGCCGACCCGCAGCCGCCGCGCGCCTGCGCGTGAGCGGTTGCGCAAATTGCTCTCGACAGCCTCGACCCGGGCAAGGATGGCGCGGGCATCGCGCAGCAGCGTCGCGCCGTCCTCGGTGAGCGACACCGCGCGCGTCGTCCGCGCGAACAGCCGCGTGCCCAGATCCTCCTCCAGCAGCCTGATTTGGCGGCCGAGCGCGGAGGGCAGCATCTGGAGCTGCTGCGCCGCGCGGCCGAAATGCAGCTGTTCGGCCGCCGCCACGAAGCATCGCAGCTGATGCAATTCCATTCGCCGGTCCTCTCGTCTCGCCGGATTTACACGAGGTCGTCATGCCCGGGCTTGTCCCGGGCATCCACGTTCTTTGGACCGTACCGCAAGGCGTGGATGGCCGGGACAAGTCCGGCCATGACGCCGAGGAAGCTTCGGTGCGCCCGACGCTTACTCGCATGCAGTTGTCCAGCCAGGATTATATCATTTTTTTGTATAAACCAGCGCCAATTGAGTCTGCTGCTTGCCCTCGCCTAGGCTGGTCGCCGGCATGGGCCTTCCGGCCCGCCAACACAACGATAAATCGGGATTGCAGGAGGCCAGGGTGGCGAGCGAGATTCAGACGCGCGTGCTGCGCAAGATCACCTTGCGCATCGTTCCCTTCATCATGTTGCTGTACTTCGTGGCCTTCATCGACCGCGTCAATATCGGCTTCGCGTCGCTGACGATGAACAAGGACATCGGCCTGTCGCCCGCGGTCTATGGCTTCGGTGCCGGCATCTTCTTCTGGGGCTATTTCCTGTTCGAGGTGCCCTCCAACATCATCCTGCACAAGATCGGCGCGCGGATCTGGATCGCACGGGTGATGATCACCTGGGGCCTGGTCTCGGCCGCGATGGCGTTCGTGCAAGGGCCGACCAGCTTCTACGTGCTGCGCTTCCTGCTTGGCGTCGCCGAAGCCGGGTTCTTTCCCGGCATCATCCTCTACCTCTCCTACTGGTTCCCGGCGCGCCAGCGCGCCGCGGTGACGGCGCTGTTCATGGCGGCCGCGCCGCTCTCGACCGTGCTGGGCTCGCCGATCTCAGGTGCACTGCTGGAGATGGACGGAATGCTCGGCTTCAACGGCTGGCAATGGCTGTTCGTGCTGGAGGCGCTGCCGGCCGTGCTGCTCGGCTTCGTCGTGCTGGGCTTTCTGACCGACCGCCCCGAGAAGGCGAAATGGCTTGCCGAGGACGAGCGGCGCTGGCTGGTCGAGACCATGAACGTCGAGACCACCAGCAAGGCCGCGACCGCGAGCCACAGCATCTGGCGCGGGCTCGCCGATCCCCGCGTGCTGGCGTTGTCGCTGATCTATTTCGGCACTTCGGCCGGCCTCTATACGCTCGGCGTCTGGGCGCCGCAGATCATCAAGCAGTTTGGCCTATCCTCGCTTCAGGTCGGCTTTCTCAATGCGCTGCCGGCAACGGCCGCCGTCATCGCCATGATCCTGTGGGCGCGGCATTCGGACCGCACCGGCGAGCGCACATGGCACGTCGTGTGGGCCTGCCTGATCGCCGCCGCGGGTCTCGCCTATGCCGGCCTTGCGACCGGCATCGTCGCGGTGCTGGTCGCGCTGACGCTGGTCAATATCGGCATCTCCTCGGCAAAACCACCGCTCTGGAGCATGCCGACGCTGTTCCTGTCCGGACCCGCGGCCGCGGCCGGCATCGCCACCATCAACTCGATCGGCAATCTCGGCGGCTTCGTCGGTCCGGCGATGATCGGCTGGATCAAGGACCAGACCGGCAGCTTCATTGGCGGGCTTTACTTCGTCGCCGGCCTGCTCGTTCTCTCTGCGGTCCTCACCCTGCTATTGTCGCGCGCACAAACCGCGCCCGTCGAACCCGTCCCGCAATCTAACTGATCTCTCAAACGGAGCATTCTCATGCGCACCCATTCGATCGCAGCCATTCCCGCCGACGGCATCGGTCCCGAGGTCATTTCGGCCGGAATCCGCGTGCTGGAGGCGCTGGCAAAACGCAGCGGCGATATCGCCTTCAACGTCAAAACGTTCGACTGGGGCTCGGACTATTACAAGAAGCACGGCGTGATGATGCCGGCCGATGGGCTCACCGAGCTGAAGAAATTCGACGCGATCTATTTCGGCGCGGTCGGTGCGCCCGACGTGCCCGACCACATCACGCTGTGGGGACTGCGCCTGCCGATCTGCCAGGGCTTTGACCAATACGCCAACGTGCGGCCGACCAAAATCTTACCGGGCGTCGCCTCGCCGCTGCGCAATGTCGGCGTCGGCGATCTCGACTGGGTGATCGTGCGCGAGAATTCGGAAGGCGAATATGCCGGCATGGGCGGTCGCGCCCACAAGGGCCTGCCGGAAGAGGTCGGCACGGAAGTCGCGGTGTTCACCCGCGTCGGCGTCACCCGCATCATGCGCTATGCGTTCCAGCTCGCACAATCGCGCCCGCGCAAGCTGCTCACGGTCGTGACCAAGTCGAACGCGCAGCGCCATGGCATGGTGATGTGGGACGAGATCGCGGCCGAGGTCGCCGCTGATTTTCCCGACGTCAGCTGGGACAAGATGCTGGTCGACGCCATGACGGTGCGCATGACGCTGCATCCGAAGAGCCTCGACACGATCGTGGCGACCAATCTGCACGCCGACATTCTCTCCGATCTCGCCGGCGCGCTCGCCGGAAGCCTCGGCGTCGCGCCGACCGGCAACATCGATCCGCAGCGCCGCTTCCCCTCGATGTTCGAGCCGATCCACGGCTCGGCCTTCGACATCACCGGCAAGGGCATCGCCAACCCGGTTGCAACGTTCTGGACCGGCGCGCAGATGCTCGAGCATCTCGGCGAGAAGGACGCGGCTGGAAGGTTGATGGCGGCGGTCGAGCGCGTTTGCGCAGCTGGCGTGCTGACGCCCGATGTCGGCGGCAAGGCGACGACGAAGGAAGTGACGGATGCCGTGATCGACGCGATCCACGGGTCGAATGTGTGAGGTCGTTGCCGCTATTGAGACTAGTCTTGCCGCTGGCTCCCTGCACCTCTCCCGCTTGCGGGAGAGGTCGCGCCGAAGGCGCGGGTGAGGGCTCTCTCTTCTCGGGGGGTCTCGCTTGTGGAGCCCCCCTCTCCCCAACCCTCCCCCGCAAGCAGGGGAGGGAGCGCACCGCCTTCGTGACTACGATTAGAAGCCCTACCTCCGCCCGGTCGGCACCGGCGGCATCGCCATCGCTGCGGCCGGCTCCGGCGGTGTCAGATGGCGCGGGACGATGATGGTCTGGCCGGGGGTGAGCTGCGCGTTCTCTGCAAGCGAATTGCTCTGCGCGAGCGACCACAGCGGCACGCGGTTGGCGGCGGCGATGCTCTCCATGGTGTCGCCGCGACGAACCGGCAGCCGAACGCCGCTGTCCCACAATTCGACCAGCGTATCGGCAGGCACGAGATAGCGCAGCGGCACGGCATCGGCCTGGGTCTGCGGTGGGATGCGCGGCAACTGCGTCACCATCTCGACGATCTGGCGATGGATGTCGTCCGACTTCTCGATGTTGATGTGCGAGACGCGCGCGTTCTCCTTCAGATCATAGCTGGCATAATGGCCGCGAAAACCGGGCACGGCCACGACGTCGCCGCCGCCGAGCACGCTATCGGACAGGAAGATGTTGATGAAACGCTCGACATTGAGCGGCACGTCGCCGGTCGCATGCGCGGGATCGATGGCGATGACGAGGCTGATCGGGATGTTCTCCTTGGCCGCCATCTCGGAGATGACGATCGAGCACAGACCGCCCATGGAGTGCCCGATCAGCACGATCGGTGCCGCCTTCTCCTTGTAGCTGGCGATGACGCGGTTGCCGATCAGCCGGCACAGGGTGAATTCGTAGACGTCGGCGGAGAAGCCGGCCTGCGTCAGCTTCTCGCCGAGCCGGTCCATGCCGGTCGAGAAGATCGGCCCCATGGCGCCGCGGAACAGATAGACCTTCGGCGGCGGCAATGGCTCGAACGGCGGAGGCGGCGGCGCGGCGGGGACGGCCGCAGTGGTCTTGGATTTGGCCGGTGAGGCCGCGGCCATGCCGCTGCTCAAGGCGAGCAGCGCAACCGCTGCCAGCACGACTAGTCGCCTCACATGAATCATCCGTCCAGCAGTCCCGCCACGGGGAGGCAGTGGCCTCCCCCGCCGGGCTTAGTGACCACCGATTGGGTGGATTTTGGGGCACGGAACCGGCCGCGGCCCCTCGGAAAGCGGTCGAGCTGCCGCGCCTCGGCGGGAGATGACAGCTTTGCGACGATCGGCCTCAGGTCGTCCCAGCGAAGGGTTAGAGCGGCAGAATCCGATTCAGCAGGTCAAGCAGCATGCGCTGCTCGGCCTCGCTGAGCGGCGCCAGCATCCTTTCATTGTAGGGCTGCGTCAGCCTCGCCCCCTCGGCAATGAGCTTTGCGCCCTTTGGCGTCAGCATCAGCTCGACGGCGCGGCGATCGGACTTCGAGCGGTTGCGCTTGATGAAACCGGACGATTCGAGCTCGTTCAGGATCTTGATCAGGTTCGGCAGGCGCAGGCGGAGCAGGCTGGCAAGGCTGCTGGGGGGAACGCCCGGATTGTCGCGAATGACGACGAAGATCGCATAGGTCGCGGGCGTCAGGCCCAATGCGGCGAACTCCTCGTAGAAGCCTTCGAAGAACTTCAGCTGGGCAAGGCGCAACATGAAGCCGGGTGTCCGCTGGAGTGCGCGCAGATCCAGCGATGTCTCCGTTTGCTGAGTGGACTTCGCTCCGGGTCGTAACGCTTTCGAGCTCATGATCCTCAATCCGCGGCGGCGGCCAAAAGCCAGCCGAATTGACACTCTCAAAAATAGCTATAAAATATAACTATTATTCAGCGGCACCAAGACCGCACATGGGAGGGAGACAATGAACAGCAAATTCCTGCATAAATTATGCATGTTGGCCGCGATGCTGACGGCCGCACCGGCATTCGCCCAGGACGTCGTGAAGATCGGCATCCTGAACGACCAATCGGGTCCGTTCGCGAGCTATCAGGGCATCGGCTCGGTCATCGCCGCCAAGATGGCGGTCGAAGACTATGGCGGAAAGGCCGCAGGCAAGCCGGTCGAAGTCATCGCGGCGGATCACCAGAACAAGACCGACATCGGCATCGGCATCGCCAGGCGCTGGTACGAGAACGACGGCGTCGATGCGATCTTCGACATTCCGAACTCGTCGATCGCGCTCGCTGTCGCCGGCATGAGCGCCGAGAAGAACAAGGTCTTCGTCGGATCGGGCGCCGGAACGGTGCTCCTGACCGGCGAGAAATGCACGCCAAACACCGTGCACTGGACCTACGACACCTATGCCTATGGGCGCGGCCTCGGCAAGGCGATCGTGCAGCAGGGTGGCAAGAAGTGGTTCTTCATCACCGCCGACTATGCCTTCGGCCATGATCTGGAGAAGCAGGCGGCGGAGGCCGTGAAAGCGTCCGGCGGCGAGGTGCTCGGCAGCGTGCGGCATCCGCTGGGAACGGCCGACTACGCCTCCTTCCTGCTCCAGGCCCAGGCGTCAGGCGCGAACGTCATCGGCTTCGCCAATGCCGGAGACGACACCATCACATCGATGAAGCAGGCTGCCGAATTCGGGCTGACCAAGGACCACAAGCTGGCCGGACTGATCCTGGGCATGAACGGCCTGCCCGCGCTCGGACTGAAATTTGCGCAGGGCGCTCAGATCATGAACCCGTTCTACTGGGATCTGAACGACGGCACGCGCGCTTTCGCGAAACGTTTCGCCGAACGCATTCCCTCGAAGGCCTATCCGAACGACATGCAGGCCGGCGTCTATGCCTCGGTCATTCATTATCTCAAGGCGGTCGACAAGGCCGGCGGCGCCAAGGACGGTAAGGCAGTGGCGGCGACGATGAAGCAGATGCCGACCGACGATGCGCTGTTCGGCAAGGGCTACATCCGCAAGGACGGACGCAAGATCCATCCGCTCTACCTCTTGCAGGTCAAGGCTCCCGACGAGTCGACCTCAGCCTGGGATCTGCTGAAGGTGGTCGCCACCGTCAAGGGCGAGGACGCGTTCCGCTCCGAGAGCGAAGGCCAGTGCCCGCTCAGCAAGCAATGAAGCGGGGCTGAGCATGAGCGGCATCGTCTCCAGTCCGGTTGACCCGTTTGCACCTGACTTCCTGATGGACCCCTATACTGCCTATGAGGCGCTGCGCGCGCTCGGGCCTGCGTTCGCGCTGGAGCGCTACGGCGTGTGGGCGATGGCAGGCTATGCCGAAGTGGAGCCGGCCCTGAAAGACTGGAAGACGTTCATCAGTGGCGAGGGCGTCGGGCTCAACGGGATGAACCCGGCGCTGCCGAAGCCGCTGACGCTGCAGATCGATCCTCCCGACCATGATAAAGGCCGCCGGGTTCTCGGCCGCACGCTGTCGCCGGGCGTCGCAAGGAAGCTGCGCGAGACGTTTCAGCGGGAAGCAGAGAAGAAAGTGTCGCAGCTGATCGACAGAGGCACATTCGATGCCGTGACCGATCTTGCCGAAGCCTATCCGATGAAGGTGTTTCCAGATGCGATCGGCATCCGGCCGGACGGCCGTGAGAAGCTATTGGCCTGGAGCACGTTCGTGTTCGACAGCTTTGGCCCTGACAACGAGATGCTGGCCGCATCGCGCAAGGCAGGTCTCGCGGCCCAGAGTTGGATCATGGAATGCTGCGCGCGCGATGCGCTACGGCCCGACGGGCTCGGCATGATGATCTACCAGGCGGCCGACGAGAGTGAGATCACCGAGCATGAGGCAACGCATCTGGTGCGGCCGTTCCTCACTGCTGGGATCGACACCACCGTCAACGGCATCGGCAACACCCTGCTCGCGCTCGCAACCCATCCGGATGAATATTCCAAGCTGCATCACAAACCGGAACTGGCGCGCAACGCTTTCGAGGAAGGCCTGCGCTACGATTCACCGGTGCAGACGTTCTTTCGCACCACCTCGCGCGACGTCGAGATCGGCGGCGGCGTGATTCCCGCGCATCGCAAGGTGCTGCTGTTCATGGCCTCCGCCAACCGCGATCCCGCACGGTGGGACAAGCCGGACCGCTTCGAGGTGGAACGGGTTGCGACCGGGCATGTCGGCTTCGGCGCCGGCATTCACGCCTGCGTCGGCCAGATGATCGCGCGTCTGGAAGGCGAACTGATCTTCAGCGAGCTTGCAAGGCGCGTGAAGACCATCGAGCTCACGGCGGAGCCAAAGCGCAGGCTCAACAATTCCCTGCGCGGCCTTGCGAGCATGCCGGTTCGCGTCGCGGCGGCCTGACTGCGTCGCATGTAGCGCCGCGGTCAGTCACTGCCGGCTCTTGCGCCGGCTGCGGTGTGCGGCCTGCTTGGCCCGATTGCCGCAGATCGCCATTGTGCACCATCGCCGCGCGCGCCTCCGGGTGTGGTCGGCGAACAGCATCGTGCAGTTATGACCCTCGCATGCCTTCACGTCGGAAAAATCCTCCTCGCAGACGAATTTCGCCAAGGCTTCCCCGATCGGCAGCAGCAGGGATTCGGGTGATCGCCAGCGCCGCATCCTCAGCAGCGCAAGACCGTCACCCTGCTCACCGTTGCGCGGCACGATCTGCCTGAACGCCTCATCGCGCTCCAAGACGCCGTTCAGTGGGCCAAGCTCATGCAACGCCTTCGCAGTGAGCGGCCGGCCGGCATGCGCCTGAACGAAACCGCGAAACCACTCACGTAAGGCACGGGCCTGACCGGCGACCTTGTCGAGCTCGCCCGGCGTCGCGCGCGCCTTCAGCGCACGCAGCTCATTGGCCGGCACCAGCTTCGCCTGTGCCAGCCAGTCGACCAGACCCTCGCCATCGTCGAGCCAATCGACCGGCGTATCGACCGGTGTCGCCACCGAGTTGAGGAAATCAAGGCCGAGCGAGTCGGCGATGAACATGGCGGGCGGTCTGTCCATGAGCGGTCCCTGTCCGGTCCGAAAGCTGCGATTTAAGTAACCTCTAAAAATGTCATTGACAAGTTACGTCTCGGATAAGTAACCTCTAAATCCCATCTTAATTGGTTACGAACGGCAATGGAGACCAGCCATGACCCCGACCACCTACCGCACCGCAGAGGTCGACGGCTTCAAGGTGTTCTATCGCGAGGCCGGCCCCGTCGGCGCGCCGAAGCTCCTCCTGCTGCACGGCTTCCCGAGCGCGGGACACATGTTCCGCGACCTCATCCCGCTGCTCGCAGACCGGTTTCACATCGTGGCGCCGGACCTTCCCGGGTTCGGCCAGTCCGATATGCCCGCACGCGATACCTTCCGCTACACCTTCGACAACGTCACGCGCGTGATCGAGCGCTTCACCGAAGAGATCGGCTTCGGTCGCTTCGCAATCTATGTGTTCGACTATGGCGCGCCGACGGGCTTTCGGCTGGCACTCAGCCGTCCCGAGCGGATCACGGCCATCATCTCGCAGAACGGCAACGCCTATGAGGATGGCCTCAGCGAAGGCTGGACTCCGATCAAGGCCTATTGGCAAGACCCTTCACCGGCCAATCGCGAGGCGCTGCGCGCCTTGCTCACGCCGGAGGCCACGCGCTGGCAGTACACGCATGGCGTTCCCGATCCGGCTTTGGTGTCGCCGGACGGCCAGAACCTCGACAATTTCTATCTCGCGCGCCCCGGCGCCGACGAGGTGCAGCTCGATCTGTTCGGCGACTACAAGAGCAACGTCGCACTCTATCCGTCATTCCAAAGCTATTTCCGCACTCACAAGCCTCCGTTCCTGGCGGCCTGGGGCAAGAACGATCCCTTCTTCATCCCGCCCGGCGCCGAGGCATTCAAGCGCGACAACCCCAATGCGGTGGTGCAATTCTTCGACACCGGCCATTTTGCGCTGGAAACCCATGCGAAGGAGATCGCGGAAAGCATTCGCGCATTCCTGAAATAGCGGAGCTGTCGCCATGGCCCATGCGAGACGATCTCCGGAACGGCTCAGCGCATTTTCGGACGGCGTGTTCGCGGTCCTGATTACGGTGCTCGTGCTGGAGCTTCGTCCGCCGGAAATCCCGACCTTTGCGGCATTGCTGGCGCTATGGCCGACGTGGCTCTCTTATGCCGTCAGCTACGTGTTCATCGCGATCGTCTGGGCCAATCATCACCATCTGATGCGCTATGCGAGCGAAGCGACGCCGCGACTGATGTGGTTCAACTTCGCGCATCTTTTCTCGGTGTCGCTGCTGCCGCTCTCCACCGCCTGGATGGCGGTGAGCGAGCTCGCACCGCAGCCGGTCGCGTTCTATGCCGCGGTGTTCTTCCTGGTGAACGCGACCTATGTCGCGCTGATCTGGGATCTCGTCGGACGAGCGCCGGACAGCGAGGTCCCGCCGCGGGAGCGCAAGATCATGCGCGTCCGCTCGATCGTGACCCTCGGCGTCTTCGCGCTCGCGGCCGTGGTCGCCTTGCGCTTCCCCATCGCCGGGCTTGCGATGTGTTGCTGCTGCCTGATCGTCTATTTGAGACCGGAGGCACCGGGTGCCGAGGACGGCACGCCGGACAAGTCCCAGTGAGCCAGCGCCGCGGCGATTGCCACAACGCCTGCGGAAATCGTTAATTTCGCGCCGGAGCCGCTGCGGCCGCCGAGCGCGCCGGCCCGGGTGTGCCGGGTTGGGCGACTGGAGCTGCCGGGGCGCGCGAGCGCATGATCGCGGCGTCGATCTCGGCGATGACGCGACGCTGGATCGCCTCGTTCTTGTCGATCGAGATATGGCCGACGCCGGTGCCGCGCACGTCGACATTGTCGAGCTTGCCGCGCAGGCCAGCGGCAGCCCGCACCGGCTCGCCGGGACCATCGCCGATATAGATGTTGATGTAACGCTCGGCGCCGGTCGACAGCTTGGTCTTGAACACGGAGTCGAGGCCGATCGCGAGCTTTACGGGAACGCCGAGCTGGTTGAGCTTGGCGATCATGTCCGGCAGCGCGGTCGCGCCGGAGGAATGGCCGACCAGAATGATGGTCTTGAGGCGACCGGCCTTGTAGGCGGTCGCGGCTTCATCGGCGAGCGAGGACCAGGAGACGAAATTGGCGACGGTCACCGGGATGCCCTGCGCCTGGAGCCGGGCGCCGATCGTGTCGAGCCCAAGCGAGAAGATGTTGAGCACGCCCCGGAGCAGGTAGACATGCGTGGTCGCTGTCGCGGCCTGGCTCGGCGCGGCCTTGGCACCGGTCGGGCTGATGGCAACAACTGACAGCAGGAGCAGGGCCATCGCCCACACACGGAGGGCGGACAACTGGCTGGCGCCGGCGGTGTGACGGCCGTTCGGTCTCATCGATGTTTTCCCTGGGGACAATACGCTTCGCGATTGGCCGGAATCGTAGCCACGGCATGCTCGCAGACGCAACAAAGAGCCGCGTGAGCGACAATCTTAGCCGCAAGCCGTGACCATCGCGCAACACTTGCCTGAAATCTGCCACCGAAGGGCCGGTTTTGAGACCATTTTTCTCCGGGGAATTGCGGCCCGGCAAGGGCGTTCCTATCTCAGGGCTCCGCTGACCCGCCTTCGCGGCAGGTTCCAGCCTCCCTCCCCCAGCTTTTGCCCCTAGCCTTGCGGCCATCATGTCCTCCATCATTTCCGTCGCCAATCTGTCGAAGACCTATGCGTCCGGCTTCAAGGCGCTCAAGAACGTCAATCTCGACATCAAGCGCGGCGAGATTTTTGCGCTGCTCGGGCCGAACGGCGCGGGCAAGACCACGCTGATCTCCATCATCTGCGGCATCGCCAATCCGAGCGAGGGCCGCGTCCTCGTCGGCGGCGAGGACATCCAGACCTCCTACCGCAAGGCACGCTCTCTCATCGGCCTCGTGCCGCAGGAATTGCACACCGACGCTTTCGAGAGCGTGTGGGCGACCGTGAGCTTCTCCCGCGGCCTGTTCGGCAAGCCGAAGAATCCTGCGCACATCGAGAAGGTCCTGAAGGACCTCTCGCTCTGGGATAAGAAGGACAACAAGATCATCACCCTCTCCGGCGGCATGAAGCGCCGCGTGATGATCGCAAAAGCGCTGTCGCACGAGCCGCAGATCCTGTTCCTGGACGAGCCGACCGCGGGCGTCGACGTCGAGCTGCGCAAGGGCATGTGGGAGGTGGTGCGCACCCTCCAGCAGTCCGGCGTCACCATCATCCTCACCACGCACTACATCGAGGAAGCCGAGGAGATGGCCGACCGCATCGGCGTCATCAACAAGGGCGAGATCGTGCTGGTCGAGGACAAGACGACATTGATGCAGAAGCTCGGCAAGAAGCGGCTGACGCTACATTTGCAGGGCAAGCTCGATGCGCTGCCGGACAGCCTCAAGCACTACGAGCTCGACCTCTGCGACAGCGGCGCGACGCTGGTCTACGATTACGACACCAAGGGCGAGCGCACCGGCATAACCAGCCTGCTCGGCGATCTCCGCACCGCCGGCATCCGCTTCAACGATCTCGACACGACGCAATCGTCGCTCGAGGACATCTTCGTCGACCTCGTGAGGACGTCATGAATCACCGCGCCATCCGCGCCATCTATCTGTTCGAAATGGCACGCACCTGGCGCACGCTGCTGCAAAGCATCGTCTCGCCTGTGGTCTCGACCTCGCTCTATTTCGTGGTGTTCGGCGCCGCGATCGGCTCGCGCATCAGCCAGGTCGAGGGCGTCAGCTACGGCACCTTCATTGTGCCGGGCCTGATTATGCTCTCGGTGCTGACGCAGAGCATCGCGAATGCCTCGTTCGGCATCTACTTCCCGAAATTCACCGGAACGATCTACGAGATCCTGTCGGCGCCGATCTCCTATTTCGAGATCGTGCTCGGCTATGTCGGCGCGGCCGCGACCAAGTCGATCATTCTTGGCCTCATCATCCTCGCCACCGCCGGGCTGTTCGTGCCACTGCACATCCATCATCCGGTCTGGATGCTGGCCTTCCTGGTGCTGACGGCGGTAACGTTCAGCTTGTTCGGCTTCATCATCGGCATCTGGGCCGACGGCTTCGAGAAGCTCCAGATGATCCCGATGCTGGTGGTGACGCCGCTGACCTTCCTCGGCGGCAGCTTTTATTCCATCGATATGCTGCCGGCCGGCTGGCGCACGGTGGCGCTGCTCAACCCGGTCGTCTATCTGATCTCGGGCTTCCGCTGGAGCTTCTATGAGATCGCCGACGTGAGCGTGGCCGTCAGCATCGGCATGACGCTGGCGTTCCTGGTGGCCTGCCTGGTCGTGATCTGGTGGATTTTCCGCACGGGGTATCGGCTGAAGAATTGACAGAGATGC
>NZ_PSRT01000179.1 GCF_004212635.1 Bradyrhizobium genosp. SA-3 | reverse complement strand
GGGGGAAGATCAGATTTGCTTCGCTTCGCTCGCAATGACGGAGAATGCGGCAACAGCAGCGCATCACAACGCACCGGCGAGCATGCGGAGACAACCCCTCACCCAAGTGAGCTTGTGTCGACCGGCGGTGCTGCCCTCTCCCGCAAGGGGAGAGGGCACTGCAATGCGCAGTCGCTCGCTCTCAATGTGTGCCCGACCATATCTGGAAACACCCGATCGCGATCTCGATCACGATCAGCACCACAATCGCGATTTCGAGGCGGAGCGAGCGCTGGGTGTCGATGATGTCGGTCAAGGCGTTGGCGGTCTCCGACACCGCCGTGAGCTTGCGCTCGAGCGTGTCGAGGCGCTCCTTCAGCTCATACTCGTCCTCGAGACGGGCGTAGAGCCGGTCGAGCTCGGGCTTCTCCCAGAGCACGTCGGGTTTCTCGGCGACGGCAACACGGCCCGCGACACGCTGCTGGACGAGAAGCGCATTGCCGATCAGCCGTAAGATACCCTTGCGCCGGCGCGGCGTACGGCCGCGCTCGGCGAGCTCCCGCGCAAACGGCTCGATCACGTCGAAAACCGCCGCGACGCGCCGCTCGTCGCGGGCAAGCGACGTGCTCTTGGCGAGCGCATCCGCGATCAGGAGCAGCCGGTCGTCGGAGAATTTGGCGATGCAGATCGGCCCGCCCGGCTGGATCGCCTCGGCATTCTCGTCCTTGCAGAGCTGCGCCTGCGCGGTCTCTTCCTCATGAGGACTGAACTCGCCGATCACCCGCGGCTTCAGGCTGTCGATCAGCACCGTCTCCTCCGAGGGCAGAAGTCCGATCAGCACCACGACGCCGTAGCGGAAGATCACGACAAGGCCGGCATGGACGCGGAAGGCGGCCGGCGTCGAGGACACCAGCGTGCCGATCTCGAGGCCGGAGGCATTGATGCGGTCGCCCAGCATCAGCGCGCGGACCCGCAGGGTCGGCGCGGCGTCCTGCTTCGGCGTTGCTGCCGTCGCGTTGACGGCGAGTTGATCGGCGTTCATCCAAGGCCTCCGTCAGCACCAATCAGCACCCAAGTCGCACATCGTCCCCGTTCGACGGTTGGTTGCATCCCATCCTCTACTTGGACGGTTGCCCTGCGCTGCGCAATATCGTCGTCGGACTCCGGGTTAATACGGCCCGGACGAGCTTGTGCCGAAACATTCGACCAAAATACCATCCCGCGCGCGACACATTTGGCTGCGAGTTTACCATTGCATGCCGAAGCCCCGCCGAAAAGTTGCACTCGGCAACGCCACGTGTTTATGACAACATCATGAAAAGCTACGCTTCTTCCGAAGTGCAGATATTGAAGCTTCAATCATGCTGAGCGTCATCATTCCGACCGAAGGCGTCGAGCAGACGGCAGTCGCAACGCTGGCCGCGCTCGTCCCCGGCGCCGCAGCCGGCATCATCCGGGAAGTGCTCCTGGTCGACGGCACCCGCAATGGCGTCATTGAGCGCGTCGCCGACGTCGCAGGCTGCCGCTTCATCGGCTTCGAGGGCTCCTCGCGAGGGGCCGCGCGCGCCGCCGGCGCGCTTCAGGCCCGTTCGCCGTGGCTGATGTTCCTCCCCGCCGGCGCGGTGCTGGAAACCGGCTGGATCGAGGAGACCACCCAGTTCATCCAGGCCGTCTCGAGCAGCGGCCGCGATCGAGCGGCGGTGTTTCGCTATGCGCGCTCACCCTATGCCGACACCGGGCTCGGCGACATCTTCCGCGCCGTGGCGCGCAAGCTCGTCGGCCCGTTCGGCGATCAGGGGCTTTTGATCGCGCGTGATCATTATGACCGGATCGGCGGCTACCCGCCGCAGGCCCGCCGGTCCGAGGCACGGCTGCTCCGGCGGCTCGGCCGCTCGTCCCGGACCATGTTGCGCAGCCGGATCGTCATGGTCGGCTGAAGCCACCAAATACTTGCCAAAGTCAAATAATTGTTTGACAATGGCAAGTATCGAGGTGACCCATGTCCTTTGAAGCTTCCGACAACCACATCGGAGCGGTCCGCGCCTTCAACCGCTTCTATACCCGCAAGCTTGGCGTGCTCGACCAGCACCTTGGAAAAAGCCCGTTTTCGCTCAGCGAGGCCCGGGTGCTCTATGAACTCGCGCATCGCGACGACCTGGCAGCCAAAGAGATCGGAAACGAGCTTGGTCTCGACCCCGGCTATCTCAGCCGTATCGTACAAAGCTTCGACGAAAAGGGGCTGATCACGCGAAGACCCCTGCCCGCAGATCGCAGGCAATACCAGCTCAGCCTCACCGCCAAGGGCCGCCAGGCCTTCGCCAAGCTGAACCTAGGCTCGCAAAACGACGTTGCCGCCATGCTCGCTCAGCTTTCGGCCAGCGATGCAACGCGGCTCACGCAGGCGATGGCGACCATCGAGGCTGTGCTGGAGCAACGTCGAAGCCAGCCCGCGGCTTTCGTGCTGCGCAGCCATCGCGTCGGTGACATGGGCTGGGTCATCTCCCGACAGGCCGCCGCCTACGCCGCGGACTACAACTGGGATATCAGCTACGAGGCACTGGTCGCCGAGATCTGTGCACAGTTCATCAGAAACTACGACGCCGCGCGCGAGCACTGCTGGATCGCGGAAGTCGGTGGCGAGCCGATCGGCTCGATCTTTCTGGTCAAGGCCACGGATGAGATCGCCAAGCTGCGCCTCTTGCAGGTGGAGAAGAAAGCGCGGGGGCTCGGCGTCGGTCGCGCGCTGGTCGAGCAATGCATCCAAGGCGCACGCGAGAGGGGCTACAGCAAGATGACGCTGTGGACGCAGAGCATCCTCGTCGCTGCGCGCGGCATCTATCAAAGTGCAGGCTTCAAGCTCGTGAAGGAGGAGAAACACCACAGCTTCGGTGTCGATCTGGTCGGCGAGACGTGGGAGCGGGATTTGTAACGAGCTTGCTGCGGGAGAAATGCACGTTGCGGCGAGATGCACGTTGATGTGAGAGGGCTGCGACGCTGGCAGACACAGACTCGCTTGGGTGAGGGGTATGTCTCCGCGGTCTGGAATCGTAGGGTGGGCAAAGGCGCATTAGCGCCGTGCCCACCGATCTAGCATTGCGACAGGAGTGGTGGGCACGCTTCGCTTTGCCCACCCTACGATCCTGATGGTGTGGAGAGACGCTGGAGAGCTATCCGTGCTCACACCGTCGCGCCCTGCGCCTTCGGTCTTCGCAGGTGCTCGTCCAGCCTTGGCATGATCTCGACGAAATTGCAGGGCCGCGTGCGGTAGTCGAGCTGAGCCGCAAGGATGCCGTCCCAGCCGTCGCGGCAGGCGCCGGGCGAACCTGGCAGGCAGAAGATGTAGGTCGCGCCGGCGACGCCCGCAGTGGCGCGGCTCTGGATCGTCGACGCGCCGATCTTGGCGTGGCTCAGCATGTGGAACGCGATCGAGAAACCGTCCATGCGCTTCTCGAACAGCGGCTCGATCGCCTCCGGCGTGACGTCGCGCCCGGTGAAGCCGGTGCCGCCGGTGGTGATGACGACGTCGATGCCGGCATCCGCAATCCAGCGGCGGATCACGTTGCGGATCGCCTCGACGTCGTCGGTGACGATCTCGCGCGCGGCGAGCTGATGGCCGGCGGCGGTGAGACGGTCGACGAGGGTCTGGCCGGATTTATCATCCGCAAGCGCCCGCGTGTCGGAGACGGTGAGCACTGCGATATTGAGCGGAACGAACTGCTTTGTTTCGTCGATGGAGGCCATGGTGCGTCTCTCCTGTCCCGGACAAGGTGCGGCGCATCAGCGCCGCGCCGCAGAGCCGGGACCCATCTTGGAGACTTGGGAGACCGGCATTGTGGGCCCCGGCTATGCAGCGCATCGCTGAAGAAGCGCTGCGCTGCGTCCGGGGCACGGTGGCGAGAACTACAACGCTCCCGCACCGAACGTGTTGCAGGCCTGCACCGAGCCCTGCTGGTAGCCGGTCATGAACCACTGCTTGCGTTGCGCCGCCGAGCCATGGGTGAAGGAATCGGGCACGACGCGGCCCGTCGCCTGGCGCTGGAGCGTATCGTCACCGATCGCGCTCGCCGTGGTCAGCGCGGCGTCGATGTCGCCGGGCTCGAGGAAGTTCGGACGCTTCTTGGCCTCGCGGTTGACCCAGACGCCGGACAGGCAATCGGCCTGCAATTCCACCTTCACCTGAAGCGCATTCGCCTCGGCCTTGCTGCCAGCCTGCTGCTGCAGCCGCGTCACGCGCGGAATGATGCCGAGCAGGTTCTGGATGTGATGGCCGGCCTCGTGCGCAATGATGTAGGCGGTGGTGAAGTTACAGGCGGACTTGCCGGAGCAGCCGCGGAAGCGCGTCTCCACCTCGCGGAAGAAGCCGGTGTCGAGGAAGATGGTGCGATCCGGCGGACAATAGAACGGCCCCATCGCCGTATGCGCCATGCCGCAACGGCCGCCATTGGTGGCGTTGCGGAACAGTACGATCTTCGGACCGGTATAGGACTGGCCGCTGGCCTGGAAGATCTCGCTCCAGCGATCGTCGATCTCGCCGAGAATGCCGGAGATCATGCTGCCCATCTCGTCGGTCGGTGCGCCGCGCTTGCCGGAGGAGGCCTGGCGGTCGGTCTGGTAGGTGGGCGCATGGCCGCCGCCGGTGAGGATCTCGGCGCCGCCGATCAGGATGCGCGGGTCGATGCCGAAGGCGTAGCCGACCAGGCCGAGGATGATGATGGTACCGATGCCGAGCCCGCCGCCGCCCATCGGCAGCCCGAACCCGCCTCCTCCGCCGCCGCCAAACCCACCACCTTCGTCGCGACGATCCTCGATGTCGTCGCTGCGGCGGAAGTCATCGTAACGCATGGCGGCCTTTCCCCTGGGGGTCCCTGGTATCGTCGGCTTCGTCGGGCGCATGAGCGCCAAAGCTCAACGCGCCACACAGGTAAAATTTCCGTTGCGTTTATCAATATCGTGGCCGGCAAAAATTGCCTAGTGCGACACCATGCCGATGCCAGCAATTTTTTCCGAGGGTCGAGCAATTTTTTCCGAGAGAAATTTGGAGCCTTTCCGGAGCCTCGACTGCTCCCGCGACGCGAAGAAGTGCGAAATGCACTGTAAAACACGGCGAATGCGCGCAACGTCCCGCACACAACGCGCGATGCGGAGGCTGCTCACGAAAGCGGCGGGTTAAGTCGATTTTTACTTTGCCGCTTCAATGTAACGGTCAGTCGGTTGTTTGGTCCCGCGTCGCCGACAGCGTCGCCTGAGTCAGAGTTCTTGAGTCATGGTAGAGTCGCGTCGCGGGGCGTCTGCAAGGGCGCCCCGCACAAATTTTGAGTCCCCTTCGCATCGCATCATCCTCGGCGATTGCGTCGCCGAGATGTCGAAGCTTCAGGCCGGTTCGGTCGACCTCGTGTTCGCCGATCCGCCCTACAATCTCCAGCTCAAGGGCGATCTCAAGCGCCCCGACGAATCGCATGTCGATGCCGTCGACGACGACTGGGACAAGTTCGATTCGTTCTCCGCCTATGACGATTTCACCCGCGCCTGGCTGCTCGCCGCCCGGCGCGCGATGAGGCCATCGGCGACGATCTGGGTGATCGGCTCCTATCACAACATCTTCCGCGTCGGCGCCATCATGCAGGACCTCGGCTTCTGGCTCCTGAACGACATCGTCTGGCGCAAGACCAACCCAATGCCGAATTTCCGCGGCCGCCGTTTCACCAACGCGCACGAGACCATGATCTGGGCCGCGCGCGACGAGAAGGCCAGGGGCTACACGTTCAACTACGAGGCCCTGAAAGCTGCGAACGAGGACGTGCAGGCGCGTTCCGACTGGCTGATCCCGCTCTGCACCGGCGAGGAGCGCCTCAAGGGCGCCGACGGCAAGAAAGTTCATCCGACGCAGAAGCCGGAAGGCCTGCTCGCGCGTGTGCTGCTGTCCTCGTCCAAGCCCGGCGATCTCGTGATCGATCCCTTCAACGGCACCGGCACCACCGGCGCGGTCGCAAAGCGTCTCGGCCGCTCCTATATCGGCTTCGAGCGTGACAAGACCTATGCGAAGGCGGCCGAAGCCCGCATCGCGGCGGTCGAACCGCTGCCGGAAGAGAGCCTCGCCCCATTCATGACCGCGCGCGAGGCGCCGCGGGTCGCGTTCTCCGAGCTGATCGAGCGCGGCATGATCATGCCCGGCACGAAACTGTTCGACGCCAAGAAGAAGCTCGGCGCCCTCGTGCGCGCCGACGGCGCCATCATGCTGGGCGACAAGGTCGGCTCGATCCACCGCATCGGCGCCGTGGCGCAAGGCTCGGCCGCCTGCAACGGCTGGACCTTCTGGCACGTCGAGACCAAAAAGGGTCTCAAGCTGATCGACGAGCTCCGCGCGGAGATCCGCGCCGGCATGGCGGCGGAGTAAGGTCCCTCCATCGTCATTCCGGGGCTCGCGCAGCGCGAACCCGGAATCCATCGAACCACAGCGCAAGCCGCCCAATGGATTCCGGGCTCGCGCCAAGAGGCGCGCCCCGGAAATGACGGCGGCAGTGGTTGAAAGCCGCCTCCGCCAGGACTAGATTCGCCCGATCAGTCTCGTCCCGACCGGTCCTCCCATGCGACGACAGTCCGAGACATTGCTGCTGGTGCCGCTACTGCCGATCTTCCTGCTCGGCATGTTTCCGATGTTCCTGATTGCGCTCTTGGGATTTTTCGGCCTCGCCTTGTTCGGCGTGCTCGTGGTCTGCGTCGGGCTCGCCAGCAGCAACGAGGCTCACGACAATTTCAATCACGACGTCATCGTGCACGGTTACGCGCGCGGAACGGAGCGCAAGGCGCGGGCGTCCGATATGCATCTCGCCACGCGACTTGGGCTGCGCCTGGAAGCGGTCGGCGCCGCCATGATCATTACGGCGGCGATCGGTCTTTGTTACGCCGGCTGATCTGCGCCACGCGCAGATACCGCCCGGCAAACTCGCCGGTTGCGCTTCCGAAAGGTTCGGGCAAGACAAGCGGCCTCGCTGCAATGATGCTGCGCCCGCTCTCGGCAACAACTCCCTGGGGAGATGATCGATGCTCAAATTCTATTTCAACGGATCGCCGAACCCGACCAAGGTCGCGCTTTATCTCGAAGAGTCCGGCTTGCCCTTCGAGCCGGTCGCGGTCGACACCCGCAAGGGCGAGCAATTCACGCCGGAGTTCCTCAAGATCAATCCGAACGGCAAGGTGCCGGCGATCGACGACAATGGCACCATCGTGTTCGACTCGAACGCCATCCTGCTCTATCTCGCCGAGAAGACCGGAAAATTCCTGCCCGCCGCCAGCGTGCGCGGCGAGACTCTGTCGTGGCTGATGTTCATCGCGACCGGCGTCGGGCCCTATTCGGGTCAGGCCGTGCACTTCAAGCATTTTGCGCCGAAGGACCAGAACCACGACTACGCCCACAACCGCTACCAGTACGAGACCGATCGCCACTACAGGGTTCTCGATGGTCACCTCAAAGGCCGCCGCTACATGGTCGGCGACGACTATTCGATCGTCGACATGGCGCTGTGGGGCTGGGCGCGGATGGTGCCGTTCAAGCTCGGCGACGATGCCTTTGCGCGATACCCGAACGTCAAGCGGCTGGTGGACGAGATCTCGGCGCGGCCCGCGGCGGCGCGCGCCATCGCCTTGAAGGACAAGTTCACCTTCAAGGCGGAGATGGACGACGAGGCGAGAGCCAACATGTTCAAGCACATGAAAACGAAAGTGGCCTGATCGCGCGGCGTTCTTCGAGGCCACGCGCATGCGCGTGGCCTCTTGCTTTTAAAGCTCAGGCGGCGTGGACTGTCTCCAGGAACCTGGCGACTTCGACCTTCAGGCGGTTGCTGTCGGCCGACAGCGAGCGCGCCGCCGAGAGCACCTGCGATGAGGCCGAACCGGTCTCGGAAGCACCACGCTGCACGTCGCCGATATTGGTCGAGACGCGCTGGGTCCCGTGAGCGGCCTGCTGCACGTTGCGCGAGATTTCCTGCGTGGCGGCGCCCTGCTCTTCCGCGGCGGCGGCGACCGCTGAGGAAATCTCCGACAGCCGCTCGATGGTGCCGCTGATCTCCCTGATGGCGCCAACCGATTGCTCGGTGGCGGCCTGGATGTTCGCAATCTGCTGGCCGATCTCGCCGGTCGCCCTCGCCGTCTGCTCCGCGAGCGCCTTGACCTCGGAGGCGACCACGGCAAAGCCGCGACCGGCTTCGCCCGCGCGCGCGGCCTCGATGGTGGCGTTGAGCGCGAGGAGATTGGTCTGGCCGGCGATGGTGCTGATCAGCTCGACCACGTCGCCGATCCGGGCGGCCGCCTTGGAGAGCTCGCCGACGCGGTCATTGGTCCTGCTCGCCTGACCCACGGCCTCGCCCGCGATGCGGGCGGATTCCTGCACCTGGCGGGCGATCTCGCTCACCGAGGAGGACAGCTCCTCGGTGGCGGAGGCGACCGCCTGCACGTTGGCGGTGGCTTCCTGCGACGCGGATGCCACTTCAGTCGATAGATCCTGGGCCCGCGAGGCGGTCGTGGTCAGCGTGCCGGCGGAAGCTTCCAGCTCGTTCGATGCCGACGATACGGTGTTGACGATCTCGCCGACGGCCTGCTCGAACTGGTCGGCGAGCCTGACCATATCTTTCTTGCGGCTCTCGGCCTGCCGCGCCTCGAGTTCGGCCTGCTCGGCGCGCATGCGCTCGGTGTCGATCATGTTGTCCTTGAACACCTGGATCGCCTTGGCCATGTCGCCGGTCTCGTCGGCCTTGCCGCGCCCGGGAATCTCGATGTCGAGATCACCGCCGGCGAGCCGCCCCATCGCACGCGTCATCGAGGTCAGGGGACCGACGATGCTGCGGGCGATCAGGAAGGCGACGATGCCGCCGAACAGGACGGCGAGACCGCCGGCGATCTCCTGAACGGTGGTCGTGCCGGCGATCACGGCTGCGGCATGGTTGCGCGACTCCTGATAGTCCCTCTTCAGCGTCGTTTCCGCGGCCTTGAGCCTGCCGATGCTGTCGACGATGAGGGGCGCGAGGTTCTTGTGATAGATCTCGTCGGCCTGAAGCATCGCGGCCGATGTCGTCTCGAACGCGGATTTGTAGATTCCGAGCGAGGTCTTCACCGGCGCGATCGTGGCGCGCAAGTCCGCTGCCTGGGGGCTTTTCTCGATCGCCGCGAGCCGTTGCGCGGCCCTGTCCACACTCGCCCTGAAATTCGCCGGCCCCTGCGCGTCGCGCAGGGCCAGGAAACGCCAGTTTGCGACCCGGACAAGGAGGATCCTGGATTCGAGGTCGGCGACCAGGGCCGCGGTGTCTTCATCGGCGGCGGCGCGCGCCGCATCGACCAGCTTGCCCATCTTGACGGCCAGCTCTTCCCCGCTCGGCAGCAGCGTCGCCTTGCCCGTTCTCGCCTCGTTGACGGCGTCCCCGAGATTGTCGCGAAGGCGTCGCATCTTGGCGATGTCGCCGATGAGGCCGTTGTAGAGCGCTCGCCGCTCCTCCGAGAGCGTCCCCTTCGCCCCGACCTGCAACAGCTCGGTCGCCGCGGTCTCCCGCTCTCGCGCCTCTTTCATCGCGGGTTCGTTCGCGTCGTAGACGTAACGCAGATTGGCGCGCTGGATCGCCTGAAGATGGGTCGATATCTCCAGCACCCGCGCCGTGCTGTCCGAGAGCGCGGATTGTCTTGCGACCTGATCCTGCACCGCCCGCAAATTCCAGACGGCGACCACCGCCATCACCAGACCGACCGCCACGAGGGCCATGAAGCCTGCGTACAGGCGTCCCCTGATCCGCAAACGAAACTTCGGCATTCCCACTGTCCACCCAGATGCATTTCACTTCGAGCGGCCGAACGATTCCGGCGATCGTCACCGGCCACCCCGGCAGCCGCGTGTCGCGTCTTTGCGACTCACGCTGCACCGCGACACAATGGGGGACACTCGTTAATTGAACCTTCCAATTGTTCGCGCAGGGCCGCGGCAGCGCCGACAAAACCTGCTGATTTTGTCGGCAGTTGCTCTCGCTCCCTACGTCCGCCGGACAGCCTTCTCCAGCTCGTACGCGATCTCCGCCCGGGTCATCCCACAGTCCTGAAGCTCCCGTTCGGTCATGGCGGCGAGCTGGCACCGTGCCCGAGACCGCTCGCGACTGATACGAACCATCTCGACCAACGCCTGCCAGGCCCGCACGATCATCAACGGGCCTGACGGAGGAGATCGGCTGGCGGACGTAGCGCGGCTCAAGACCGTCAGTTCGCAGCCCTCACGCCCGCTTGCGGAAAAGGACCGAGCGCCTTCTCGGTCAGGACCGCGTCGCAATATTCCCGGATCTCTTTGATCTTGCCGTCCTCCAGGCGAAACACGAGACAATAGTCGTTGTCGTAACGGACGCCTTCGGGCGTGACGTTGTCGCCCTTGGCTTCCACCACGACGATGTCGCCATCGGCGATGAAGCGGTGGGCGACCGTACGCGTGCGGTCACGCAGGCGGGTGCGGACATAGCCGTGCAGATCGTTGAGGATCGCCTCCTTGCCCGCAAAGGTGCGCGACCAGGAATACTGGCCGGTCACGACCCATTTGGCATCGTCGGCAAGGCTCGCGGCGAACAGCGCACGATCGCGCGCGGCGGGATCAGGGTTGGCGGCGGCGGCAAAGATATCCTGCATCAATTTCTTGTTGGCGCTCGCGCTCATGGCGGCATCTCCGTTTGGTGGCAACACGGAGAACATCGCCGCTCAACGGGAATTCTTCAAATCGATAGCGGATATGATATCTATTCACCTCATGAATTTGAATTCGCTTGACCTCAATTTGCTGACCGCCCTCGACGCACTGCTGCGCGAGGCCAATGTCAGCCGCGCCGCACTTCGGATCGGCCTGTCGCAACCGGCGGCGAGCCATGCGCTCCAGCGCCTGCGCGACATCTTTGGCGATCCGCTCCTGGTGCGCACCGGCGCGCGGATGGAGCTGACGCCCCGGGCCGAGGCGCTCCGCGCCCCGCTGGCCCACGCGCTCGACCAGGTGCGCGGGTTGTTCGTGCCTGAGGATTTCGACGCGGCGCGCAGCGAACGGCAATTTCGCCTGATGATGCCGGATCTGGCGGTCGAGCTGTTGATGCCGCCGTTGATGGAGAAGGTGACGCGCCTTGCGCCCAACGTTCGCATCGAAATCGTGCCGTGGCGCGGATCTGCGATCTTCCACGCCGAGTTCGCCCGCACCATCGACCTCGTGATCTCGATCGGCAACGCCTTCAAGGGTTTTCACCGCCAGCTGCTCTACACCGACAGCGACGCGCTGGCGGTGCGGCGCGGCCATCCGATGGCTGCGAAGCTGACGCGGCGCGAAACGTTCCTGGCCGCACGCCATGTCGGCGTCATCATCCGCGGCAGCGCTGAGGACCTGATCGACACCTGGCTGCGCAGCAAGGGCATCGAGCGGCACATCTCATTGGTGGTGGCAGGCTATCTCGAAGCGCTGCACGTCGCCGCCCGCACCGATCTCGTCGCCTTCGTGCCGCGCCGGCTGATCGCGGCGCTGTCGAAGCAGCTTGGCCTCGTCACGGTGACGCCACCGCTCGACCCCGGGATCGACGAGCAGTTCATGTTCCATCCGACACGCGCGCAGATGGACCCCGGCTCGATCTGGCTGCGGCGGCTGATGCTGGAGACGGGACGGGAGCTAGAGAAGGAAAAGCGGCGTGCGGGGTAGGATGCGGCTTCAAACAAATGGTGTCGTCCCGGCCTAGTGCGCAATTGCGCACGGGGGCCGGGACCCATAACCACAGGGAGTCGTTTGGCGAAGACTGGTCGTTCGGTACGCTTACCGATCGCAATCGATAGATTCCGCGGTATGGGTCCCGGCCTTCGCCGGGACGACAGCGGAGTATGTGGCCGCGCGCTACGCCTTCTGCGCGTCCATCACCTTGCGCACGGCGGGACGGTCCGACATGCGCTTGAAATGATCGGCGATCTTCGGCGTCGCGTTGATGTCGACGCTGTCGCCTTCGAGCCAGTTCGAGAGCGTGTAGAGATAGGGATCGCAGACCGTGTACTGCTCACCCATCACCCAGGGCCCCCTGAACATCTTCTGCTCGATCAGGGCGAAGCAGGCCGCCATGGTCTTCGGGACCATCGCCTTCATGTCGGCGAACGAGCTTTCCTGCGTCGCCCAGCGCGGGCCGCGCATCTTGTGGGCATGGTTGATGTGCACGGTCGAGCAGAGATAGGAGTTGAACGACTGCACCTGGGCGAAATCGAAGGGATCGTCGAGCGGCGCGAGCTTCGCCTTGGGGAAGGTCTGCGCGATGTAGGCCAGCATCGCCGGCGTCTCGGTCAGGATGCCGCGATCGGTCACCAGCGCCGGCACGCGGCCCTTCGGGTTGATCGCGAGATAGTCCGGGCTGTTCTGCTGATTGTCCTTGAAGCTCAGCCGCTCGGCCGTGTAGTCGGCACCAACCTCCTCCAGGGTGATGTAGGTGGCGAGCGCGCAGGTGCCGGTGGCGTAATAGAGCTTGAGCATGTCGGACCTCCTAGGAAAGCTGGAAATTAGCGGCTGTCGGCCGTCAGGTCCATAGCACGAGCCCCTCTTCGCAGTTGCCCACCGCCGCCCGCCTATGCCAAGACGCCCGCAGTCGGAGGGGTTTTGTCATGACGGTACTCATCGCCGGTGGCGGCATCGGCGGGCTGACGCTTGCGCTCAGCCTGCACGGAATCGGCGTTCCCGTAAAAGTGTTCGAGAGCGTCGCGGAATTAAAGCCGCTCGGCGTCGGCATCAACGTGCTGCCGCATGCTGTGCGCGAGCTGATCGAGCTCGGCTTGATGGACAAGCTGGATGCCAGCGGCGTGCGGACGCGCGAGCTCGCCTATTTCTCCAAGCACGGCAAGCCGATCTGGAGCGAGCCGCGCGGGCTGGAGGCTGGCTACAAATGGCCGCAATTCTCGATCCATCGCGGCACGCTCCAGCAGCTCCTGCTCGACACTGCGGTCGAGCGGCTCGGCCGCGAGAACATTCTCACCAGCCATCATCTGACCGGCTGGACCGAGACGGCGGGAGGCGTGCGCGCCGACTTCATCGACAAGGCGACCGGCAGGGCCGCAGGGACTTACGACGGCGCGATCCTGATCGCCGCCGACGGCATCCATTCCGCCGCGCGCGAAAAGCTGTACCCGGGCGAGGGCCCGCCGATCTGGAACGGCCGCATCCTCTGGCGCGGCGTCACGCCTGCGAAGGCCTTCCTCAGCGGCCGCACCATGATCATGGCCGGTCACGAGATCCTGAAATTCGTCTGCTACCCGATCTCGAAAGAGCCGGATGCGGCGGGCAATCACCTCATCAATTGGGTGGCCGAGCGCCACATGCCGCCGACCTATCAATGGCGCCGCGAGGACTATAACCGCACCGCGCGGCTGGAGGAGTTTCTGCCCTGGTTCGAGAGCTGGCAGTTCGACTGGCTCGACGTGCCCGGCCTGATCAAGAACTGCCCGCACGCCTATGAATATCCGCTGGTCGACCGCGATCCGGTGTCGCAATGGACGTTTGGCCGCGTCACGCTGATGGGCGATGCCGCACATCCGATGTACCCGATCGGATCGAACGGCGCCTCGCAGGCGATTCTCGATGCCCGCGTCATCACCCGCGAAATCCTGGCCCACGGACCGACGCAGGCCGCGCTGCTCGCCTATGAGGCCGAGCGGCGGCCCGCGACCACCGACCTCGTCCTGCTCAACCGCAAGAACGGCCCCGAGCAGGTGATGCAGCTGGTCGAGGAGCGCGCGCCCGACGGCTTTGAGGTCGTCACCGACGTGCTGTCGCAGCAGGAGCTGGAAGATATCGCCGCCAATTACAAGCGCGTGGCGGGATTCCAGGTGGAAGCGCTGAATGCTAAGCCTGCGATCGTGTCGCGGCCGGATGGGCATTCGCGTCATCCGACGAGCGGCCCGTCCGCCCGGATGCAGGCCCGGTAGAGCCACGGCGACGCCCGTTATCCCGTTGGGCGGATCAGTCTCCTAACCGATTTCGCCTTTCACCTAGTCGTGAGTTGGGTCCGCTGCC
>NZ_PSRT01000178.1 GCF_004212635.1 Bradyrhizobium genosp. SA-3 | reverse complement strand
TTTTGCCGTTGGATGCCAGCATTTTGCTGTTCGGAGGGGCGATCGGTTAATGGCTGGGGACAAGCCGATCTCGCCGTTCTGGTCGCCCGAGCGGCACCTCGACCGGCGGCCGTTCCTCCAGGCCAGGGGGGCCATTACCGGGGCTCTACGGGGATTTTTCGCCGAGCAGGGCTTCGTCGAGGTCGAAACCTCCGTCCTCCAGGTCTCCCCCGGCAATGAGACCCATCTGCACGCCCCCCGGACCGAGATCATGCGGCCGGACGGCAGCCGTGCGAGCCGCTACTTGCGAACCTCGCCGGAATTCGCCTGCAAGAAGCTGCTGGCGGCGGGCGAGACGCGGATTTTCGAGTTTGCCCGGGTGTTCCGGGACCGCGAGCGCGGCGACCTGCATCTACCCGAATTCACCATGCTGGAATGGTACCGGGCAGGCGCCCCCTATGACGCGATCATGGCGGATACCGTCGTCATCATCGCCCGCGCGGCGCAGGCGACCGGCATCGGGACCTTCTCGTTCCGGGGCCGGACCGCCGATCCCTTCGCCGAGCCGGAGCTTGTGACGGTCGCGGGAGCCTTCGAGCAGTTCGCCGGCATCGACCTGCTGTCGACAATCTCGGGCGGCGAGGGTAACCGTGCCGCACTTGCCGTGGCCGCCGGCGGGAAGGTCCGTGTGGCCGAGGACGACACCTGGTCCGACATCTTCAGCAAGGTTCTGGTCGAGCATGTCGAGCCGCGTCTGGGGCGGGGTCGTTTGACCATTCTGTTCGAATACCCATCTCCAGAGGCGGCGCTGGCGCGGGTGAAGGCGGACGATCCCAGGGTCGCCGAGCGGTTCGAGGTGTATGCCTGCGGCGTCGAGCTCGCCAACGGTTTTGGCGAACTCACCGACGCCGAGGAGCAGCGCAAGCGCTTCACGGAGTCGATGGCGGAGAAGCAGCGCCGCTACGGTGAGGCCTACCCGCTGGACGAGGACTTTCTGGCCGCAGTCGACGCAATGCCGGAGGCGAGCGGCGTCGCGCTCGGTTTCGACCGGCTGGTCATGCTGGCGAGCGGCGCATCGCGAATTGATCAGGTGGTCTGGACACCGCCTGCAAATGAAACGCTAAGTGAGACATGAGGACGACAAATCTTGCACGTACCTTGCGCGAGCCGGCCGAGCTCGTCGCCGAAGGCCTGGCGCCCGTACCGACGCTGCCGGTGCTCGAACGCGTTGCTGCGCGCTATGCGGTGGCGATCACGCCGGCGCTGGTCGAGTTGATCGACACTGCCGATCCCGAGGATCCCATCGCACGGCAGTTCGTTCCGACCGCGGCCGAGCTGGACGCGCAGCCGGGCGAAAACGCCGACCCGATCGGCGATCACCCGCACTCGCCGGTTCCCGGAATCGTGCACCGCTATCCCGATCGCGTGCTGTTCAAGCTCGTTCACGTCTGTGCGGTCTATTGCCGCTTCTGCTTCCGCCGCGAGATGGTTGGGCCCGGCAAGGAGAACGCACTCTCGGACAGCGCCTATCGCGCGGCGATCGACTACATCCGCGCGCATAGCGAAATCTGGGAGGTGATCCTGACCGGCGGCGATCCCCTGATGTTGTCGCCACGCCGCATGAGCGAGATCATGGCCGATCTGGCCGCGATCGATCACGTCAAGATCATCCGTCTTCACACCCGCGTGCCCGTGGCCGATCCCGCGCGCATCAGCGACGAGATGGTCGCCGCGCTCAAGGTCGAGGGAGCGACCACCTGGGTCGCGTTGCACGCCAACCATGCACGGGAACTGACCGGAACGGCGCGTGCCGCCTGCGCGCGGCTCGTCGACGCCGGCATTCCCATGGTGAGCCAGTCCGTGCTTTTGCGCGGTGTCAACGACAACATCACCGCTCTGTCGGATTTGATGCGAGCTTTCGTCGAATGCCGGATCAAGCCCTATTACCTGCATCACGGCGATCTCGCACCGGGCACTGCGCATCTGCGAACGACGCTGGCGCACGGACAGGAGTTGATGCGGCAGTTGCGCGGGCGGGTGTCAGGGCTGTGTCAGCCTGACTATGTCATCGATATTCCCGGCGGCGCCGGCAAGTCGCCAGTCGGACCGAATTATGTGTCGGTGGCACAAAATACCGCAGGTGATGCGCGTGAAGCGGGAGCCGAAAGGCGCTATCGTATCGTGGACTATTGCGGCGACGTTCATCTCTATCCGCCCGAAACCTGAGCGGTGTTGGAGCGTGCGCCGGTTGAGAATGGAGAAGCGGACATGAAAAAGATCATGGTGGCAGCATCGCTCGTGGTCTTGCTCGGGGGCACGGCGGTTGCACAGACCGGCGGCTCCAAGGGATCGACATCGGGCGGCGCGACCTCTGGAACGGTATTGCCGGCACCCGTCGGTCATCGCCAGCCGCGCGCGGCCGACGTGCCGAGCGAGAAGAATCTGAGCAATCCGAACACTCCCGCGAACAAGGAAGACGCTGAGCTCGATCGCAAGATCAAGAGCATCTGCCGCGGCTGCTGATCTCTTTCACCTCTCCCCGCTGGGGAGAGGTGAGGAACTGAGCAAGCGACTGACACTTCGCCTCGTCACGCCTCAGGCCGATCGTTCGTGCAGCCCTGCGCGCTGGGTGTTGCGGCGGATCTCGACCGCATCGGCGAGCTGCTCGAGCACGGCCGCCGTCGTCGCCCAGTCGATACAGCCGTCGGTGATGCTCTGGCCGTAGGTGAGCGGCTTGCCCGGCACCACGTCCTGACGGCCGGCGACGAGATTGCTCTCGATCATCACGCCCATGATGCGGTTCTCGCCGCCTGAGATCTGGCCGGCAATATCGGTCATCACCAGCGGCTGGTTCTCCGGCTTCTTGCTCGAATTGGCGTGGCTCGCATCCACCATCACGAGCGGCGCGACGCCCGATTTGGTCAGCTCGTTGCAGGCGGCCGCGACGCTTGCCGCGTCATAGTTCGGCTTGCTGCCGCCGCGCAGGATGATGTGGCAGTCCTCGTTGCCTGCGGTCGAGGCGATCGCCGAACGGCCGAGCTTGGTCACCGCCATGAAATGATGCGGATGCGAGGCCGACTTCACCGCGTCCGCCGCGATCCGCACGTTGCCGTCGGTGCCGTTCTTGAAGCCGACCGGGCAGGACAGTCCCGACGCCAGCTCGCGATGGATCTGGCTCTCGGTCGTACGCGCGCCGATCGCAGCCCACGACACGAGGTCGGCGATGTATTGCGGCGTCGTCATGTCCAGGAATTCGGTGCCGGCGGGCAGGCCGAGATTGTTGACCGCCGACAGCACGTTGCGCGCCAGCCGCAGGCCCTTGTTGATGTCGAAGCTGCCGTCGAGATCGGGATCGTTGATCAGGCCCTTCCAGCCGACCGTGGTGCGCGGCTTCTCGAAATAGACCCGCATCACGATCTCGAGCTGGTCGGCGAGGTCCTCGCGCAAGTGTGCGAGGCGCTCGGCGTAGTCGAGCGCGGCCCTGGGATCATGCACCGAGCAGGGGCCCACCACGACCAGAAGGCGGTCGTCCTGGCCGTTGAGGATCGCATGGATGGCGTTACGCGCCGCCATCACCACACGCGTCGCGGTGAGCGTGCGCGGGACTTCCCGCATCACCTCTTCCGGCGTGTTCAGCTCTTTCAGTTCGCGGATACGAAGATCGTCGGTCGTGCTCAGCACGGCGGGCTCCTGTCTGTGTTTAGAACCTGCCGGCCAATAAAAAAGCCGCCAGGTCTGGCGGCTTGTTCGGACGTTTGCTGCAATGTGTCAGATTGAGCGCGATCCTCCCGCCGCCAGCGAGCTGTCGTAGCTAAAGTACCAAAAATAGCTGGTGGCGACGGTGATCATAGCAGGCCATATAGCGCGCCGTTGGCGGGTTGTCACCCCCCAAACGGCACAAGACGCGACGAGGCGTCTCAAGTGTTGCTCTTGCGTGCTGCCAGAGCCATGCCGATCAGGGTAGCGCCGCCGAACAGCAGGTTGATACCGACGAGGACGCCGATCGCCCATTCCGCCGAGCTCGGGAGGCCGGCGATCACCATAAAGGAGATCGCGATGTCGACGAAGCCCGCGATCAGGAGCCACGACCAGCGGTTGCTCAGCTCGCGGCGGTGCTCCAGCGCATACATGATGGTGGCGACGCCTTCGGCGAGAAAGTAGGCACCGAGCACGATGGTTAGCGTCAGCACCGCTTGGATCGGCCGGGCCAGCAGAATTCCGCCAGCGAGCACCGCCAGCGCGGCGGAGATCAGCGACCACCAGAAGCCCGGCGTGCTGCGCGCCCAGTAGGTTACGATCAATCCACCGATGCCGCTGATCAGGAACATCCAGCCGAGGAAGATCGCGGTCGCAAGGCTCGCGAGCGGCGGCAGGATCAGCGCGGCAATGCCGAGTACGGCGAGCAGGATTCCTTCGAACAGAAAGGCCTTCCAGTGCGCCTTGACCGCCTGGCTCATCGCGGATTGCATCCGTGAAAACTCCTCGGGCGATGTCATCGGCAGGCTCCACAACGAGAGGACTGGGCTCAATCTAGTATGCGCGCGGCGCGCTCGCCATCCCGCAGGCTCAACCGCCGCCGGGCGCCGATGAAAAACCTTCCGCGGTGGTGCGGATGCGGTTGCGGCCGAGAATGTAGATTGCGGTCGTGACAATCAGAAGTGCAAGGCCGAGCAGGATCGAGACGAAGCCGATTGGGATCAGGGCCAACGTCAGATTGCGCTCGGGATTGATCAGCCAGTGATGGATCGAGGTCAGCACGAAGGCAAGGCCGAGAAAGCCGATGCCGCCGCCGGCAAGCAGCAGCGCCCACATCCGGCGCAGCTGGCTGAGCCGCTCCCGCGCAATATCTGTCCGCGGCGCATGGTGGCGCGCGACCCGCCGGACCAGACGGATGGCGAAGGCGATCGAGCTGAAGCCGATCAACAGGCTCGCCGCGCCCAGCCACATCCGGAGCGTGGGGTCCAGATCCGGCATGCGCTGGAGGGTCAGCAGCGGGAAATCGAATGCCGAATGCAACGCGAGCGGGCCCGCGAAGATCAGCAGGCGGCTCGACAGGCGGGCCCAGTCGCGATTGTGGCGGTTGGCACCCAGCGCCGTGCCGGCCCGGGCGATGGTGAGGTACGCGCCCGCGATGATGCCGAGCGCGCCATGGAACGGCACCGTCAGCACGCTGCGCAGGGCGGCCAGCGAGCGCCACATCTCGGCATGCTGCACAAGGTAGGCAAGATTCTCGTAAGCGGCAAAGCCGAGGCCGACCGCGGCGCCATAGACCACGGTGTCCATCGGATTGGCAAAAGTCCGCCGCTTGGTCGAGGAGACCAGCACGATGGCGATCACCTTGACGGCTTCCTCCGGCAGCGCGACGCCGAAGACAGAATGCATGGCGAGCGCGGCCCAGGGGTCGTCAGGCGCTGCGATCATCCTGGAGAAGGGCGCGCGGGCGAGACCCAGCAGCGAAATACTGGCCGCACCGAGCAGGAAGGCGGTCCAGACCTGGGCGGGCGGCCCTGGGCGCTCTTCGACGGCAATGACGAGCCACAGCATCAGCAGCGCCGGGGCGATGGCGGCTGTTCCGATGACGGTGGGTAACGCTTCAATCAGGTACATCGGCGCCGAAAATAGGTTCCATTGATCCGCTAATCTACGTCCACCGATGCGACCATGTGTCATGCGCCTGCTGTCGCTTCGCTTAACAAGCGCGACAGCCAGCGTTTCATCAGGCCGCCGAACGTCAAAGACGAGCGCAATCAATTGCATGACAGAATCTGTTCGTCATCAATGGTAACGCTCGGGCGCCGTCATCTGGACTGATTGATAAGCCAGATCAAGGGAATGCGGAGGTTTCTTCGATTCACGATGCACGCGTGGCCGCGAAGGCGACCATCGCCCCACGGCAACGGCGTTTCCGGCGTTCAGTGGGTGGCGAGCGGCGTTGGCGCGCTTGGGGCAATATCGAAGGCCCCGAGATGGAATTCGCCGCCGATGGAGGCGTCCGGTTCGGCCGGTTGCGCCAGCAGCGTGAACGCGGCCTGCGGATATTGCTTCCAAATCTCGAGATCGCCGGCGGTGATGGTGAGCCAGCCGAAGGTGTACATGTAGCGTCCGGGCTCGGTGACCCGGCCGACCCTGTCCCAAGTGATCTTATCAACTGTGATCTTGTCGACTGCCATTCGGTCCCCCGATCGCAAGTCTGCAAAAGATGACATCCGGCGCGAGGCGCAGACCCGTAAAAGCTGATCCCGCAATGGGGCCGCGATAGGGCAGCGAGTTGCCCGGCTTCTCAGGCCGACTGCAGCAAGGGCGTGCGGACAATCAGCCGGATGAGGTCGTCCCGGGACTGCTTCTCGGCGAATTTGACCGCAAAGCCGTGCTCGAACTTGCGGATCACGCGCCCGACGCAGGCGCCGACCGCAAGCGGGGTTCCGACCTGCGGGTCGTACTCACAAGAGATCGCGACGCCGGCCGTGGAGACGTCGATGATGAAGCACGGATGGGTGCTGCCGTCGGCGAGCGTCAGGAACGTGTGTGGGACCTGCGGAACGAAACGCGCGTCACGCCGCAGCTCCTGCACGTTGGCGTCCTTCTGCCTCTTCTCGAGCCAGGTCAGCTTTTCCGACATCCAGGCGCGCCGCGCCCGCGTCATGTCGAGCTCCATCAGGAAGCCCGACTTCAGCGTCGCGCTGATCGTGCACTGGAATTCGCCGAAATCCTGGAAGTAGGAGGTCACGCGCTCGCCGACCTTGCCGACGACAGGCACGTCCACGATCATGCGGAAGGGCGAGACGCGCTTGGTCCGGCAGGCGAAGCTGCGGAGCTTGCCCTCGCAATCGTACCAGCGCGGCAGCGAGTAGCTGCCGCTCACGGTAACGTCCACTGCACGCTGCCTGAGGAACTCTGCGACGGACATGAAGTGCCAATGATGTTGGGGATTGCTTCCGTAGTTCCACGGTAGCAGTGAAATTCTAAGCAAATGATACCGGCACTCAGGAGCAGGGGTAAATTTCCGGTAAACGCGCGGTCCCGGCCTACGCGATAAGTCGCTGCGTACATTCACAACGAAAAAGGGCGAGGTCGCGCACTCAGCGCGGAGCGCTATTAGACCTGCGGTCTGGAACCTAATCCCGACATTAAACGTTCGTTTCCGCGAATGAGCAGCGCCGTCGCCCCGGCGCAGCAAGCGCCGAGGCCGAGGTGTTGAGCTTGCGCGGGGAGAAACGCCCATGAGACTTACTCTTTCAGTCATCAAGGCTGACACTGGCTCCGTCGGCGGACATACGAAGCCGTCGACACGCATGATGGCGGCCGTCGAGGGCGAGGTCGCCAAAGCGATCTGCAATGGTCTGTTGATTGATGGTTTTGTCTGCCACACCGGCGACGACATCGCGATTATCATGACGCACACACGGGGCGAGGGGAGCTCCGAGATCCATCAATTCGCCTGGAAGGCGTTTCTCGCGGCCACTTCGGTTGCGAAGACTTCCGGTCTCTACGGCGCCGGCCAGGATCTTCTCGCAGATGCACCATCGGGAAACATTCGCGGTGCCGGCCCGGGCGTCGCCGAGCTCAGCTTCGACCACAGCCTCTCGGGGACGAGACCCGCAGAGTCCTTCATGGTGTTTGCTGCCGACAAGTGCGGCCCCGGCGCCTACAACCTGCCGCTCTACCTCGCCTTCGCCGATCCCATGTATTGCGCCGGGCTGATGCTGCCGCCGATGATCCGGGGCTTCCGTTTCCATGTCATCGACATGGATCACACCGCTGGCGACAGCGTGATCGAACTCGACGCGCCCGCGGACAATTACCACATTGCCGCGCTGCTTCGCGACAACGAGCGCTTCGGCATTGATCGCATCGTTTCTCAAACATACGGCGAGGTTGCTGCCGCCGTATCGGCGCAGCGTCTTCACGCGATCGCAGGCAAGTACACCGGCAAGGATGATCCGGTCGCGATCATCAGGAACCAGGGAATTTTTCCCGCGCCCGAGGAAATCGTCTCTCCCTTCGCCAAGGCACACTTCGTGGGTGGCGATGCGCGTGGCTCGCACGTGATGCCGCTGATGCCCGTCCCGCTCAATACACCGGTGACTGGCATGTACTGCCTGCCGATCGTTTCCTGCGTCGGTTTTTCGATCGACAAGGAAGGCCGCTTTGCCGAGTCCTATACCGATTTCTTCGACAATCCGGCGTGGGACGAGGTACGCCGGCGCGCGCAAAGCAAGGCAATCGAGATGCGCAGCCAGGGCTGGTCCGGCGCTGCAATGCTGCCCTATTCCGAATTGGAGTATGGCGGCTTCCGCGACACCGTATCCGCACTCCTGAAGCGTTTTCGGCGGCGCGAGGAGCGCAAGCCGGAAGCGGCCGCGTAGAGAACGTGTGACGCAGGCGCTATTGCGACATGCCATACTGGGAGGTGGGGCGTGATGAGGAAACGCATCGGCATTCTCACCGGCGGCGGCGACGTCCCCGGTCTCAACGCAATCATCAAGACGGTGACCTATCGCGGGACCGAGGACGACATCGAGGTCATCGGTCTCCGCCGCGGTTGGGAGGCCCTCACGCACCTGAACCTCGACGACCCCGCCAGCAAATCCCACTACCTCATCCCACTCAACCGCGAAAACACGCGCATCATCGATCGACGCGGCGGCACCGTGCTGCACTCGAGCCGCACCAATCCCTCCAAAATGAAAAAGCTGCCCGATCATCTGGCTGGCCAAGACCTTCCAATGTCGGAGAGTACCAAGGGCGGCGTCGCAACCAAGAGCTGGGACGTCACCAGCCGGGTACTGGCGAACCTATCGGGGCTCGGCATCGAACACCTCATCGCCATCGGCGGTGACGACACGCTAAGCTATGCGGACAAGCTCAGCCGACTCGGCGTGAAGATCATCGCCATCCCGAAGACGATGGACAACGACGTCCGCAATACCGAATATTGCATCGGCTTCTCGACCGCGATCACCCGCGCCAGCGATGCCGTCCAGCGCCAGCGCACCACTGTCGGCTCACACGAGCGAATTGGCATTTTCCGCATCTTTGGCCGCGATGCCGGATTTACGGCACTCTACACTGCGTACGCCACCTCGATCCGATGCGTGATCCCGGAGTACAAAGTCGATCTCGACAAGCTGATCCGTTTGCTGCTCGAGGAGAAGCGCGCCAACCCAAGCAACTACGCGCTGATCGTGCTGAGCGAAGGCGCCCAGTGGGAGGGCTACAAGCTGCAGGAATATGGCGAAGCTGACGCCTACGGTCACCGCAAAAGGACGAACGTGGCCGAAGCCCTTGCCGACGAGATCAAGGAGCGCGCCGGCGAGGAGACCATCGTCTCTGATCTCACTTACGATCTGCGATCGGGCGATCCTGACTTCATCGACAAGCTCGTCGCCCTGACTTTCGGCAACATGGCCTATGATGCCATTCTGGAAGGCAAGTCCGGCCTCATGTCAGCGCTGGTCGAGGGCCGCTACGACCTTGTGCCTATCCCTGACGCCAGGCTCGGGCCGCGCAAACTGGACGTCGCCAATACATACAACACGGAGCGGTACCGTCCGCTCTATTCCAACAAGCGGGGGCTGCCGATCTTCCTCAACCGCGCGTCTTGAGCGGGGGTACTGTTTTGCCAATCGTGCAAAAAGCGAAACCAAATCAAAGATATCTTGGAAATTTGGCGCTCCCTAGCGGAATCGAACCGCTCTCTCCACCGTGAAAGGGTGGCGTCCTAACCGATAGACGAAGGGAGCAAACGCAGGGCCCCGCCGCTTTCCGCGGCACGGCCGCTGGCCGGCCGAACAGTGCCCGGCGGCTTGCAGCGGGCGAACGTATAGTGGCCTTTGCGCTCCCGGGCAAGCCGTTCGGGAACGGTCTTTTGCCCCGGTGGACAAGCGTCGGCCCCGGAATCATCCGGGGGCGAATTCAACGGTTTCTTAGGGTTCCCTGGGTAGCGCTGGAGCAGGAGATTTTCCAATGCCACCGCCCAAGAAGCGCGCAGAGCGCAAGCTGCTGTCGCGGCACGCCTGGATCACGCTCGACGGCGGATTCGCGGCGCGGCATTGCCTGGTCCAGGACATCTCGGCTACGGGCGCGAAGATCACGATGGACGAGGATGCGAGCCAGCTTCCCGGCGTGATCCGGATGGCCTTCGCCCGCGATGCGCGCACCGGGCGGAGCTGCCAAGTGGTCTGGCGCCGCGGCAAGTCGGCCGGCATCAAGTTCCTCTGAAATGCCATGCGCCGGCCCGGATGGCGTGCGCGGCCCGTCCGGGCTACAAGGCGGCCATGCGCACGCCGCTCCTCATTCTGATCTCGTTGCTGGCCGCGTCCGCCACCGCAGCTGAGAGCCTGCGCCTGCCGCCCGCCGAGCGGCCGCAGGCAGGCAAGGAGACCGGCAAGGCGCTGCCGCTGAAGGGCACGGCCGGCACGGCGAAGGCAGGCTCCTGCGCCTCCTATGGCCCGCGCTTCGTCATGGTCGAGGGCACCGGGACCTGCGTGAAGGTCGGCGGGTCGGTCAGCATCGACACCAGCATCCGGCGCTGAAGCCCATGGTGCCGGACCTGTTGCGGCTCGATATCCTCGTCCCCGTACTGGTGTATTGCGCGCTGTTGTTGTGGGTCGGCCGCGGCCTGAGCTGGACCGCGCGGCTCGCCACCGCGGCCGTGACGCTGATGCTGATCATCTGCGTGCTGCTCGTCGAGCGCGGCTGGCTCTAGAGCATTATCGGTTCTGATTGAATCAGAACCGAAGCTCTAGATTCTTGTTTTGACGCGTTTTCTTCACGCGAACCGGTATCCACTTCGCTCGAAAACGCTCTAGCGCCACAACAAAATATGCGAAAACAACCCCATGCACAGTAGCCGTCAACAGCTGCCGTGACTCCGGACGGTTGCGCCACAACGGCGATTCCTCCCGCGATCATCGCAGCTTACGCCGCGCCAGCGATCACGACATCGGCGGTGCGACGAATTGCGCAAATCCTGGCCGTTTGCCGAGCTCGGCGAGCCAGCGGGTGAGGTGCGGCTGCGCCGGCCGGCTGATGCCTTCGACGCCGAGCCAGCGCCGCGCATAGGAGCCGACCGCGATGTCGGCGAGCGTGAACGCATCGCCTTCAATGAAGCGGCGCGACGAGAGCAGGCGGTCGGCGATAGTCCAGACCTCGGCGGCGGCATCGGCATCGCGCTGCACCTGGATCATGTCGCGCTCGGCGGGCGTGGTGCGCACGACGCCCCAGAACACCGGGCGGTCGACCGGCTGCACCGTCGATAGCGTCCAGTCGAGCCAACGGTCGACGCTGGCACGCTGCTTCGGCGCCTCGGGGTAGATCGGCGTGCCGTGCCCATGCGCGAGGCAGAGATAGCGCATGATCGAATTGGATTCCCACAGCACGAACTCGCCCTCGACCAGCGTCGGGATCCGCGCGTTGGGATTCATCGCCAGATACTCGGCCTCGCGGGTCTTGCCGTATTGCATGCCGGCATCGATGCGCTCGTAAGCCAGGCCGAGCTCGGTGAGGCACCACAGCACCTTCTGCACGTTGACCGAGTTGGCGCGGCCCCAGGTCGTCAGCTTGGTGTCAGGCATCAGGCGTCTCCCGCGGCGTTCTTCGGTGTCGTAGCCCGGATGGAGCGAAGCGCAATCCGGGGGCTTCGACCGCGGCGGTCCCGGATTACGCTGCGCTCCATCCGGGCTACAAGTCCACCTCGCGCGGGTGATAGCGGAATTCGCCTGATCGAGCGATCCGCGATTGCGCCGAGCCCCTCATGCAAAAAGCTCCGCCCAGGGCGGAGCCTTCATTGCAAATTCAACGCGACGCTCAGCGGCCGAAGAACAGCCACAACAGAATGATCACCGGGATCGGCACGCCAAGCAGCCACAGCAACAGCCCTCTCGCCATCGCATCCTCCTCCAATCGGCTTCGTTGGGGAGAGAACGACGGGCGAGGGGCCTTGTTCCTGCCAGGTGTCTTACCAGTGGCCGGTGTTCGGCATCGATGCCCAAGGCTCCTGCGGCGGCTTCGGCTCGCCCTTCTGCAACAGCTCGATCGAGTGCAGGTCGGGCGAGCGGACGAAGGCCATGTTTCCGTCGCGCGGCGGCCGGTTGATTGTGACGCCGGCCTTCATCAGCTTCTCGCAGGTGGCGTAGATGTCGTCGACCTCATAGGCGAGATGGCCGAAGAAGCGATCCTCGCCGTACTTCTCCTCGTCCCAATTATAGGTGAGCTCGACCAGCGGCGCGCCGCGCGTTTGCGGCTGCTTCTTCAGCGCCTCGATATCATCCGCCGAGCACAGGAACACCAACGTGAAGCGCCCCTTGTCATTCTCGATCCGCCGCACCTCCTTCAAGCCCAGCGCATCCTGGTAAAACTTCAGCGCGACATCGAGATTGCGCACGCGCAGCATGGTGTGGAGGTATCGCATGGTTGTTGCTCCCTTTGACAGTCGGAGGGTTTTGCTTTGGGCCGGGACGGAGAGGGTAGGAGATAGCAGGAAAGTGGGAGGAGGGGCAGGGGGCGGGTGAACGTGCCAGGGAAGCGGCTGGTGATGTAAATCGGCCAAGCGGGGACCGAAGCCGCACGGACAGTGGGGTAAGGACGGCGAATGATTGAATGCACGTCATCGCAATTCGATTGAAGGCGAGATGAACGCTCGACAGGAAGCTGGATCGCGCAACTCAGCCTGAGCAAATCTGGTCGGGTATACCCCACTGAGCGGACGTCAATGAAAGCTGCCACCATTTCGCTGATGGGCCATTTTCGGATGCCCTCGGGCGAATGACTACAACTTACCACACCTTCGAACTAAGATTGCGCCCCACAGCAATAATCTGACCATGGATGTCAGGTGCGGGTCAGGAGCGCAGGTCGCAGGCCACACCGCCGATGTCCGGTCTACCTGATGAAGCGGACCGATACGGCTTCCGGCACCTCGGGCCGGATGATCTAACACACGACACAAAAACAATTTCCTCGATCGCCTCATCGCTGTAGCGGCTCACTGCGGTACGGTCATGAGTTCTAGCACGTGGCCGTCAGGGTCGCGAAAATAGACGCCGCGGCCGCCGTTCCAGTCATTGAGCTTACCGTCGTCGAGGCTCCACGGTGCGCTGCCATAGGCGAGAGTCGCCTCGCGAATGCGGCCGAAGATGGCATCGAACTCGGCATCGCTGACGTGGAAGGCGTAGTGGTGGCCCTCGAACGCCTCGTCGTCGTCGAAGAGCAGCGTGAGCGTGTCGTTGATACGTACCGGCGCGAAATGGCCGTCTTTCGGATCGGCATGGAGGCCAAAAATGCGCGCAAAAAACTGCGCCGCTGCCCTCTTGTCGCGGGCCGGGACGATGGTGTGGTTGAGGGTGATAGTCATCGAAAGACCTCTCGCTATCTGCTGACCCCTACGCGCTCGGTCGGCCTGAGACGCCTTATTCTTCGGGGGGTTGCAGACCCGATGACGTCAGCCATTCATCTATATGAGAAGCGGTTTCGAGCTGGCGCAGTTTGCTTTCTAGAAGATCACGCTGTGGTCCTGGCTGCGTATTTTCCAGTT
The DNA here is from genome assembly GCF_004212635.1 of Bradyrhizobium genosp. SA-3. GTDB lineage: Bacteria > Pseudomonadota > Alphaproteobacteria > Rhizobiales > Xanthobacteraceae > Bradyrhizobium. Next base: position 687 of record NZ_PSRT01000178.1, on the reverse strand, counting down.
CCGCTATGATGCGGGCACGTTCCGCGTTCAGGTTGTCGTCAATGCGGGATTGTGAGTGTCTTCCCATGGCACTCTCCTTTCCCTGCGTGAATTGGGAGGGAGCGCAAACCGGCGTTCTCATCAAAAGCACAGCGCCGTGCGGTGTTAGAACGAGTGTGCACCCGGAACCGGCGCGACGCCAGAACAAAAGTCGACCCAGCGAACGTCTGCTGGATGTCACATGGGGACGTCGCGGCCATATTCGTCCTTGGTCCGTTCGCACCCCGCAAGCCGACGTTAGGGCGTAGAAACAGAGGCAGCTTTTGGAGTTACGGTGACAGCGCACTCAATTCAGGCGCCGCTAGCGTTGATCGAAGGCGCGGGGGCGCGGGCGTCTGGCGAATGAATTTGGTGCACTGTCACTGCCCTTCCTCCGCGCTCAACTCGTGACGTTTCACCGCGCCCAGCGTGCGCCATCTTGAGATAGACTGGAGCCACCTTAGCGCTGAATACAAAGCCGGGAGGAGCCCATGGACATCGGGACCTGGCTGTGTGGTCTGGGGCTGGGACAGTACGAACAGGCATTCCGGGAGAACGACATCGATGCCGAGGTCCTCATGGACCTCACGGCCGAGGATCTGATCGGGCTCGGAGTCGTCTCGATCGGCCATCGCCGCAAGCTGCTTGCCGCCATTGCTGCACTGCGCG
>NZ_PSRT01000177.1 GCF_004212635.1 Bradyrhizobium genosp. SA-3 | reverse complement strand
CGCGCCGCTAACCGCCGTCACCGGCCGCAAGGCGCTGAAACTGCCGTTTCATCGCGTTGACCTTGGCGACATAGGCTGCAACCAGGTGATCGCCGCAGCGCTCGCCGGCGATCATCTGAAACTTGCGGCGTGCGTAGGCTGTGGCGGGACCCGCGCCGCAGAGATGGATGAAGGCGGCCAGGTCCTGCTTCTGCTGCGGGCTTGCCTTCACATCGCCGGCGCGGGCGAGAACGTCGGCCAATTGGCGGTCCAGATAGACCGATGCCAGCTCGACGGCATGGCCAGGGATCGCGCGGATATAGAGATTGGTGAACCCGCAACCAGTCTCCGTGACCGCGTTGCCGCGGACACAAAACCGTGCGGCCTCGGTGTAAGCGGCGTCTAGCATCTGGAAGAGGCCGACGGCGCTGGAGGCGGGCCGGTAGATCGCGAGCGGATTGAAGCTCCATCGCCAGCGCCAATAGGTGCGCGTCACCGGATTGCCCGAACTCTCGACCTGCGCCAGCGCGGCCAGCAATTCCGGCGTGATCGCAGCGGTGGAATACTTGCGGAACAGCGGTCCGTAGCTCGTCCAAGTCTCTTCCGGCTCCTTGTCGAGGGCGTGGCCGACGACGGCGAACAGCTCGGTCGGCTTGCGGACCATTTGAGTGACGATGTTCACAAGCGCTGCGGCCGCAAGCAGCATCGCCACGCCGCCCGCGATCCGAACCATCCGTGGTGCGCGCGCGAAATTCTTCCGCGCCCACCGGGCGGCCCGCCGTAACCTGCGAAGGCGAGGGAGGAGGCTGTTGCTTTTCCTTGGCATGTGCGCTGTGGGCGTAAATTGCGGAGCCTGTGGACTTAGTTAACGCTGTCCGCCCGCCCTGAAATCTCGCTTCATTTCCACTCGACCGCATCTTCTCAGGTCCCGGCTCCGGGCTGCTACGGCCGCTCCAATCCTTGCGAGAAATAACCCCCGGTTGTACGTTGCGCCGCAGAAGAGTTAATTTTGTGTGAATGGATCGGCTGAAATGACCGTAATCGAGAGCGTGGTGTCGGAGGCAGGTGCGGACCCGAAAATGCCACCGGGAGTGGTTGTCGAAGGCCCGCTGGTCGACGCCAAGTTTCTCGATTCCTACATCGCGTTCGGCTTCATGATCGGCGGTTCGATCGCGGCGCTGATCTGGGCATTCTGGCAAGGCATCGGCTGGGTGGAGATTTCGGTCTTCGTCGGCATGTTCTTGCTGACCACGGTCGGGATCGGCTTCATGCATCGCTACTTCGTGCACCGGAGCTTTCGCTGTCGTCCGGTCATGCGGACGATCTTGGCCGCGATAGCCACGCTGGCGGTGCAGGGCTCGATCCTGAAGTGGGTGAGCAACCACCGGCGGCACCATCTTCACTCCGACAAGCCCGGCGACGTGCACAGCCCTTACTATGACGGCTTCGGCAATCGCTATGCGAGCTTCCTCAAGGGAATGTCGCATGCGCAAGGCGGCTGGGTGTGGGACCAGGCCACCACCGATGGCGCATACTATGCCAGGGATATTTTGGCCGACCCGATCGCCATGTTCTTCACGAGGACTCGCTGGTACTGGTACGCGCTGTCGGCGGTGATCATTCCAGGTGCCATCGGCTACGCGTTCGGCGGCGTGCGCACGATGATCGGCTGCGTGTTGTTCTCCGGCCTGTTCCGCAGCTACATCATGACCATGGCCACCTCGCTGGTGAACTCGGTCTGCCACAGCGACGGCCGCTACGGCTACCGCCGCTTCGAGACCAATGACGGCACGACCAACGAGTTCGTGACCACGATCCTCACCTTCGGTGAAGGGCTGCACAACAACCATCACCGGTTTCCGCGCGATGCCTACCTTTCGCACGCCTGGTACGAGATCGACATCAACGGCCTGATCATCCTGGGGCTGGGGAAACTCGGGCTCGTGCACGACATTTTCGGGGTCGGCGCGCGTCGGCAGTCTGCAGCGCCAGATGCGCAGCAGGGTGGGGCCGTCGCGAGTCAGAACGCATTCGACGGCGTCGCAGAAGACCTTCGCTCGGCTGGAAGGTAGACTTGCGCGCTTAACGCCGTCCACTAAAGGCAAGCCGAAGCCGCAGCTCGTAGGGCTTCAAATCCAATCGCGCCTTCGGGAAACAAGCCCGCGCCCTGCGGGCTCACCAATCCGGATAGCCGTAAGGGTCGGCCATGTAGGGCGGAGGCATCCAGGGGCCTCGCGGCGGTCGGGGCCGCCGGGGTTCGGCCGCTGGTACGTGCGGCCGGGCATGCACATCGTTGTTCATCACGCTCCGCGCGACGGGCTTGGTGGCTGCAGACGCGGATGAAGCGCTCAGTTGCGTTTGCAGCGCCTGGACCTGCGCGGCGAGGCGCGCATTGTCCGCCGCATCCTTCTCCTGCGCCGCCTTGAACTGTTGAATGGTGTCGGCCTGCTCACGCAGGGTCTGGTCGTTGCGGCTTTTCAGTTGATCGAGCTTCCCGTTGATGCTCGCAAGCTCGCTCGTGATGGCCTTGAGCGATTGCGCCAGATCAGACGATGACGGGTCAGGCGCTGGCGCTGTGGCGGCAGGCTTTGCGGCGCTTTCCGTGTCCTTGGCGACCGGCGGGGCGGGCACCGGGCTCGGCTCATCCGCAGCAGCCAGTTGCATTGCCGGCGGCTGCGCCGGACTTTCCACCGCGGACGCTTGCTGGGAGCTGCTCGCAGCCGGCGGAGCCCATCGCGCCATGATCGACTTGCTGATCGATTTGGCCTCATCGCGATATTGCGAAGCGAAGGCGGCACCGAGAAGGCCGATCGCCAGCACGAGGCCAACCAAAGCGCGCACCATGGTCCGATCTCCCTTCAAGCCTTGATCGCGAAGCTTGGCATTCGGAACTTTGGCATCCGGCGCCGCGCCTTGCTTCCGGAAGTTGCGGCTGCCGTCGCACCGGCGGTTGCGTGCGAGGTCCGCTGGCCTTCGCTGTCGCGTTCCATTCCGGAAACCAGCCGGTCCAGCCGCGCAAGGTCTTCCTCTGCGCTCTTGATCCGGTCGTAGGCCCGCGTCAGCCCGCCGTCGGCGCGCGCCTCATCCGGCTTGGCGGTATCAGGCTTGTCGCTATCAGGGTTGGGGTCGTTCGTTTCAGGCACCGATGCGCTCTCCATCCGGTCGGGCGTCAATGGGAGGCAGTCCGATCGCTGGAAGGATAGGTCTCGCCGCTGTCCAACACAACGCGCGTGCAAAGGAAAAATTATGGCGGGCGGAAGCGGGGTGGGCGTGAGCGCGTAGGGGGTTAGCACCGCGACTGCGCAAAGCGCAGTTCGCAGTATGGGTCGAGCGGAGCGAAGCCGATCAACGTACCCATCCTACGGGCATCCGGCCCCGCGCCGTCGGAATACGCAGCTGTCGCTAGTGACGTGTCGCGCGGATTTCGAGCGTCGTCTGGGTGAGCCTGGCCACGAACCCCTCAAAGTGCATGACCCTTTGTCTGGTCATTTGTTCATGCAACCCGGCGATCTTCTGGGATTCGGCGACGAACGATTCACACGCCTGTTTCGCGTACTCCATCTGAAGCTCGAAGGCCTCGACGGGTGAGCGCGCCGTCGCGAGCTTTCCCAGGAAGGCCCAGGCGTGCTCAAGGGAGGTGCTGATGTAGCCGCTATAGGCATCGGCGATCGCCTGCGGGCTGGCCTGGGAGGGTTCCACCGGTGCGACGGGCGCGCTGGCAACGATCTCCATCCCTGACGGCAAGGCTGCAGCCGAGGGTACTTGCGCACTGATCTGTCGGCTCGTCTCTACCTCTTGCTCGGGCTCTTGCCTGTTCTCTTGCTTGTGCTCTTGGCTGATCTCCGCTGAGGCATCCGGCAATTGATGCGCTGCAGTTGCGTGTTGCTCGTCGGCCCCGGACCGTTGCCTAGCCTTCTTCTTTCCGCCGCGCCGGCCGGATTTTCCCGTTGGTTTATTTTCTACCGAACTCAACATTGCAAATGGCTCCCTATCGCTGAAGCCGCAAGCCTCTGTCGCGTTTGCGCTGAAATCGCGATTGTGGGTTGTCGCTTGCGTGGCCGCCATGTGGTGAGATTTTGCCGGATACCGGCGAGCCATCCTGCCGGGTCTTGAGCGTCCTGCGCGCGAGACCATGCTCGCCGTCATCCGCGATCGATCTCGCTTTGACAAGATCGGCAAGGGAGCGCTTGGTGGTTCTTTATGCAACTCGACGATAGCGAATGAACTTAGTGCACTGTCACCGCAATCCCGGAAACTAGAGAGGTGGGTTACGCTACGCTAACCCACCCTACGCGCTAGTCCGTAGGATGGGTAGAGCGGAGTGAAACCATCAATGTCGATCCACGAATGACGGGTTTCGCAAGGGCTTGGCCGAGTATGGCCATGCGCCGAGATAACGTAAGTCCGGCGCGGGCAAATCGTCACTAAGGGAATCGAATTGTCGGCCTTCGAGATGTGGCGCTCACCTGATGCTGCTAGGGCTCTATAAGTTTCAGGGAGGTTGTTGGGAACGTTGATCCTTCCTGCTTCCACGGAGCCTTATCTTGGATAAACCATTCGCAATAGGCCAGACGTACACCGAGTTCGTCCTGAACCCACGCTGCGGTCACTAGCGGGCCCCCCGATTTCAATTGCACTACGCTACCAGGCTTGATCTCTTCGGACATCAGATGCCTCAAACAATAGCCATGGAACTCAACCAAATAGCCTCATAAGACGCGATCTTGAGGGGCGCAATGTCGTCCGCACGAACAATTTCTGCTGGCGATCGCTTGGCGAGATCCTTCAGGGACTGGGTCACCGTCCAAGCTTCGGATCGGTCAATGAAGATGGCTCTATCATGAAGGGCTTTCGGCGGAGCTAGCCGAACTTCCAAGGGGCGACGATCAAATTGGGCTTTCCAACGATTGGCCGCTGGCGCAAGATTTGGTTTTGCGGTTGCTTGATCTGTCAATAGTCGGAGCACGATGCCTTCAGCCAGTGTTCCGCCAAAATCGGTTAGAACGGTGTCATCCATGTAAGGATCGACGACTAACACATCCTGTTTGGCCGCAGATATGACCTTTGCAATTGCAGCATATGCGTCGAAGCTGTTTCCGACCGGAATAAAAGCTCCTTGGGCTCCTGGAGGTGATGCTAGCTCGGCTGCTGCGAGGATTGTGTAGAGGGTGAGCATCAAGCGTTGTTGAGCCATCGGTCGTGCCGAGGGTTGAGAAAGTCCTTCTTTTGCTAGCGTGAAGTCAGTCCGCGCGCTTAGGTCGCCGCTAGAAACAACCAAGGCTTCTGCTCTGCCGAGCCAAGTCATTTGATCTACCGATAGTAGACCGATCCCGACGAATGAGGGAGCCGTCTCGATGAGGCGCCCGACCCGCCTGTAAAGCTCTTCCGGCTGCATCTGTTTTGCTGACATTGAGCTGCACCAAATACGTCGATGGGCGGAAGGCTCGAACCCTCCGCCCATCACAGCGGTCAAATTGCGATATCGGAACCTGCGATTCTCACGAACACCCCGTCGTGCTGCCGCAAGTATCGCACTTCATGCAGGTCCCATTCCGCACCAGCGTAAAGTTGCCGCACTCTGAGCACATCTCGCCCTCGTAGCCCTTGGCCTTGGCTTCGGCGCGGCGCTCGGCCTTAGAGGGGGCGGCGGCTGCGGCGGTGCCGGCCTTGCTCCACTGCAGCTGCTCGAGCTTCTCCGTGGGGGAGAGGTCGTGGCTGGCTTCCTGTTTCAGGGCGACGGCGCCTTCGAGGGCGTCGCCGACGCGGGCTGAGGTGCCGTGCGAAGCCAGCGCCGTGACCTTGTTGCCGCCGGCAGGCGCGCTGTCGTTGCCTTGCGAGACTGCGGTGGTGCCGCCGCGCATCACGACGAGGTTGTCCGTCCGTGAGCGGGTGAGGCCGCGCGAGACCAGTTTTGTCGCGTGGTGGCCGCCGTCCTCGTCCGGCTCCTTGCCTTCCTCGACGCCCTTGCCGAGCGCGTCAAAACCCGTCTCGTTGGGATCGACGTGGGCGAGGTCGAAGCGGCTGAGATAGCTCACCGCCAGCTCGCGGAAGACGTAGTCGAGGATCGAGGTCGCATACTTGATAGAGTCGTTGCCCTGCACGGGGCCCGCCGGCTCGAAGCGAGTGAAGGTGAAGGCGTCGACATATTCGTCCAGCGGCACGCCGTATTGCAGGCCGAGCGACACCGCGATGGCGAAGTTGTTGATGAAGGAGCGGAGCGCCGCGCCTTCCTTGTGCATGTCGATGAAGATCTCGCCGAGACGGCCGTCGTCGTACTCGCCGGTACGGAGGTAGACCTTATGGCCGCCGACCACCGCCTTCTGGGTGTAGCCCTTGCGGCGATCCGGCATCTTCTCGCGCTCGCGCATCACGATGATGCGCTCGACCAGCTTCTCGACGATCTTCTCCGAGACCTGGGTCGCGCGTGCGGCCATCGGCTTCTCGTAGAGCTGCTCGACCGCCTCGTCCTCGTCCTCATCGTCGCTGATGAGCTGCGAGTTGAGCGGCTGGCTGAGCTTGGAGCCGTCGCGGTAGAGCGCGTTGGCCTTCAGCGCGAGCTTCCATGACAGCATGTAGGCGGACTTGCAGTCCTCCACCGTGGCGTCGTTCGGCATGTTGATGGTCTTGGAGATCGCGCCCGAGATGAAGGGCTGCGCTGCCGCCATCATGCGGATGTGGCTCTCGACCGACAGGTAGCGCTTGCCGACCTTGCCGCAGGGGTTGGCGCAGTCGAACACCGGATAGTGCTCGGCCTTGAGGTGCGGGGCACCTTCCACCGTCATCGCGCCGCAGATGTGGACGTTGGCCGCCTCGATCTCGCGCTTGGTGAAGCCAACGGCCTGGAGCAGGTCGAAGCCCGGCGCGGCAATGGCTTCAGCGCCAATGCCGAGCTGGTCGCGGATGAAGTCCTCGCCAAAGGTCCACTTGTTGAAGGCGAACTTGATGTCGAAGGCGGTCGGGAGGGCCTTTTCGACCTTGGCGATGGCTTCAGCGGTGAAGCCCTTCGCCTTGAGGGTCGAGGCGTTGATGCCCGGCGCATTGGAGAGCGAGCCGTGGCCGACGGCGTAGGCCTCGATCTCCGCGATCTCGCTCTCGCGATAGCCGAGCGCGCGCAGCGCTGCGGGGACCGCGCGGTTGATGATCTTGAAGTAGCCGCCGCCGGCGAGCTTCTTGAACTTCACCAGGGCGAAGTCGGGCTCGATGCCGGTGGTGTCGCAATCCATCACGAGGCCGATCGTGCCGGTCGGCGCGATGACAGTGGTCTGGGCGTTGCGATAGCCGTGCTGCTCGCCGAGCTGAAGCGCCGCATCCCAGGCCGCCTTGGCATGCGCGACCAAGTCTGTCTGCGGGCACGAGGCGTGGTCGAGCGGCACCGGGTTGACGGAGAGCGCCTCATAGCCGGAGGCCTCGCCATGCGCGGCGCGGCGGTGGTTGCGGATCACGCGCAGCATGTGCGCGGCATTCTTCTTGTAGCCGGGGAAGGTGCCGAGCTCGGCCGCGATCTCGGCCGAGGTCTTGTATGTGATGCCGGTCATGACGGCGGTCAGCGCGCCGCAGAGCGCGCGGCCTTCCTTGCTGTCATAGGGCAGGCCCATGGTCATCAGGAGGCCGCCGATGTTGGCGTAGCCGAGGCCGAGCGTGCGGAACTCGTAGGAGAGCTCGGCGATCGCCTTCGACGGGAACTGCGCCATCATCACCGAGATTTCGAGCACGAGGGTCCAGAGCCGGCAGAGATGCTCATAGCCCGCGACGTCGAACAGCTTGGTCGTGGTGTTGTAGAACGTCAGCAAATTGGCGGAGGCGAGGTTGCAAGCCGTGTCGTCCAGGAACATGTATTCCGAGCACGGATTGGACGCGCGGATGTCGCCGGACGCCTTGCAGGTGTGCCAGTCGTTCATCGTGGTGTTGAAGTGCAGGCCGGGGTCGGCCGAGGCCCAGGCGGCGTAGCCGATCTTCTCCCAGAGATCGCGCGCCTTCAGCGTCTTCGTCACCTTCTTGGAGGTGCGGGCGTTGAGATTCCAGTCACTGTCCGTTTCGACGGCGCGCAGGAAATCGTCCTTCAGCGAGACCGAGTTGTTGGAGTTCTGGCCGGAGACGGTGAGATAGGCTTCCGAATCCCAGTCGGTGTCGTAGGTGTCGAACTGGATGTCCTTGTAGCCCTGCTTGGCGAACTGGATGACGCGCTTGATGTAATTGTCGGGCACGAGGCTGCGGCGCGCGAGCTTGATCTCGCGGCGCAGCGCCGGGTTCTTCTCGGGGTCGAAGCAGTCGTCGCCCGAGCCTTCGCAGTTCACGCAGGCCTTCAGCACCGCTTTGAGGTGCTTCTGGTTGATCTTGGATCCGGTGACGAGGGCGGCGACCTTCTGCTCCTCCTTCACCTTCCAGTCGATATAGGTCTCGATGTCGGGGTGATCGACGTCGACGACGACCATCTTGGCGGCTCTACGCGTCGTGCCGCCGCTCTTGATGGCGCCGGCGGCGCGGTCACCGATCTTGAGGAAGCTCATCAGGCCGGACGAGCGGCCGCCGCCGGAAAGCTTTTCGCCTTCGCCGCGCAGGCGCGAAAAATTGGAGCCGGTGCCGGAGCCGTATTTGAACAGGCGCGCTTCGCGGACCCAGAGGTCCATGATGCCGCCCTCGTTGACGAGGTCGTCACCGACGCCCTGGATGAAGCAGGCGTGCGGCTGCGGATGCTCGTAGGCCGACTTGGACTTGGTCAGCTTGCCGGTGAAGGGGTCGACATAGTAGTGGCCCTGGCCGGGGCCGTCGATGCCATAGGCCCAGTGCAGGCCGGTGTTGAACCATTGCGGCGAGTTCGGCGCGACCATCTGCATGGCGAGCATGTAGCGAAGCTCGTCGTAGAAGGCCTGAGCGTCTTCATCGGTGGAGAAATAGCGGCCCTTCCAGCCCCAATAGGTCCAGCAGCCGGCGAGGCGGTCGAACACCTGCTTGGCGCTGAGCTCGCTGACATAGCGCTCCTTCTCGGGCAGGGCGGAAAGCGCCTCGGTGTCGGGCACGGAGCGCCACAGGAAGGAGGGGACGGATTCCTCTTCGACCTTCTTCAGGCGCGCGGCAACGCCGGCCTTGCGGAAATACTTCTGGGCCAGCACGTCGGAGGCGACCTGCGACCATTCGGTCGGGACCTCGACATTGTCGAGCTTGAACACGACCGAGCCGTCGGGATTGCGAATCTCCGACGTGGTCAGCCGGAAATCGATTCCCGCATAAGGTGACTGTCTTACCGTGGTGTGGCGCCGCTCAATCCGCATGGTCTTGCCCCGTCCTTATCTTTGACCGAACCGCCTCCGTTCAGGCGTCCCGGTCGACATTTCGCTTCGCGAGTCCTTTTGGCCGTTCGGCCTCTGGGCATCGCAGTTCAGCCGGTGGACCCGGCCCTTTTTCTCCCGACGCGATTGTTCGATGCACGCATCGATCATCCGCCGGCATGCCCAGACCCATCCGCCCCCAAGGGGATGCGCCCGACATGCGTTCAACGCCCACACCGTCACTTCAACCGTTTGCCATGCGGGCCTGTTGCCGGCCCGTTCTGGCGCCCGAAAAGTCCGCTATCCGAGGGCAGACAAGCCCTCATCCCGCTGCCTTTGGCTGGCCGGCGGAGCTGAGATTTGCGAGACCCTTTGGGGGAGTGCCGGCGGGACGCAAACTCACTCGCGCCGAACGGTCCGAAAGCTAGGACTCTCCGTTGCGCCCGTCAAGAACTAGTGCGAGTTCCTGAATCAAATACTAAATATGGTGGATTGCGGGGGATAACAGGGGTCTCGGCCGCGCCTGTTGTGGAGCCAAGTATCAGTGAGTCCTCAGGGATTCCCAACCGAAAAAATTTGCATGCCGCGCTGTTCGCAACCCTTCATCCCGCTGTTCACAGGGCAGCTATATTTTTGGGCGATGGGATTGCGTCAGCGGGACTCACGTAGCCCTACGGAAGCTGAGGGCAGGCATGCCCGCCGAGGTGGTGGTTTGCGCGGCGAATCCGCGCCAAGCTGACCCCGATTTTGCCGGACTGCCCCCATGCATGATTCGACGAGGCCGGTGCAGCGACCGCGCATCGCCCCGGCCGGCCTGATGTTCCTCGCGATCACCTCGATCGGCTGGGGCTTCAACTGGCCGGTGACGAAATTTTTGCTCGCCGAGCTGCCGCCGCTGACGCTACGCGGGGTGACCGGCGTGCTCGGCGCCGTGCTACTGGCGCTGCTTGCGGTGATGCGCCGGCAGAGCCTGCGGGTGGACGGCGCGATCTGGCCGCGCTTACTGACCGCCGCCGTGCTCAACGTCACCGGCTGGATGGTGCTGATGGGCTTGGCGCTGCTCTGGCTGCCGGCGAGCGAGGCAGCGTTGATCGCCTACACCATGCCGGTCTGGGCCTCGATCATCGCCTGGCCGGTGCTGGGGGAGCGGCCGACGGTCCTGCGCACGTTGGGGCTGGTGATGGCCTTTGCCGGCCTCGCCTCGATCATGGGCGGTAACGGCATTGCTGCCAGCGCAGAAAAGCTGCCGGGCATCATCATGGCGCTGTGCGGCGCGCTCGGCTTTGCCGTCGGCACGGTGTTCTCGAAGAAATACCCGATCCACCTGCCGCCGATCACTGCCGCGGCCTGGCAGATCGGCATCGGCTGCCTGCCGATCTCGATCATCGGCCTCCTGATCGAGACCACGCATCTTTCGAGCGTGACGCCGGTCGGCTGGTGGCTGCTGGTCTATTCGGTCGTCGGGCAGTTCTGCATCGCCTATGTCAGCTGGTTCGCCGCATTGGCGCGCCTGCCGGCCTCGGTCGCTGCGATCGGCACCATGGCGGTGCCTGTGATCGGCGTCGTCACCTCGGCGATCGCGCTCGGCGAGCCGCTCGGGGCGGGCCAGATCGCGGCGCTGATCTTCACGCTTGGAGCCGTCGTGCTGGCGACGCGCTGAGATCTTCACCTCTCCCTTCGGGAGATGTGATCCGAATTCCGGGCGATCGCATCGATCTAGCAAAGCGCATCTCGCGTCAGCTCGCCGCCACCCCGCCGTTCAGCGCCTTCCGGATCATCTCGGCGAGCTGGTTGCGGCGGTAGGGTTTGGTCAGCAGCAGCACGCCGTCGTCGAGCTTGCCGTGGTGGACGATGGCATTGTCGGTGTAGCCGGAGGTATAGAGCACCTTCAGGCCCGGCCGGCGCTTGGCCACCTCGTCGGCGAGTTCGCGGCCGCTCATGCCGCCGGGAATGACGATGTCGGTGAAGAGCAGATCGAACGGCTGGCCGGCCTCGATCAATTGCAGCGCGGCCCGGCTGTCGGGCGCGGCCACCGTCTTGTAGCCGAGGCTCTGGAGCTGCGCGGTGACGAAGTTGCGCACCAGCGTGTCGTCCTCGACCACGAAAATGGTCTCGGCGCCGCCTTCGGCCTGCGGCGCGGCGGGAGCGGCCATGTCCGCCGTGCCTTCGCCCGGCGGCAGATAGAGCTTGATCGTGGTGCCGTGGCCTTCCTCGCTGTAGATCTTGATGTGGCCGCCGGACTGCTTGACGAAGCCATAGACCATGGACAGGCCCAGGCCCGAACCCTTGCCGACCTCCTTGGTGGTGAAGAACGGCTCGAACGCCTTCTGCTGGACATCGGCCGGCATGCCGGTGCCGGTATCGCTGACGGCGAGCATCACGTAAGGGCCGGGCCGCACGTCCGGATTGTTCTGCGCATAGGCCTCGTCGAGCACGACCCGGTGGGCCTCGAACAGCAGCTTGCCGCCGTTCGGCATGGCGTCGCGGGCGTTGATCGCCATGTTGAGCACGGCATTGGTGAGCCGAGACGGATCGATGTGCGTCGTCATCGGCGCCTGTTCCAGCACGGTCTCGATCTGGATCTGCTCGCCGAGGGTGGGGCGAAGCAGTTTTGCGATGTCCGCGACCGCAGTGCTGATCTCGACGTTGCGCGGCTGGAGCGGCTGCCTGCGCGCGAACGCCAGCAAATGTTGGATCAGCTCGGCGCAGCGCTCGGCGGCATCGTCGATCAGCCGTGCCGTGCGCTGGAGCTCGGGCTGGCCGTTCAGGCTCTCCACTAGCGTCTCGGTATTGCCGGAGATCACGGTCAGCATGTTGTTGAAGTCGTGCGCGACGCCGCCGGTCAGCTTGCCGATCGCATCCAGCTTTTGCGATTGGTACAGCTGCCGCTCGGTCTCGCGCGAGGTGGTGGCATCATGATAGACCAGCACTGCGCCCGAGATATTGCCTTGCCCGTCCAGCATCGGCCGGCCGCTGATCATGAGATGGCGGGGAGGATTGCCGCTGTGCGGGCGGACGATCATCTCCAGCTCTTCGAAGTGCTCGCCGCGCAGCACGCGCGTCGACGGCAGTTCGTCGGCCTTCAGCGGCGTGACGCCGTCGCCGTGATAGACGTCGGACAGCGCGCGCAGATTGCGCAAATTCATGCCGGCGCGATGTAACAAGATGCGCTCGGCGGCCGGATTGGACAGCAGGACGGCGCCCTCGGTATCGATGACCAGCACCGCTTCCGCCATGCTGCGAAAGGTGCTCTGGAGCACGTTGACCGACAGGCGCAGCTCGTCATGGGCTGCGACCAGATGCTCGGTGCGCTCGGCCACCGCCGCCTCGAGCGCCTCCTTGGCGGCCGTGGTCTCGGTCAGCGTGCTCTGGAGCTGTACCGTGGTGCGCTGGCTCTCGCGCATCACCAGCGCGACCAGAAGCAGGATCAGCACGGCGCCTGCAACGTCGATGCCGAGCAGCACGGTCCCGGTGCGGCGCGAATCATGGGAGCGCGCGGTAAGCAGGCGCTCTTCCTCTGCGCTCAAATGGTCGAGATTGCCCATCACCGTATCCATCAGGCCGCGGCCCTCGGCCTTGCTGTTGAGCGCGGCAATGCCGGCCTGGTCGTTCTCGGCACGCAGGCGCATCGCTTCGGCGGCAATCTGGATCCGGCGCAGCGCCAGCGGCTCGGTGCCCTCCAATAGCGCCATCTGATCCCGACTATCGCGCACGTCGCGCTTGAGGTCGGCGAGGGCCGGCGCGATCTGAGCACGTACCGACTGAAATTCGTCGTTGAAGCCCGGGGTGCGATAGAGCTCGTAGCCGCGCGCTGCGCTCTCGGCGCGGCGCATCAGCACGCGCAGATCGGAGATCTTCTTCTGCACCTGGACGGTGTGATTGACCCATGCCGCATCGGACCGCGACTTGACGTCGAGGGCGATCGAGGCTGCGGTGATGATCAGGAGGATGGCAAGTCCAGCACCGAGAATGACGCGCTGCGTTGGGATCAAGGGGCTTCTTTCTTGTCCTTCGGCTGTGTGCTCCCGCCCGCGCCGGTGAGGCATTCCCGGATCGTGGTCAGCAGCGCGTCCGGCGTGAATGGCTTGCGCAGGCAGCGGGTCGCGCCAAGCTCCAGCGCCATGCGGAGAAAGTCGGGGGAGGGCGAGGCGGACGAGGCGAAGGCGTAGCCGGACATCGCGATCAGCGGCGTGGCGGGCGCCCGCTCGTGAAAGATGCGGATGGACTCGAAGCCGCGCATGTGCGGCATGAAGATGTCGACCAGCATCACGTCGAAAGTCTGTGTTTCGAGCGCAGCCAATCCCGCTTCTCCGCCGTCGGTCAACGTGACGTCGAAGCCCTGACGTTGGAGGAGGACCTCGATGGTCGCGCCGACCATCGGATCGTCATCAACCACGAGAATACGCGGCATGACACTTCCCAGTAATCGAAGTCCCCACTGAGGTTTGTGATATCCGCGAATCGTGGGTCGGGTCAATTTTGGATTGGGTCAACGTAGATATGCACGGTGCAGTGCATAAAGGTCCGCCTGCGTCGCGTAGGGCGTCACAATCGGCAGGTACGTTTCCGCGAGCCCATGAAGGAGTCGACCGGCACGCGAAAGGCGCCGCATCGCTGCGACGCCTTTGCTTCAAATGCCGTCGATCGGCTTAGGGGCAGGGATGACGCTGGCCGTCATAGCCGAGATAAGTGCCCGAAGCCGGGTCGTACGATCTGTAGCGCTGCGCGCAATAGGCCGCGGAGTCGCCGCCGCTGTCGGGCACCACCGCCACTGACGGCTCATCATAGTAGCTGTCGCCGTAGTAGTAGGGGTCGTCGTAATAGCCATAGCCGCCGCCGTAATAGGCGTACGAGCCGAGGCCGCCGATCGCGGCGCCTGCCGCAAAGCCGGGCCAGAAGCCACCGCGATGATGATGGCGCCAGCCGCCGCTCCAAGTGCCGCCACTGCCGCTCCAGGTGCCGGACGGGGCGGTTGCGACGCTGCGGGTGCCGCTGACGGTCGGCGAGATGGCGGGTCGGG
>NZ_PSRT01000176.1 GCF_004212635.1 Bradyrhizobium genosp. SA-3 | reverse complement strand
AGCTTGTCGGCAACCTCAAGGGCCGCATCCGACGGATCACCATCGTCGCGATGGCGCGCAAGCTGCTGATCGCACTCTGGCGCTACCTGGAAACCAGCGTGCTACCGACAGGTGCAGTTCTGAAGGTTAGAAGACGAGGCCAGACGCGACGAAAGGAACGTTCCGATCCAAGGTAGATGTGTGACCGTTTGCCATGACTGGCTGAAGACGCCGTTTTGTAGATGGGTCCCATTCTCCTTCCCCTTTGCCCTCGCAACGATGCATGAGGGACCTTGGTACGGACTCAATTCCGACCGGATATAAGTTGATGCGGCGAGTGTCGCATACCGTTGGGGGGACTCCGCCTTGGATCAAAAGCAAACTTGAGACAGGTCATTACACAAACAAACGGAGCCCCGAGTTCTGTGCGTCAAGTTCAGCAAAATTGATCATGGGGTCCGGCCGAGCCATCCCCTCGGAGCCGCCGTCGCTCGCTCGCGCGCTCATGCCTGGAACTCATCAAAGCCTGAAGGCACCTTGGCGGGGAGCCTGCGCGCGCGCGGCGCGCATCCCCGCAAGGGAGCCATGTCGGCCGTTGCGACAGCCAGACCGTGATCTCCCGAAACCGCCTTCGGCTTGATCCCAAATCGATTCAACCTAATCCCATCCCGCTTTAGAGGTCAGCATGAGAGGCATAGCCTTCAGCCTTCAGCTACGAAGTTTGTTGTACGATCTATGTCCGATTGACAACGCCGATGTCCCGAACTCGACTAAGCGCGCCGACCATTCCAACGGACATGCCGGCAGCTACGCGTTTCTCACTCTCGTTAGTCGATCGCCTTGCGAGTGGCACGCCGGTTGCTTGGATAAGGAGGCAGACGCAGAATGGAGATCGACCTATGAAACTCGCTTCCGGGTACAGGGCCTTTTGGGACGCCGCTCACAAGAACTACCCCGATCAAATGAGGCCCGGCGGGCTTATTGACCAGGCCTGGGAGCCGGGCTATGGTGGAATGTTTGACGCAATAAACAACGTCCTAAATGCTGATCATTCTGATCGCTTTGCAAAGCCATCCGATCGACCATGGATGTCGTCTATCTTTCCATGGATCGCTGACAAGCGCTCCACAACAGTCGGAGCTTTGGGGAAGACTTATAAAGGGCTGATACTTCTCAAGACTCCTTTTGATCTTGCTTTGTATCCAAGGCTCATTTGGGAGCTTCAACCGAGGACAATTCTAGAGCTCGGTTCATATCAGGGTGGTAGCGGACTGTGGTTTGCCGACAATATGTCGGTGCTTTGTGAAAAACCCGGTGAAGTTCACTCGTTTGATTTGCACACCAAATGTGTCCACGAGAATGCAAGAAAGCATCCATTGCTTACCTTTCATCAAGCTGACCTTTCTGACGTTTCCAACTTCGATGAGAACTTGCTGAAGAGGTTACCTCATCCGTGGCTTGTAATCGACGACGCGCACGTGCAAATATTCTCGATGTTTTCTTATCTGAACAATTTTCTGGTGTCAGGAGATTACTATGTAATTGAGGACAATCCTGCGGAAGTAAGTAAGGAAATTATCGATGGGTTCCAGCTGGTCGAGCAATCAGGATTCCTAATCGACACTTATTACACTGATGCGTTTGGAACCAACGTTACTTGCGCTCCAAATGCATGGCTTCGAAAGTCGTAAGCCTGGGTCTCGATAGAGCGTTGACCTTGGAACATATCATCTTGACCAATGCAGTGTGGCCTAGCTGGGTTGAAATTAAGTTGGCGTCCGTTTTTGATCGGGAAGCACGCTGTCAACCGTTAAGCGTGTAGGGTCACCCCCCGTAGCGGATGATGTTCGATTATTAGAGAATCTCCTGGGTGATTTGTCCCAGGAGCTCATGAGAGCGAACATGTCTGATAGCAAGTTATCGCGGCTGCAGCTGAGCGGCTTTCGGTTAGTCCCTGGCGGAGCTATCGCACCTAGTCTCGTGAGGAGGATCGCATCGGTGGAGAAACTTCGGGCCGGGGGCGAACGTGTCGGGCGATCGCGCGCGCTCATTGACTGGGTCGATCGCAGGTGTTTGCCTGGCGAATGGTCGCGCCGCTTTCCGAGCGAGCCCGACCGGCCAAGTTTACGCGCTTTGAAGCCGTGGCGGGTGAGACGGTGGAAATTTGTGATCGGCGATGTCGAGGTGCGTGTCGGCAGCAATGTGGCCTGAGCGGCTTGCTGCGGTGATCCGGGCGGTTGGGCAGACATGTCCCAGCGGGGTTTACGTGGCCAGCACGCCGGTCGACTTCCGCAATTATGCGGGGCGCATGATTATGCAGAGTTTGCGGTGGAGTTTCCTTCTTATCAAAGCCTAGGGCCGATCGACATTCAGGATTCCCAAGTTGTTTGATCGCTGATTCATAGAGTTCCGTGATTCGACACACGGAGCAGATGGTGGCGGCGAAGCGATATGAGCTGACCGAGGCGCAATGGGCGAGGATCGCACCATTTCTGCCGGGAAAGCTGGCGACCCGGGACGTACGGCTGCAGATAATCGTCTGTTCGTCAACGGATGTTTGTGGGTTTTGCGGTCGGGCGCACACTGGTGCGACCTGCCGGAGCGATACGGCAAGTGGAAAACGGTGCGTCAGCGCTTCAGCCGCTGGTGCCATGCTGGCGTCTGGGAGCGCGTGTTTGCTGCTCTGAGCGCTGATCGCGACAACCAGTATCTGATGATCGACAGCACCATCGTTCGCGCCCACCAGCAGGCGACGAGCGGAAAAGGGGGCCAAAGATCAGGCGCTGGGGCGTTCCCGAGTTGGACTGACCACAAAGATCCACATGCTGGCCGATGCGCTCGGCCGTCCGATCCGCTTCATCGTCACGGCTGGGCAGGTCAATGACATCACCCAGGCGCCCGCATTGCTCGATGGCCAGAGCGGCGATGCCATGCTCGCCGACAAAGCCTATGACAGCAACGCCCTGCGTGCGATCATCGCCGAAATCGGCGCAACGGCGGTGATCCCGTCAAACCGCACCCGCAGGATAATCATTCCGCACGACGCCGACGCCTATAAACAGCGCAATCGCATCGAGCGCTGCTTCTGCCAGCTCAAACACTTCCGACGCTTGGCAACCCGCTATGACAGGCGGACCGCCATTACCGGCTTCATCCATCTCGCAGCCGCAACGATCTGGATGCAATGAATGTCGATCGGTCCTAGACCGAGGCCGGTGAAATCTGACTCAGCATAATTCGAGGTTTCCTTCGCCGTCTTGATGGCAGCGAGAGGACGCCAACGATGGTCAAGCCAAGGCAAGGTTGCAGCCCTGTCCAATGAAGCACAACTTGGTCTCCTTGCCATTGCCCTTGCGGTAGAGCCTCGCATCGGGATCGGTGGTCGAAGCATGGGTGTCGTTCGAGCGTTTCTGGCCGTGGAAGTCTGCTTCGGCATTGCGCCCGCCAGCCGCTCCATCAGAAGCCGCTCGGAGCGGATCGAATAAAACGCCTGCAACAATATCGCCCGCTGAAGGGGCTCGGGATCGATGAGTCTCTCGACCTTTGATCGAGTGCTCTCGACCGTCCCCGAAGTCATAGAGGTATGTGAGCTTCTTTAGCCGAGCCTTGCGGGCATCAAAGAAATCGCGGACGCCCCCATCTGCATCCGGGTAAGGCGTGCTCCACCCGATGTGGCAGGCGCGCAACTCGTAGAAATGGCTGTTGGTCCAACCCATGGCCGCCTGGATGGTCAGGTGCAGGCGGTCGAGCTTGACGTCGAACGGCACATCGACCCGGCGCAGAACCACCGGTTTAACGTCATCGAGCGTAACGCGCCCCGTTACGCATTTAACCAAGTCGCCGCGGTAAAATGCATAATTTTCAGCGCGACCGCCCGGACCGAATGTGTCCTAAGGAAGTGATCGACCGGCTCCAGTCCCTGGGCATAGAAGCCGCCCTCGCGGGCATCAAGGCGTGTAGCGAGAAGCGCTCCGAGAAGCGGGACCAGCTTGACTTCGCGCTCCGGCAAGCCCGTTTCGAGGCGGCTCGGGTGCACCGACAGTACGACGTGACCTGATAACCGGCTTGTAGCCGAAGAGTTAGAGAGACCCTGGAACGAGCGGCTCATCGCAGGGCGAAGTCTTGAGACCGAGATCAACCAGCTCGACGCAAGGGCTGAGCTGCTTCTCACGAGTGTGGATCGGGAACGCCTCATGCAGTTGGGCGCGACGTGGCCGCGGCCTGGGAGACCCCGGAGCCACGCATGAGACGCGCAAAAAGATAATCCGGACCGTCATTGCAGAGATCGTCGTCGATACACTGGAGATGGTCGTTCACTGGCGGGGTGGCGACATACTCGCCTGACCGTGAGAAGAACCGCATTGTCCGAACGGACTGGTGCACGGAGGAGGATGTTGTCATTGAGCTTGTGCGAGCACTTGCGCGTCACATGCCAGACCAGACCATAGCGGCCGTTCTCAATCGCCTTGGTAAATCCACCAGCCACGGGCGCAGCTGGACCTGCGGCAGCATCTGCTCCTTACGTCATCAATGCGACATCGCCATTCATCGGCTAGGTGACGCGCCGAACGCCAAGAGGCGACGATCAATGAAGCAGCGACAGTTTTGTCGGTCAGCACGACCACGATACGGCATCTTATCTACGAGATACCGCCGGCGACCTAGCCATGCAGAGGAGCGCCATGGGCGGATTCGTTTCCGGAGCGCGCTTGCGCTCCGCGGGGGCCCGATTACATAATTCATGAGGAATTCACCAATTTTGCAAAGGCACCGCATTTTTAAGAACAGTTGAGTGGAAATATGTCTGAAGATCTTCCGTTGATCGACTACTGCTGTCCATTGCGTCTTCGCGATTTTATCATATTGAAAGAATGAGCTTGCGACCGAGCTCTTTGGCTACCCGGTTGCCATTGGTCAATGCGGCGACAGGCTCGCGCCAGATATCCTGATCCCTTTAGTGCTCCTGTCGCTACGTAGCCCCTCAGGCCCGATCTTTGCGCCTGGCACGACGCTTGCTTGAGATCATTTCGCTACGGAGAGGCCAAGAGATCACAAGCTTGGAGAATGCCACCATGAGTGAAACGGCTTTGATTGATGATGTCATTCCGCGTACCAGCGTCGTGAAACGCGCAGCGCGCATCGGTGCCGAAATTAGAGATATCAAACTCTCGGGCGATTTGCCGAGCCAGACGATCGCTGCTATCAACAGCTTGCTGCTGGAGCACAAGGTAATTTTTTTCCGCAACCAAGGCCATCTCGATGACGCCGAGCAGGAGCGGTTTGCCGCTCGTTTCGGAAAGCTGGTGCCGCATCCGATGCTCGGTGTTGCCAAGGGAATGCCGACGATCCTCGAGCTGGACTCCACCCGTGGCTTTGGTCGCGCCGATATGTGGCACGCTGATGGAACCTTCGCTGATGCCTATCCAAAGATTTTGGTCCTGCGAGCCGTTGTGATGCCACTGTTCGGCGGCGATACTGTTTGGTCGAACACAGCGGCCGCCTACCTCGATCTGCCGCCACCGCTACAACGACTTGCCGACCAGCTCTGGGCCGTTCACAGCAATGTATTCGATTACGCCGGAATGGCCCGTGTCCGCGAGGTCGACAAGAAGTATTTCGACGAGGTCTTCACCAGAACGACCTTTGAGACCGAGCATCCCGTCGTGCGCGTCCACCCCGAGACAAGTGAGCGGACACTAGTGCTCGGCGCCTTGGTGCAGCGTCTTGTCGGCGTCCCCAAATATGACGGTCAGAAGCTACTCGATCTATTCCAGTCTCATATCACCGCGCCCGAGAATACCGTACGCTGGAACTGGATGGAGGGCGATATCGCGATATGGGACAACCGCGCAACTTTGCATTATGCGGTCAACGACTATGGCGACCAGCATCGGGTCGTACGACGGGCCACAATCGATGGTGACGTGCCCGTCAGCGTCGACGGCCGGCGCAGTCTAACGCGCCTCTAGGTCAGCAAATAGCCGCCCATCGACATCGTCCAGCGCTCTCGAAGCTCCGTGAGTTACGCTCCGCTCCGGGACGCGGCTCTTCGCTCAGCGCCCGCTCCAGATTGCCTTCCACGAAAGCGTCGGTAGGTCCGGCACACGGTCGAGCCGCCCACACCGACGCTCCTGGCGATCTCCTCGTCGCTGGCACCTGCGTCACCGGCCAGCAAGATCTGCGCTCGCTTGAGCTTGCGGGAATGCATGCCTGCCGCCGCCGAGCAGCGCGCTGAGTTCCGTGCGCTCGATTTGGCTGAGGTCGACCCGATAGCGTACATTCATGCTGGCCTCCTTGATCGAAGCGAGCACCAACCAACAACTGAATCGGATGGCCGGCGTGAGTCCTTCAAAAACCTTCATGCATAAGTAGGGAAGTATCCGGCCTTTATCCATCTCTACACCCGGCTGCACCGCAGATCACCGGCCGAAACCGACATGCAGGAATATTTCCGCGTCAGCCCGCCTTCGGTTCACCAAGTGGTGCTGGCGCTGAAACGGCCGGCCTCATCAAAAGACAGCCCAAGGACACCCCGCAGCATCGAGGTCCTCATCGATCCCAAATACCTGCTGGAGCTCGTCTGACCGCCGCACGACGCAACCATCGTAATCACTGTGCAGGGCCACTAATACCAATCCAGAGTTTTTGGCTCGTCGAATTTGGCCTGATTTGGCTGAGGGCGTTTGATAAGGGCGCGCCATATTTGTGCGGACTCTTTTCGGTTGTGAACATCCATTCGACGCGGTCGCGTTCCGCATTGCGCTGTTTCTCTCAGGCGGGGGTCTTGACGACGAGGCGAGCGAAGCTCTCCATGCGCCGGTCGAGGCATTGGCGGTCGAGGACGCGCTCTCGATCTCGACGAGATTGAACCGACTGGCGGGCTTTCGGACGTAGTGGAACTCCAACCGGTAACAGCACCTGTCGGCCGGAAAGGCCTGGTATTTGAGCCCGGTCGAATTGGTTGAGAGATTGTCGAGCACGCGGATGCGCTCGGCTATGACGGGATACGCATTCAAGCTGTAAAGTCTTCTGTGGCCCTTCGCTCCGTCACCGTTACCTTGCGCCCGGCGCGATGCGAGTTGAGGAAGACGAACAGGTTTGCGGTGTCATTGCGCCGACACTCGCAGTCGCAACGTTCGATCTCTCCCGGCGCGCCGGCGATCGGCTGGCGCACTTCGCCGACGAGTACGTGGGTTTCTCCAGCGGGCCAATTGGCGATGCAGCGGGTTTGGGCAATGCATATTATTTCACTGGCCTTCCACCACATCGGTTTAGTGCGTCGGCGAGGAGATTTATGAAGTGGTAAGCGCGCGTTCACCGCCGTCGTTCTGATCGCATCACATCAGACGTACACTGAACTAGACTACGTCCAACTTGGGCATATGATCAAGCATTGACACAAGCCGATCCAAGAAGATCGCGAATACCGCCCGTCAAACGTAAAGTGAAGGGGAGCGCTTACGCGTGGACGTCACAGCCTGTCATTGTTCAATGGCCTTCACGGCGAGCAATGCGTTCTGCCGATTCATGTCAACAATACCGAGCGGTGCGGTCGTTCTGCCGCCTGGGCAAGGCCGCCGAGCGCCGCGAAGTTGTGCTCATCTGCGCCTCTCGTCCGCCACATCCGACGGCGCTGGCCCACGACGCGCATCACCTTCCGCGGCGACAGCCATTACGATTTTTCCGCGGCCATGGAGTTCTTTTAAAAAGAAAGCCTCGAATTACATCTCTCCGGCAACAAGGAAGCGCGAGAATGCCACGGTGCAGTTCGCACTGACAAGCGATTGAAAGTAAGGCCGTGGTGCGGGACTAGATCCGCCATGCGGTAGGCTCATGGCACCGCGAGCGCCGCGTCATTGCCAACTTCGAGGCGACCGTGCATGGGCTCGATATCCGCTATGTCATTACCAGCCAGAGCGCCGGCCCGGCTAAATTGGATCTACGACAGCCTCTATTGCGCACGCGGAAGCCGAGAACTTGAGGCGGCGCAAGAGCCCAACTGGCTTCCCACCGTACCGGCTGTTGCTCGGTTATTCCCAACCCGGTCCAACTCGTCTTCCACACGGCCGCCTGTTGGCGTCTCGTACTCCATCGTGCGCGATCACATCCCGAATCCCCGCGATCTCGCCACCGCCATCGGGCGAGTTAGTAACCATCGGGCTCAGACGTTGCGAAATAGGCCACGCCTCGTACAGACAACAAGTCGGGTTCGCATCGCCGTCATCGCAACCTGTTCCGAGGCTGGCCTATTCCTAGCCTGCTCGGCACACTCTTCTCTCGGCCGCTGTGACCGAAGGCGCACGAGAGCTCCTTCGTTCAGATCGTTTGCGCGGTCAACCTACCGACGTTGGTAATTGATCCGAATGACAGACGCATGGCCATTATTGCTTGATGAATTTTAGGCCGATCACTGATGAAGCCGCATGATCAAATTTCACCTACAAATAGTTCGCGCAATTGATTCTCGCGAACGCCTCTTATGGATGCGCTGAAATCGCCGCCTACAGAAATGCTAAGCGCTCAGGACTGCTCCGACCGCGACGTCCCTTACTCATACAAGCATATGACGGGCTCTCGGATGAGATTGCTACGCGCAGGCTTCAAAGTATGGTTTTCACCACAGCCAACTACTTCCATCTTCACCCGCATCTTCAGCATGGTCTTGCTCAGCAGGATCGAGCGGCCGCACCGCCCGAGCCTTATTATCCGCAAGCCACGGGTCAAGGATGATCTTTCCTGTCTTTTGGAGATCGTGATCACCAGCGTAGGATCGCCGGCTGCAGCGACCGGCCCACTGCACGAAGTCGGTTGTCTCGTGTTCGCCGATATCGCCTCGCTGCGGCATGCGGAGAAGCCCATCGAAGCCGTTGACGGCTGATTCTACTTACCGCGGGCTAGAGGCCACGTCTGTTAGGTCAATCGGTTTGCTTTTGTTCGGGCGGTTCGAGCCATGTTCGATGGCCCAATCGTCCTCGCGGGCGGTATCACCTATGGCGGCTCACTTGCGGTGCGTTTGCTTGGGTGCGAGCTCGCCTACATGGGTACCTGCTTCATTGCCATGCGGGAGAGCATGGCGACCAATGCTTATAGTCAGATGCTGGTCGATAGCACGCTTGACGACATGCTTGGCACTCGATGCCAACATGTTTCGGCCTCCTTAGCTGCTGGTCTGGGCTGGTCAAAACTCGACGCGTCCGTATCCGAGGCGCAAGCGAAGCACAATTTTTGCGACAAGAAAGCCGACGCAGGACCACAGCTACTGAATCGAAGTCTGGAGCGCTGCTAAGTCCGTTTCAGGCGTACCCTCGATTATGGGGCCACCGAGCTGAGCGAGAAGCTCGGCCGAGAGTACAAAGCGGCGCTGACGAAGTACGGCCTGTAACAGGCGCGGTTTGCGCGGCTGCTACGCGTTCATCGACAATCTGGCAATGCAAATGGGAAACGACATGTACGAGTTCAAGGAAGAGACTAGGGCGCTCGTCGAGTTGGTTCGGAAGATCGTCAAGGACCGCCAGGCGCCGCTCGAGACGCGAATACTTCGAGGTAAGAAGTTGAGCCGGGCGGACTATGAGCCGGTCGTGAAGCGGCCCGTAAGGCTGGTCTGTGGGGGTTCAGGCTGCAGCCCGAACTTGGCGGTGCGCACCTCTCCGTGGTCGATCAACTCGCCATCATCGAAGAAAAGTTCAAATGCCTTGCACCGATCTTCTTCGGGGCGAGATTACCTCCGCCATGTTCCATCGGCATGGCGAGCAGAAGGCTCGTTATCTTGACCCTGTCTATCTGACGCCAAGAGGTATTGCTTTGCGCTAACCGCGCCCGGCGGTGGTGCCGGTCCGGTTTCGCGCCGTTTCCACCCATGCGAAGCGGGACGGCGACAGCTGGATCATCAACGCCTCGAAAGTTTTGATCAGCTACTTCGAGGGTGCCGATGGTGTGGTCGTTTTCGTCCGCACCGCGAGCGAGAAAGGTGCTAAGGGTATTTCGATGTTCGCCGCAGAAAGGGACAACCCAGGCCTCATCGCACGTCCGCTGCCGATGCTGGGCGGGATCAAGACGCATCAGCTAACCTTTGACAATTGCAGGGTCGACGATGTTGGGCTCATGGGGAAAAAACCGGATTCAGAGCTGCGCAACAGGTGCGGTTCGACGTCGACGGGCAGGCGCTCGGCGTTTCTCAGCGCTGCTACGAAGTGACGCCAAGCAGCGCATAGTCTTCGAAGGTCCGCTCAGCGATAAGCAATCGGTTCAGTCGATGATCGTCTACTCATGGATAGAAATTCAACGGAGCCGACTCATGATGTATGCCTGCGCACAGAAAGATGATCGCGGCGAGGGTGCGCGCGTCGAAGCAGGAATAGTCAAGATGACGGCGACGGCAACCGAATTGGTCGGCCCGCATCATTAATCGCACAATGCAGATCCACGGCGCCGCTGGCTGCACTGAAAGTCGGCTTGCGCACTGGTGCGACCAGCAGCGCTTGGCGCGCATCTACGAAGGACCTCTCCGAAGTCCACAAGTATCGCGCGCTCGCGCGTCGTTTATTGGCGTGAGCGCTACTCCTCACTACATGAAGTAATCCCTTCCACAGGAACTTGAAAGTGATCGAGATGCGCGCAGGTTGAGCAATCGGTCGGTTCTGTATCGATTGCATTCGTCGCGAATCGTACCGCGAGTTATCCTCTTCGCGATCACGCTGCGCAGGCCCCCGAACGGAGGCCGGCATATGAAGTTACACGACTATTCAAGGAACTACGCATATATGCCAGCGCACGTCCCCACCATGAAGCGGATCTATGCCCGGAGCAACATTTACTGCTATGGGATAGGCTTCGGCGTCATTCTTACGAGGTCGCAAGGCATGGACATCATGAATCTGACCGCAACCTAATCCGAAAATTCCCGCACCGGTCCTGAACCCGGCGGGTAAGCTCCATCCATGGGCCTCGCCATCGTTGCGGAGCGTTTTCGGTAGGCCGCGCTGTGAGCTGCGGAAGCGCAACGGGATCGGTGACCAACAGCTGCGTTGGTCCTGCATTACGGTGTCGACTTGAATCGCGCTGGGCTTTGTCCATGACGTCGCACACGCCTCGCTTTTTCGGAATTGTGCATCTCGAACGTGGGCTGCCGCCCAGCGCCACGGCGCCGATGCCGTTGCATGGCTCGATACTAAAATTCGCGATCGGGCTGCACCCCTGGAATGAGACACGATGATTTCTGTGACAGCGCGGCTGCCACAATGCATTACAGTGGCTTGTTTTGTGCGAAGGCGGCTTAGGCCATTCCATCCGGGAGATTGGGCGCCGCCTCGGTCGACCCGCCGCGACAATCTCGAGAGAACTGCGGCGCAATGCAGCCACCCGCAGCGGCGGGTTGGAGTATCGGGCGACGACTGCCCAGTGGCATGCGGATCGATCGGCTCGTCGGCCTAAACTGACGAAGCTTGCGCTCAACACAACCTTGCGCAATTATGTGGAGGGAGACTTGCCGGCTCGTCGTGGCCCCGAGCGGCGCTCGCGTTCGTCGTCCCGCGGTTCCCTGGAAGAGTCGCCGGCATGGCCCGCGAAAGGATCGGCGATGGGGCCAAGTCCTGGAGCCCTGAGCAGATTGCCCGTCGCCTGCCGATTGACTTCCCGGACGACAAGACGATGCGCATCAGCCACGAAGCCATCTATCAGTCCCTCTTCGTTCAGAGCCGGGGAGCGTTGCGCCGCGAGCTGACGGCCTGCTTGCGAACAGGACGCGTGTTGCGGATGCCCAGGGCGCGCGTACGTGGACGAGGCAACAGCTTTGTATCGCCGGAGATCATGATCGGTCAACGCCCTGCCGAAGCAGCCGATCGAGTGGTGCTGGGACATTGGGAGGGAGACCTCATTCTGGGCCTTGGCAGCTCGGCAATCGGCACATTGGTCGAACGCACGACCCGCTTCACGATGCTGCTGCATCTTCCGCGCCTTGCAGGGCACGGCGAAGCGCCGCGTATGAAAAACGGGCCTGCACTGGCGGGACACGGGGCCGAAGCCGTGCGTGACGCGATTACGCGCACCATCATAACCCTTGCCCGAAGAGCTGCGCCGCTCGCTGACCTGGGATCAGGG
This sequence comes from Bradyrhizobium genosp. SA-3, assembly GCF_004212635.1. GTDB lineage: Bacteria > Pseudomonadota > Alphaproteobacteria > Rhizobiales > Xanthobacteraceae > Bradyrhizobium. The sequence goes on along the minus strand of NZ_PSRT01000176.1, from coordinate 2,669 downwards.
AGCCGAAATGGCTCAGCACGATCGTCTGAAGATCGATGCGGGTGTCCAAGTCTACTTCTGCGACCCGCAAAGCCCATGGCAGCGTGGTACTAACGAGAACACCAACGGGTTGCTACGTCAGTACTTTCCGAAAGGGACAGACCTGAGCATCCACAGCGCTGACGAAATCGCTGCCGTGGCCGCAGCCCTCAACGCTCGACCGAGAAAGACTCTGGGCTGGAAAACGCCGGCAGAAGCGCTTGACGAGTTGTTGCCGTGCGTGAACACAGTCGGTGTCGCGACGACCGCTTCAATCCGCCTTGCACCCCTCGGAGTGATGGGTAGGCTGCCGGGTTGCGGCTTGCGCACATTGAGGGCCGTGTTCAGGGCGGCGATGGCGAGCGAGGCGTCGAGCGTGTCTTCAAAGGCCAAGCCCACGGCCTTGCACGAGAAGGCGTCGAGAATGACGGCAAGATAGGCGAAGGCTCTGGCGAGATGCACATAGGTGATGTCGGCGCCCCAAATTTGATCGGGCGCTGACGGCACCAGGCCCCGTACCAGAGTGGCGACGATGAGAAAGGCCGACGGCCGGTCGGCAGGCGGCTTCAGGAACGGCGCCTTGCGCTGAGCCAGCAGATTGTCCTCGCATAAGCCGCTGAACTTTCTTGGCATTCACCACCAGTCCCTGACGCCTGAGGGTCGCTGTCACTCGCCTGTAGCCATAGAAGCGATGCTTCAGGCACATGTGCTGGATCAGATCGCGCAGTTCGCAATCACCCGCTTGCCTGCTGCGTCCGGCAAGGTGCCGGTAATACGTCGCGCGCGGCAGGCCCGCGAGGCAGCACAGGCGCTGCACGTCGGCGTGAGAACTCTCCAGTCTCATGGGTTTAAGGACTTCGATGATGCGAATACGGGTTTAACTTGCGTTGCCGGCCGCTCCAATGCGCGCAAGGCTTTGCGAAAAAATCAAGGTCTAATTGCTGGGGCCCACCAACCGCTCGAGCTCGGCGATGCGCGCCTGCGCCTTGGCGAGCGCAGAGCGCTTGTCGTCCTCGACTAACGGCTTGAGCTTGCGGGGGCCGGGCTTCGGACCACGCTTGCGGTTCAATCCCTCCGGCCCATGGGCCTTCCAGGCCTTAATCCAGTCATGCAGAAGCTTGCGCGATACTCCAAGCTTGCGGGCCGCAGGCAGAACGCCTTCGCCTTCTTCGGCTCGCTTGATCGCCTTCAACTTAAAAGACGTCGGAAACCGACGGATCTTCCCTCTTGCTGCCACAGGTTATCCTCGAAATGCCTGTCGCAGAAATTATCTGTGTCTCATTCCAGGGGTGCAGTCCACGATCCACTTTCCAACTGTATCGGTAAAGCCTCGTAGGAGTTTGGGTTGAAAAAGTCCTTCGCGGCGATCCAGCGCTCGAGCCGGCCTTCATCGGAGCTGCCTGGCACCTGGTGAAGCGAGGCGCCGACACGATAAGTTCGACGAGCCGCTCCTCTATCCGGCATCAGCTCGCTGTTGCTGCATCGGTGAACGTGTCCGTGTCGATGTCGAGCTTGCTCCCGTTGTCCGCGTTGCGTCGCCAGCTGCCGCCGCCCGCCGGGATTGCTGTCCTGACCTACGCTCGAGGCATTGCGACGAAGATCTGCTCGGGGTCGATGATCCGGTCGAGCGGGTGAGGATCGCGATTGGCGCCATCGAAGGTGGCAGGTTCCGGCAGGACGAGCTGAAGCGCCCGGTGCCCCGTTCGACGTCGCCGCGATCGAGACGGACGTCGCCGCCTGCATCGCGCGACTCTGCGTCGCGCATCCAGAAAGCGCCGTACTTCTCTTCGAATGCGCTGATTTCCCGATCGTCGCGCTGGCGATCCGTCGTGTCGCGAAGTGGCCCGTGTACGATATCACGAATCTCTGCCGGACGACGGTGGCGTCCATCTCCTGAGAGCCGAGCCGACCGAAAAAAGGACGAGTGATTTCAGCGGGTCGTGAATCCTTCGGATTTGTGAAGCTAGGAGAGCACCATGACATGGATTGACATCACTCGTGCCCAGTATCTGCGAAGAGTACATTATGCAAGTGACATGACCGATGCCCGACGCGAGCCACCACACCGGCGATCACAATTTCCACCATCTCGCCGGCCACGACTTCAAAGCGCGCGAAATCGCCGGAGATTCCCTGATAGTCGAACATCATCCCGTATGTGGGGTGAGCTACCACGCTTACGGCGGCTGCTCACGGGTTTGACCTGAGCTCGGCCAGCGCTCGGCCAAGCCGACCGACGCGTCCTTGGCTTGCGCGAGATCAATCACAACTGCCGGCCTTTGCCAAATCAACTATAGAAATCGACATTGGCCGCGATCAGCCGGACGATCAGGCCCCGGCGATTGCTGGGCAGAGTTTGAGTGGCCTCAAATGCTCGGACAAAATGCCAGCCCTTCATGCTGTCACTTTCAATACTGCATGGCGGTGTGCGTGACCAACTTAGGTGCGGCATTGCCATTTCTCGGGAACCCTGCCGTCGGATGATCAGCAAGGTCGCACCTTGCGCGGTCGCGCTTTGGCATTTCGCGGCGTCTACCGGTGAACGAGGCCGCTTAGCGCTCACGCCCCGCGCGCCAATCCACCAAGCCATCTTGGCAATGGCGCCAACCCCACGAAACGGCTCGGGGGTGCGTTGCTGAGACTGCCAAGGC
>NZ_PSRT01000175.1 GCF_004212635.1 Bradyrhizobium genosp. SA-3 | reverse complement strand
GGCAGGGCGGTCGCCGCCCGCAGGGCTGGTGGCGCCATCCCGACGGCAGCTATGGCTGGGTCGGCCCGGTGTTCTGGCCGTTCGCGCATGACGATCTCACCACCGCGATCGTCTTCGGCGACACCACCAGCCTCTCGCTCTATGGCTATGGCGACATCTATGCCGCGATCTTCACGCCTTATGCGGCCACGGAGCTTGCCGCCTACACCGCGCCGCAAGGCCGGCGCGCGCGGCGCACCCCGTCCGCGGAGACTCTTTGCGAAGCCAGCGACACCGGCGGCCTGCCCGTCGAACGCATCACTGCCGCCGTAGCGCCGAACGAATCGCAGCGCACCGCGCTCGACGAGCTCGCATCCGCCTGGAATACTGCGCGCGACACCATCCGGGCCGCCTGCCCGGCCCAGGCCCCGGCCACCGCCGCCGAGCGCCTCGGCCTGATGCGCGAGCGGCTCGAGGCCATGATCAAGGCAATTGACGCGGTCGCGCCGCCGCTTGCGAAATTCGTCGGCCTCCTCAATGACGACCAGAAAGCCAGACTCAATGCGCTCGGCAATGAGCGTCGCGCCGCGCTTGCCGCGGCTCGGCCCAAGGACGCGCAGGCGGCCGCCGCCTGCAAGCCGGACTACGATCCCCGCTATGACGAAAAGGCGCAGCGCCAATACGAGCAGCTGGTGCAGCAGCAATGGCCCGCGGCCGAGATTGCTTCCACGCTCAAGCTCGACGAGACCGCCCGCGCCCGCTTTGAGGTGCTCCAGGACACCACGCTGCGCACCATGGAGACGCTGAGCGCCTGCCCGGCGGAGGCCGCCGCGACACCGCAGGCCCGCCTCGCCGCCGTGAAGGCGCGGCTGGAGACGATGCTGCAAGCGGTCGGCGGCGTCAGCGATGCGCTCGACGATTTCGAGGCGGATCTGAGCGACGAGCAGAAGGCCGGCTTCGAGGCGGTCGGACCGAAGCGGGGAGCGTGATCACCCGCACGCCCAGTCGAACTTCATGTCCCTGAAGTCGAGCTGCGCATTGCCGCCGCCAAAGTTGTAGCCGCCGAAATATTCCTCGAACTCGATGTAGAACGGGCTCATCTCCGGCACCGCCTGGCATGGCCGCATGGTGCCGCCGAGATGGTTGTGGGCGTGGTCCTTGCTCCAGTCGTGCAGGCGGAAATTGTCGGGGCCCGGCACGCCGCCGACGTAATAGTAGTAAGGCTGATAGCCGGTCGGCGGGTTTTCGCGGGTGTACTCGTCCTGCGGGCCTTTGCCGGCGTTGGGATCGCTCGCGCGTGGCGTCAAGGCAATCGCGCGATTTTCTATGAGATCAGCGCGCGGAGCGCTGGCGAACATCTTCTGCCCGTAAGGCGGCGCGGCCTCGAAGAAGGCGCTGGCGCCGCCGACGTCGGGCCAGCGCGGCCGCTCGGCCGTCGCAAGCGCCAGCGGCGCCGGCGGCGTTGTGAACGCGCCGTCATATTCGGCCTTGGTCAGCAGCAGCGCGGCATATTCATAATCGAGAATGTCGGTCATCCGCGACAGCCGCGGATGCGCTGGTAGCGCCAGCACGGCCTCGCGGATTTCAGGGTCGTCGGGCGCGCCGCCGTCATTGTGATCGGGCCCGGTGGCAAAGAACGACACCGCGACGATGTCCGCGCCATGCACGCGATAATCCTCCGGCAGCAGAAGCGTGAAGCCATGTATCAGCGGATAGCCGCTGACCGGATCGAGCGGCCATTGTTCGCTGGTGATGCCCGGCGGCAGCCCATAGACCCAGCCATGATCGCGCGCGCGGTCGGCGGGACGGTCCAGCATCTGCAAATCATAAGCACGCGAAGGCAAGGCAAACGACACAGGTCGTCTCCATCCGATTTTCGCGAAGCGAGGATTGGTCGCAGGGCGGCGGGATGTGGTTCGGGGGAGAGTGAATTGCGCGAGATTCTCGGCTTCGCCGGCGCGCCTCCCAAGACGAAGGCATCGGCTGCAGGCCTCTTGAGGAGAAATGATATCCGTTTTATGATATACAGCAGTTCGTGTATATCATGGAGGGTTCCGTGCTGGTTTCCAAATGGGGAAATAGCTTGGCCGTTCGCCTACCCAAGGCACTCGTCGAAGCCCTGAATCTTTCGCCCGGCGACGAACTCGACGTGGTGGAGGCCTCGAAGGGCCGGCTCGCCGTGGAGAAGATCGACAAGCGGGCGGAATTCCTCAGGCAGGTGGAGCAGTTCCAGTTTCCCCTGCCCGAAGGCTACAAGTTCGATCGCGATGAGGCGAACGAGCGGTGAGCGCCTTCTTCGACAGCAATATTCTGATCTACGCCTATTCGACCGACACAAAGCGCCAGCGGGCGCTGAACACGATTGCTGGCGGTGGTGTCATCAGCGCGCAGGTGCTGAACGAGTTCACCAACGTGTTGCGTAAGAAGCAGGACTGGCCAATGATCGAGGCAGCTGTGCAGTCCCTCCGCTTTCGCTTTCCCGACATCTTGCCGCTGACATCACACACGCACGCCGCGGCGCTTGCGCTTGCCAGCGGTCACACCCTTGCCTTTTATGACGCCCTAATCGTCGCTACGGCGGTCGAGGCCGGCTGCGACACGCTCTACAGCGAAGACCTGCAACACGGCCGCAGCATCGGCGGGCTCACCATCGTCAATCCGTTTCTCGGGAGCGCACCGTGAACGCCCAGACTCACGTCGCCAAGATCTAGAACTTTACGCATGTCCTGCGCGATCAGGGCGTCTCTGGAGCGCTTTCGTAACGTCGCGAAATCAGCCTGAGCGTCCGACGTGTCAATCACGCCAGCACCCGCGCGAGACCCGGGTAAGTCATTGATCCCACAGCCCCCGGCTACTGTGCATGGGGTTGTTTTCGCATTTTTTGTTTTGGCTAGCCTCGCCGCCGTGCCGCCGCGGCATCCACCACGTTCGCCACCTCCTCGCGCCAGGACAGGATCTCCATCGCCAGCACGGGGTGATTGAAGCCCTTGAGCTGGAGATCGTCGAGCGCGCGGGCTTCGACCCAGGGCTCGACCATGCCGTAGACGCGGCGGCTCACCACGATCTGGTTGGGCTTGGCCTCGCCGCAGAGGCGGGAGGCGAGGTTGGTGACGCTGCCGATCGCGGCATATTCCAGCCGCTGCTCGAAGCCGACCTGGCCGAGCGTCGCGTAGCCGAGCGCAATGCCGATGCCGAAGCCGAGGCTATGCCCGCGATTGCGCCAGCGCTCGGTCAGCGGGCCGATGGTGTCGCGCATCTCCACCGCCATCTTCACCGCACGCTGGATGTGGTCCTCGAATTGGATCGGCGCGTTGAACAGGATCATCACGCCGTCGCCGGCATATTTGTCGAGCGTGCCCTCATATTTGAAGATCAGCTTGCCGAGCGCTGCGTGATATTCGCGCAGCACGTTCATCGCCTCTTCCGGCTCGGTCGCTTCCGTGAACGCGGTGAAGCCGCGCAGGTCGCAGAACACCACGGTCACCTCGCGGCGTTGGCTGGTGAGCAGCCCCTCGGGGCTGTCGGAGGAGGCGATCAGCTGCGCGACCTGTGGCGCCAGGAAACGCTCGAGCTTGCGGATGCGCTCGATCTCGCCGAGCTGGGTCTTGACGCGCGCCTCCAGCGATTTGTTCCAGTCCTTGAGCTGCTCGGTCTGCTCGCGCAGCTTGTCGGCCTGGGCGCGCACGGTCTCGTTCGCCGTCTCCAGCGCGTGGCTCTTGTGGTCGACCTCGGTGAAGAGCCGCGCATTGCGCATCGCCAGCACCGCCTGGTTGGCGAAGGTGCGCATCAGGCCGATGATGCTGGGGGCGAATGCGCCGCTGGCACGGCGCAGCACCACCAGCGAGCCGAGCGTGCCCTGCTGATCGACCAGCGGCACCACCAGCACGGAATGGAAGCCGGCATTGATCGCGGCGTCGCGCAGCGGCTGCTCGAAGGCCTGATCGAGATCGGCCAGCGCGATCGGCTCGCCGCTCCCAGCCGAATCGCTCAGGATGTTCGCGCCTTCGTCGATGGTGACATGCGCGCCCTCGGCCGATTTGTCGATGCCGCCCGCCTCGACCAGGTTGAAGCGGCGCTGTTCCGCGTCATAACCGTAGATCAGCACGGCATCGGCACGGGTGATCTCGATGGCGCGGGCCGCGATGGTCGGCAGCACGGCATTGAGATCGAGCGAGGAAGAGACCGCGCGGCCGACCTCCTCCAGCACCTTGAGCTCGTGGATCGACTGCGCGAGATCGCGGGTGCGCTCCTCGACCTTGCTCTCCAGGTTCGAATAGGTCTCCTGGATCTGATCGGCCATGCGGTTGAACTGGCCGGCGAGGTCTTCCAGCTCGTCGGAGGTGTGGACGTCGATGCGGTGGCTGAAATCGCCCTCGCCGAGCTTGTGCGCGCCGTCGCGCAGCGCCGTGATCGGGATGATCATGCGGCGGGCGAGCAGCGTGCCGGCGAGGATCGCGACCATCAGCCCCATGCCGATCAGCAGCGCGATGCGCACCAGCTGGTCGCGGATCGGCATCAAGGCCTGCGTGGTCGGCTGCTCGAACAGCACGCTCCAGCCGAGCTTCGGCACCGTGCTCGCGGCGCTCATCACCGCATGGCCGTTGAAATCGGTGCCGGACGTGTCGGGCTCGCGGCCGGGCGCGATCGCGGCCGCGATCTGCGGCAGCTTCGACAGGTCCTTGCCGATATCGGGCCCTTTCGAGGATGTCGCCAGCACGCGGCCGCGCGGATCGACCACATAGGCGAACGCGGCCTTGCCGACCTGGGCGTCAGACAGGAAGTCGGAGAGGAAACTGAGATCGATCTCGGCGACTGTGACGCCGGCGTTGAAACCGGAATGCGCCACCGAGATCGACATGTACGGGGTCCGGTCGGCGAACCAGGCCGGCGCGTAGCTGACGCCGCGGGCGACGGTGTCGGTGAAGCGCATGTCGCGGGAGAGGTCGGCATTGCTCCCCGTCGTGGTCGACTGGCGCGAGACGCGCAGCACCTCGCGACCCTCGCCGTTGAGCTGGAACAGCTGATTGACGACCGAGACCTGATGCAGGAGCGAGGCGTAGTCGGCACGGCGCTTTTCGAGCGTGTCCTGGCTCGCCCGCGTCACCCAGCTGATCTGGCGTTCGAGCTCCGAGATCGATTGCTCGATCCGCCGCGCGGCGCCTTGCGCCTTGTCCTCCAGCCCGTCGGTCAGCGACGTCCTAGTGGCGCGGTAGGAGATCCAGGTCTCCATCGCGCCGTTGACGGCGAGCACGAACACGACGAGGCCGACGAGGGAGACGACATATTTGGCGAACAGGCCCTCGCGCAGAAACCGTGTCTTGTCGTTCGCTCCTGCCATCCCGATCCTCTCGCGCCGCCATTGACGCTGCGCGCTACCGGCCGTACCGGCCCTTTCGAGCCGTTCTACCACAATTTGGGCCAAGGGATTGCCAAGGGGCCGGCCGAGCCGCCGTTGTGGTTACCCGCTGTGGACGCCAGAAGCGGTGGCAAAGGGGCAGGTGGAAAAGGGGATGAATTGCTGCAGCCTGCGTCCACCCCTCATCGATTGAAGAGTTGCCGCAGCACGTCGTTCATTGGCTGACTGTCCTGCTGTGCGACCGGCGGGTCCTCCAGGGCGGGCGCCGTGGGCGAGGCCTGTGGGGCCGGCGTGGATGGCGTCGCCGGCAGGCTGCGGCTGCGGCCGGTGCCGGTGTTGGATCCCGCGCCGCTGGAAAGCCCCTGCTGGATCAGATTGCCGATGGCTTCGCCCAAGGGACCGCCGAGCAGATTGTTCTGTCCCGGCTGCTGACCTTGCGGATTGGCATTGCCGGTCGCGTTGCCGCCGCCCGGTGCGGTAGTGCCGCCCAACCCGAGGCCGCCCAGGATATTGCCGAGCCCGGCGCCATCGGGGCCGAACAGGCCCTTGCCCATCTCGCGCAGCTTGGCATAGGCGGCGTCCGGATTGTCCAGCACGCCGGCCATGTCTGGATAGATCCGCGGCTGCGACCAGGTGCCCTGGATCATCACGGGAATGCCGAAGCCGACCGGATCGGAGGTGCGGCCCTGGCCCTCGGTCGTCATCACGAGCTTGGGCTCGACGCGAAAGCCCATCATCTTGGTGTCGAGGGCGATGGTGCCGGCGCCGGTCACGCGCACCAGCGGTCCGATCAGATTGAGATCGGTCGTCACCGCCTGGCCCTTGTCGATGCGGAAGGAGGCCGAGAGCTGCGACAGGTCCGTGCTCTGCTCCTGGCCGGGGTCCTGATTTTCTTGCCAGCCGGACAGCGTGCCCGTGGTCAGCGAGCGGATCATCTGCGCGACGTTGATGCCGCGGATCGCGCCGTCCTGGAAATTGACGAAGGCCGTGCCCTGCATGTTCGCCATCAATGCGCGTTGGCTGGTGCCGGCGCTGCGCAGAGCGAGCTTGGCCTGCAGCTTGCCGTCGATCCGGTCGAATTCGGCAAGACCCTGGAGCAGCGGCAGCGCGCGCACGCCGACGAGGTCGGAATGCATGGCAAAGCTCGGCCCGCCGGTGGTCGCATCCAGGATCACCTCGCCCGAGACCTGGCCGCCATAGGCGCCGAGATTGGCGGTGCCGGCCTTCAACACGCCACCGGCGAGTTTTGCATCGAGCGCGAGCGGCGAAAGACGGGCATCGCCGATCACGGCCTCGTTCGCCGAGATCCTGACTTGCGCATCGACATAATTGAGTCCGGAGACGTCGATCGGTGCATTGCTCCAGGGTTGTCCGGCCGCGCCTTCCGGCGATTTCGCCAGCGGAATCGCGAGCCGCTGGAAATCGAGATCGACCTTGACCAGCGGCTTGCTCGCGATGTCGACCGAAGCCCAACCATTGAAGGCGCCGTCGCCGAGCCTGCCGTTCACGCCGTTGATCATCACGACATCGCCGCTCAGCCGCATGTCGGCATGACCGGTCAGCTGGGATTTCAGCACATCGGGCATGTCGATGGCGAAGTCGACCGGAATCGTCGGCCGGTCGCCCGGCGCCGCTGGTGGGCCCGCCTTGATGTCGAACTTGGTCGGGTGCTCGCCGACGCGCGCGGTGCCGGTGATGTCGACCTTGCGGTCGCCGCCAACGACGGCATCGGCATTGATGGCACTGATGCGGCCCTCGACGCGATCGCGCACGCGCGCGAATGCAACCTCGCCGTCGCTGACCTTGACGCGGTCGATGGTCGCACCGCCCGTGTCGAGTGCGAGCGGCTTTGACGCGGTGCCGGCATTCGGCAGGCGCTCACGCAGCAGCGGCTGGTAAAGCACGGGATGGGTGACGACGAGCTCGCTGATCTCAGGGCGGCCCGACCAGACGCTGGAGAGCGACATGTCGGCCTGCACGCTGTCGACCGTCACGCGCGTTATGCCGCTGCGGTCCTTCGGGTCTTGCAGCGTGAGGTCGTTCAGGGTGACGTTCAGCGTCGGCCACAGGCTGATCTTGGTGGTGCCATCGATCGACAGGCGATAGCCGGTCGCGCTCTCGACCCGCGCGGCAATCGTCGAGGTCAGGAAGCCGGAGGGGATTCCGACCACCAGCAGGACCGCGATCGCGATGATGACGACAGCCAAAGCCGCGCCGGCGAATTTCAGTGCTCTCATGTCGACTTCCCAACGACGGACGATCGGCAGCGAACCCGGCGGATTACCCGTCCTTTGCGCCCGTCTTTTGTGCCTGAGTTTATCCCGGGACGGGAAGCGGCTCCAAGCGCGCAAAAATAGTCGGGGGGTGCTGCAAAGTTATGTGACTTATGACACACTTCTCCGGCGCGGTTTTACGCGATCCTGATGTTGATGGTTCCAAGCGATTTGCCAAGGACATTCACGAGTAAATTGACGAGGACATTGAAATGAGCAAGCAGGCCGAATTTGCGGTCATCCTGAAGATGAACGCGATGTTCGCGGATCTCGGTGCGGACGAACTCCAGCGGCTGTCCAATCTCTGCCACACCCAGCATCTGGGGAGCGGCGAGGTGCTGTTTCAGAAGGGCGATCCCGGAAACGCGCTGTTCGGCGTGCGCCGCGGCCAGGTCCGCATCGAGACCGGCGCCTCCGACGGCAGCCGGCTGACGCTGAACTTCATGGGGCCGGGCGACCTGTTCGGCGAGGTCGCGGTGCTGGACGGCCAGAGCCGCACGGCGGATGCTACCGCAGGCGAGGCGAGCGAATTGTTCGTGCTGCGGCGCGAAGATTTCCTCGGTTTCCTCGAGCGCGAGCCAAAGGTCGCGATCAAGATCATCGCGCTGCTCTGCCAGCGCATCCGCTGGCAGAGCGAGCGCATGGAGGAATCCATGCTGCAGCCGCTGCCGGTGCGGCTGGCGCGGCGGCTCTGCGCGCTCGCCGCCGATTTCGGCTCCGAGGTGCACATCTCGCAGGAGCAACTCGGCGTCTTCGTCGGCGCCGCCCGCGAAAGCGTCAACCGCCAGCTTCAGGCCTGGCGCAAGGAGGCGATCCTGGATCTCCAGCGCGGCCGGATATTGCTGCGGAACATGACCAAGCTGACGGCGATCGCGCGAAACGAGTAGGGCCTCAGGTGCGCTCCTCTCGGCCGTGCCAGATGCGCGTGATGAGAATGTCGCCCGCCTCCGGAACGGTGACGTATCGCACGACGTAACCTGATGAACCAAAGCGGACGATGATCTGGCGGATGCTCGCGTCTTCAGTCGGCTTACCCAAAGCCGGCAAGTCCTGGAGTCGGTCGATGGCCTTCCAAATCAAGGCCAAGGCGCGCTTTGCTGCGTCTGGATTGACCGTATCAAGGAAGCTTCGCAGCCGCTCGATATCTTCAGCGGCGGCCGGCGAAAGCAGGATCATCTGATCTTGCGCGGTTGGGGACGAGGCAACTCGTCAACAGAACCCCAGCTTGCCACCCACGTCTTGACGTCATCGAGCGAGACGGCAAGACCGGTGCGCTTGTATTCGTCGTAGCGCTTGCGATCTTCCTCGATGTCAGGGTGAGAAAGATCGACGACCGAATCCAGCAAGGCGACGGCCTCGGCCAGGACTGTTGCGACGTCCTTTCCGCGCTCAGAGGCGATTTCCCTGAGCCTGGCATCGGTATCAGCATCGATCTCAAGCGTGCGACTTACGAGGGTCATGCCTAAAAGATAGCACTTCGTTCGCTCATGTCGAGCCCTGGGTCGCGAAGGAAGATTCACTCCGCCGCTGGGCGCGCGATGTTCTTCGGCGCCGGTGCCGCTTCCGCCGAACTGGCGCCCGCCGGCGCTGCTCCGTGGTGACCGGCAACCGCGGCGTCCTCGCTGTGCACGATCAGCCGCTTGCCGAAGCGCCAGATCAGGGCGCCGAAATCGTCCATCACCATGAACATCGCGGGCACGAACACCAGCGACAGGATGGTCGAGAAGATCAGGCCGCCGATCACCGCGAGCGCCATCGGCGAGCGGAACTCGCCGCCGGCGCCGACCGCGAGCGCGCTCGGCATCATGCCTGCGGCCATTGCGATCGTGGTCATCACGATCGGGCGGGCGCGTTTCATGCCGGCGTCGATCATGGCCTCCTCGCGCGGCTTGCCGGCGTGAATGGATTCGATGGCAAATTCCACCAGCATGATCGCGTTCTTGGTGACGATGCCCATCAGCATCAGGATGCCGATCCACACCGGCGTGGTGAGCTGCTTGCCGGTGACGAGCAAGGCGGCGATCGCGCCGCCGATCGAGAGCGGCAGCGAGAACAGGATGGTGATCGGCTGCAGGAAGGTGCCGAACAGCAGCACCAGCACGGCGTAGACCATCATCAGGCCGGCCGTGATCGCAGTGGCGAAGCCGTCGGACAATTCGTTGAGGCTTTCGGCGTCGCCGGAGGGGGAGACTTTCACGCCTTTCGGCAGGCTCTTCATCACCGGCAGCTCGTAGATCTTCTTGGTGGCATCGCCGAGCGCAGCGGAGCCGACCAGGTCGGCCGCAACGGTCGCCTGTCGCTCACGGTCGTAGCGGTTGATGCTGGTGGGGCCCTGGTCGAGCTTGACGTCGGCGATGACCGAGAGCGGCACGCCGCCCTTCTCGCCGTGCTCGCCGAGCGGCACGCGGAGCTGCTCGAGCGTCTTCAGATTGCCGCGCGCGGCGTCTTCGAGCTGAACGCGGATCGGCACCAGGCGGTCGCCGACGTCGAACTTGGCGAGTGCGGGCCCGACGTCGCCGATGGTGGCGACACGGATGGTTTGCGACAGGCTTTCGGTCGAGACGCCGAGCCGCGCGGCGAGATCGGCGCGCGGCTCGATGCGCAGTTCGGGCCGCTCCAGCGAGGTTTCCGAGATCACGTTGGAGATGGTGGGAATGCGTTTCATCTGCGTCGCAAGCTCGCTCGCGACGTTGTTGACGATGTTGGGATCGACACCGGTCACCACCAGCGAGATCGCGCGCAGGCCGTTCTCGTCCAGGAACCAGAAGCGGATGTCGGGAACGTTCTCCAGCTCCTGGCTGATCGAGAACTCGAGCTCGCGCTGAGTGATGTCGCGGCTGTCCTTGGGCGTGTAGTTGATGATCAGGGCGCGCGCCGGACTTCCTGGGTGCCCGGCGGGACGCGCCCGCCGTCGACGAAGATGCTCTTCACCTCGGGCCGCTTGCGCAGGCGCGCGACGATGTCCTCGGTGACCTTTTCGGTATAGGCGAGCTGAGTGCCCGGCGGCAGCTCGAGGGCAAGCAGCGAGCGGGCGCTGTCCTGCGCCGGCAGGAAGCCCTGCGGCAGCAGCGTGATGCTCCAGATCGAGGCGGCGAAGATGCCGAGTCCGATCAGCACCGTGATGAAATAGTGCCTCACCGACCAGGCCACGATTCCATGATAGGACCGCAAAATGCGGCCGGGCGGCGGCTCCTCATGCGAACTGTGCTTGAGGAAGTAGGCGGCCAGCACCGGGGTGACGAAGCGGGCCGCGAGCAGCGAGAAGAACACTTGCACCGAAACGGTGATGCCGAACTGCTTGAAGAATTGTCCGGCGATGCCCGACATGAAGCTCGCGGGTGCGAAGATCGCGATGATCGTCAGCGAGATCGCGATCACCGCGAGGCCGATCTCGTCGGCGGCCTCTAACGCGGCACGATAGGGCGACTTGCCCATATTCATGTGCCGGACGATGTTCTCGATCTCGACGATGGCGTCGTCGACCAGAATACCCGTCGACAGCGTGATGGCGAGGAAGCTGACGAGGTTCAGCGAGAAGCCGAGCAGGTCCATCGCCCAGAACGCCGGGAAGATCGACAACGGCAGCGAGATCGCGGCGATGATGGTCGCGCGCAGATCGCGCAGGAACAGGAGCACGATGACGACGGCGAGGATGGCGCCTTCGAATAGGGTCGAGATCGCCGCGTGGTAATTGCCCTTGGTATATTCGACCGAGGTGTCGATCAGCTTCAGATCGACGTCGGGATAGCCGGTCTTGAGCGCATCGATGCGCTTCTGCACGGCCTCGGCCACCTTCACATCGCTGGCGCCCTTGGAGCGCTTGATGCCGAGCGCGACCACCGGCTCGCCGTTGAAGCGGGCGAAGGTGCGGCGGTCGGCGATGGTGTCGGTGACGGTGCCGAGATCGTCGAGCCGGACTTCGCCGCCGCCGAACAGCGGGATCATGGTGCCGGCAAGATCGCCCAGCGTCTTGGCGCCGGCGAGCGTGCGGATGGCCTGGTCGTTCTTGCCGATCTCGGCGCGGCCGCCGGCGACGTCGACATTGGTGCCGCGCAGGCTCTGGCTGACATTGACCGCGGTCAGCCCCATCGCTTGCAAACGGTCGGGATCCAGCGAGACCAGGATCTCGCGCTCGACACCGCCGATGCGCTCGACCTGGGCGACGCCGCGCACGCCTTGCAGCGCGCGCTTGACCACGTCGTCGACGAAATAGGAGAGCTGCTCCGGCGTCTTGCCGGGCGAGATCGCGGCATAGGTGACGATCGGCAGGCCGATGACGTCGACGCGCTGGATCAGCGGTTCGGTGACGTTCTGCGGCAGGTTGGAGCGCACGCGCGTCACCGCGTCCTTGACGTCGTTGAGCGCGCGGTCGGTGTTGGTCTCCAGCGCAAACTGGATCGTGGTGACCGACAGGCCATCGGTGATCGAAGAGGTGATGTGCCGCACGCCCTCGACGCCGGAGACGGCGTCTTCAACCGTCTTGGTGACCTGGGATTCGAGCTCGGCCGGCGCCGCACCGAATTGCGATACCGCGACCGAGATCACGGGAATATCGGCCGACGGCAGCCGTGTGATCGCGAGCTTGGTGAAGGAGGTCCAGCCGAGAACCAGCAGGATGATCGAGAAGACGACCGACGGCAACGGATTGCGGATCGACCATGCCGAGATATTGAGAGCCATCAGCGTACCCGCGTGCGATCGAGTTCATCGGCGAACATGGTTTTGATCTGGTCGCCATCATGGAGCGAAGAGCCAGCGTCGGCGACGACGATTTCGCCGACCTCGAGCCCTTCCAGGATTTCCGTCGCGCTGTCGGACGACAGTCCGACCCGCACCTTGCGCGTCTCGACAATGTTGCCTTTGACGACTTGCACGGTGAGATGGTCGATCGCGGTCTTGGGGATCGAGACGCCGCAGCTTCGCTTGGCGTCGATCGAGGCGCGGGCGAATACGCCGACCTTCAGCGAGGGATTGTTGGTGACGCTGATGCGGACGCGCCCGAGCTGGGTCGTGCGGTCGATTTCGGGTGCAACCAGCCGGACCCGGCCGATCAGATCGGGCGCGTCGTCGCGGCTGATGCGCACGGTCGCGCCGGAGCTGAGCTTGGGCATGTGAACCGCCGGGACCTGGGCGTCGAGCTCGATCTCGTTGTTGACGGCGATGCGGAACATCGGGCCGGCCTGCGGCGAGGCCGGCGCGCCGACGATGGTGCGGACCTCGGTGACGAGGCCCGGCGCGGGCGCCTTCAGCGAGATCGGGCCTTGCGGGCCGGGTCGCTGCTGCTGGCCCGGGATCTGCGGTGGCGCGGTCAGGCGCGCCAGCTCCTGGTTGTCGGTGACAGTGGTGCCTTCGGTGACGAAGAGGTCCGTGACTCGCGAGCCTTCCTGGTCGGCGACGACCACGGCCTCGCGGCGCGGCACGAAGAAGCCGGTCACCCGCACGAGGTCGGAGAAGCAGGCATTGGTCGACTTCGTCACGATGACGAGCGCCTCGCCCGGCGTTTCCTTCGCCTCGGGGCGGCGCCGATGTTCGAACAGATAATAGCCGATGCCGAGCGCTACGACGAACGCCACCGTTCCGGCCGGCTTGAGATATGCGGAAAGGTTCATCGCCGGATCACCCTGGCCTGGCTCACGGCCGTCCGTACGAGGCCTATCGAGAGCGTTTCCCTGAAATAAAGCGGCGTCCCGCAAGGCTGCGGGACGCGCTTTGGAAGCGAGACGTTACACCACATCACGACGTGTCACTGCAAAGGATTGCGTCGTGCTTACTTCGATGCGGTGGTCTTGTTTTCCATGTTGACGACCTGCACGCGGCGGTTGACCTCCGCCATCGGCTGGCTCGGATCCTTCAACTTGCTCTTGCCATAGCCGACGGTGACGAGGTCGGTCGCCGAGATGCCGTACTTGTCGACGAGGTAGCGCTTGATCGAATCCGCACGGCGCTCCGACAGGTCCTGGTTGTAGGCTTCGCCGCCGGCGGCGTCGGTGTGACCGGCGACCACGAAGGTTGAGCCCTTCAGGTCGGGGCTGGTCAGCGCGCGACCGAGCGCCTGCACCGAAGGCATCGATTTGGTGCTGATATTGGCGGAGTTGTAGTCGAACGTGATCTCGAGATCGATGTTCGGCTTGTCCTTGGCGACCGAGGCGATTTCCTCGCGCTCGGTCGACGACAGCGAGCGTGTCGAGCGGCCGCGCACGGACTGGATCAGCTTGGTCTCCGCCGCGTTCGGCGCGGGATCGGCCTGCGGGGCGATCGAGAGGCCGCGGGTCAAAGGCTTCTTCGGCGGCGGTGCGAGCGCGCGGACGATCTCGTCCTCGGTGACGTTCTTGCTGTTGCTTTCGTCGCCCGCGAAGGCGGGCGAAGCCGGCAGCGACAGAGCGGCGCCGATGGTGATGATGGACAGGATCGCGGTCAGTCCCTTTGCAGCCAATTTCATAGCAGTCCCTCCTGCGCAGCCAGCTCGCGCATTTCCAAATTCCTGCAACAAGCCCTCGGGAAAGGCCCCCTTGCGGCATCCGCCCATTAGTCTTCCTTGGGCTGTTGAAGGTTCGAGGCGTCTGCTGCCTCAACCCAAAAAAATATCAACGCACTCCGTAGCTTGCGAATTCCTGAACGATGTTCGGATCCATCGCCTTGGCATTGGCGATGTCCAGCGCGCCTTCCTGGGCGGAGCCGTTGCGCTGCTTGGCGAGGCCGCGTCCGTAGAGCGAGGACGTCAGGCGCGGGTTGATCCGCAGGGCCGCGTCGAAATCGGCGATGGCGTTCTTGACCGCTCCTGATTTCAGGTTAACGAGTCCGCGGCTGTCCAGCGCATCGACGAAGTTCGGTCGCAGCCGCAGCGCCTCGTTGCAATCCTTGAGCGCGGCCTGGAGATCGCCGACCACGGTGCGGGTCCAGCAGCGGTTGTTCAGCGCCTCGACGTCCTTCGCGTTGATGCGGAGCGTATCGTCAAAATCCTTGATGGCGAGGTTGTAGGCGCCCTTGCTGGCATAGACCTGGCCACGCCGGTAAAGCGCGTTCACGTCGTCCGGATTGGCGGCAATCTTGGCCGTCAGGCTCTTGATCGTGGGGTCGTCAGCCAGGACGGCGGGGCTCGGTCCGCTGTCCGTGCTCGGCGCGGGACCGGGATCAGCCGGCTTCACGGGCGGCGGCGGTGGCGGCAGGGCGGCCTCGACCTGCGGCTTCGGCGAG
>NZ_PSRT01000174.1 GCF_004212635.1 Bradyrhizobium genosp. SA-3 | reverse complement strand
TCCGGATGGAGCGTCAGCGTAATCCGGGATCACTCGCCGCGTTCTCCGAAGTTGCCGTCTATCTCGCCGGTGCCGCCCCAGTCGGCGGGTAGCAAGCCAGCGCGGACGTAGTGATGGAGCGAAGAATAGGGCCAATCTGTCGGCGATGAGACAAGGCCGTGCTTGACGGGATTAAAATGGATGTAGTCGGCGCAGCGCTCGAAATCGGCGTCGTTGCGAATTGTGTGCTCCCAAAATCGCCGCTGCCATAGGGCGAACTCGCCGCGATGATTGCGGGAGATTGGGGCGCTGGAAGCTGCGAGCCGGTGAGTGAACAGGCTTTTGATACGTCGCCATCTCCCGGAGAAATCAGCGTCATCGTCCGGAAGCGTCATGATGACGTGCAGGTGATCAGGCAGGACCACGATCGCGTCGATCTCGAATGGTCGTTCGACGCGCGTCGTGCGGAATGCGCCGCGTAGTTTGTCGACATGGTCGATCAGCACGGATGATCGTCGATCATCCAGCGTTGCGGTGAAGAAGAAGGTCCCGGCCGGGACGAAATTGCGACGATAGCGGACCATGCGAGGGGCTTTCCCCGATTACGCTTCGCTCCATCCGGGCTACAAGCAAATCGAGAGAACTTCAATGAACTCGCTTGCTTGAAGATCCCTGGCGCTCTCGTTACGCTCCCTCAAAAACGGGAGCGAAACAACCATGAAGCAACTGCGGATCGGCGATATCACCATCGATGCGGTGATCGAGCGGGAAGGGCCGTGGCGGCGGCCGCAGGATTTTTTCCCGGCCTATGACGAGGGCGTGTTCGCCCGCCATCTGCCGACGATGGAGCCGGAGGTGTTCGACGCCGCGCGCGGCATGATGGTGATCACCTACCAGACCTTCGTGGTCCGCACGCCGCGCTACACGATTTTGGTCGACACCTGCACCGGCGAGGACAAGGGCCATCCGCCGCCGTTCGATTTTCCCGGCAAGGAGCGCTGGCGCAACGAATTGTTCGCGCTCGGCATCGGCTTCGAGCAGATCGACTACGTGTTCTGCACGCATCTGCATATCGACCACACCGGCTGGAATACCACCTTGCGCGACGGGCGCTGGGTGCCGACGTTCCCGAACGCGAAATACGTCTTCCACAAGGGCGAGTACGCGGCCTGGGAAGCCGAGCACGCCAAGGGCAGCAATCCGCCGGGCACCGTGTTTCGCGACAATTGCCTGCCGATCGTCGAAGCGGGGCAGGCGCTATTGGTCGATGACGACTACGCGCTCGACGACACCGTGACGCTGACGCCGACGCCGGGGCATTCGCCCTGCCATTGCTGCGTCAACATTGTCTCGAAGGGCCAGCGCGCGGTGGTCGCGGGCGATCTCATGCATCACCAGATCCAGTGCCGCGAGCCGGACTGGTCGGCGAAGCCGGATTGGGATCCGAAGCAGTCGGCGGTGTCGCGGCGAAAGTTCTTCGCTTCGGTTGCGGACACTGACACGCTGATCCTGCCGGTGCATTTTCCGGCGCCGACGGTGGGATTGATCAGGCCGCTGCGCGACGCGTTCGACTATCGGTTCAAACGGGATTGACTGCCTTCTCGCCGTCATGGCCGGGCTTGTCCCGGCCATCGACGTTATTTCCTGCGGTCAAGGCGTGGATGCCCGGGACAAGCCCGGGCATGACGAGTTCGTGGAGCGATCGCCCACGAAAGAAGCAGCGGAATTCGCAGCGCCTTACGCGCTGGTCTCGCACTTCTTCATAAAGCTGTTCTTGGCGGCGCCGGCGAGCGGCTTGCCGTCGGAGCCGACGGCCTTGGGTGCGCAGGCGTCGGCCTTGCACTTCTTCAGGAACGAGGTCTTGGCGGCGCCGGCCAGGGGCTTGCCGTCCTTGCCGATCGCCTTGCTCTCGCAGGTTTCTTGCGCGAAGGCCGAGCCCGCTGCAAAGGTGGCAACGATCGCCGCGAGGAAAATCCGCTTCATCATGGGTGTCTCCCTAAACCAGAAATGGCGGGAGGATTGGAGCCGGGAATCGTGGCGCAATCAAGCAGGATGAGCGGGCGTCATCCGGTCGGCCTGCCGATTTTTCGGGCGCGATCGGCAAACGCCCCACTTATTGCACTGCTCGCTGACCAGGCCGGGCGATCCTGCTAGCTTCGGACGCTTGAGATAGAGAGGGAGCATCGTGATGGACGCCGTGATCCCGATAGACCAGGAAGCCGCCGACCGGCATTCTCACCTGGTTCAGCCGCAAGAGATGGACTGGCAAAAGACGCGGTTTCCAGGTTGCGAGGCCAAGACACTGCTGTTCGATCGCAGCAGCGGCCTGATGACCGCCTTGATGCGCTTTGCGCCGGGATCGGTGCTGCCCGATCACGAGCATGTCGGAATCGAGCAGAGCTACGTCATTGAGGGCGCGCTCGTCGACAAGGAGGGACCGGCCAAGGGGATCGCCTGCAAGGCCGGCGAATTCATCTGGCGCGGGGCGGGCAGCCGGCACGCCGCCTGGTGCCCGGACGGGGCCTTGATCCTGGCGATCTTCCAGGTGCCGAACAAGTTCTTCGAAGCCGACGGCCGTGTCGTCGATGCCGCCGGTCAGGATTGGGACGAGACGTGGGGGCACACCGACGCGCAGCGGGCGGGAGCATCTAGCCGGTCCTGTAGCGCCCGGATGGAGCGAAGCGCAATCCGGGGGCAGACCAACCGTATCGCTCGACCGTCCGCGTGAGACGAAACCCGGATTCCGCTGCGCTCCATCCAGGCTACGGATTTGTCGCATCCCTATACGCCGCGCATGAGCAGCGCCTTGAAGTCGGCGCGTGCACGCTGCGCCTCGGCGCGCGCGACGTCCGAAGCATCGCCCATGCCGAAATAGCCGTGGATCAGGCCGGGGCCCTCATGGTGCTTCACGCGCACGCCGGCGGCCTCCAGTGCCCGCGCATAGGCCGCGCCTTCGTCACGCAACGGATCGAACCAGGCGGTGGTCACGACCGCCGGCGCGACGCCGGCGAGGGATGCCGCGCGCAGTGGCGAGACCCGCCAGTCCGAAGCATGGCCGGGATCGGCGAGATAGTGGCCGCAAAACCATTCCATCACCGCGCGGGAGAGGAAGTAGCCGTCGGCATTCTCGGCGCGCGAGGGATAGCGCGCGTTCTCGCGCGCATCCGCATAGCTGCCGAGGACGTCGGTCACGGGATAGACCAGCAATTGCGCGGCGAGCCTGATGCCGGCATCGCGGCAGGCGATTGCGGTGGTCGCCGCGAGATTGCCACCGGCGCTGTCGCCGGCAACGCCCACGCGCTTTGCATTGCCGCCAAATTCCGCGACGCGGTTGAAGATGTCGCTCACCGCCGCGAAGGCGTCCTCGAAGGCGCCGGGAAAGCGCGTCTCGGGCGGGCGGCGATAGTCGACGGAGATGACGACCGCGCCGGTCTCGATCGCGAGGTTGCGCGCCTGCCGGTCGTGAGTCTCGAGGTCGCCCGCAACCCAGCCGCCGCCATGGAAGAACACCACAGTCGGTGCCGGCGTGGTGCCGACCCGATAGACGCGGGCATCGAGCGGGCCGGCGCCGCCTTTCACCTTGATATCCTGCACGCTGTCGACGGGCGGGGGCGGTATGGCGGCACGCGAGGCAGCCAGTGCGCGCAAGGAATCGCGGGCGCTCTGTGGCGTCATGACCGCGGGATCGCGCATCGGCATGAGCGGAATGATCTCGGCGATCACGGGATCCAGCGGCGCGGCCATGACAGCTCCTCCAGGGTTGTTGGTCTTGCTTGCGGGTTAGCATAGATTTTGCGCGCCGCGTCGGCAACCGGCGGTTCTAGCGCAACGCCGGACGAACGGGCAGGGAGGTCTTGAGGTGGAATTCGAAACGCTGGTCCAGTCGCGCCGCAGCGTGCGCGGCTTCAGGAACGAGCCGGTGCCGCGCGCGGTGATCGAGGCGATCATCGAGAGCGCCAAGCGCGCGCCGTCGTCGATGAACACCCAGCCCTGGCATGTCCACGTGCTCACCGGCAGCCCGCTGGAAGAGGTGCGCCGCCGCAACATGGAGGAGATGATCGCCGGCGCCAAGGTCAAGCGTGACATCGTCAGCCATGGCGAGTACCAGGGCGTGCATCGCACGCGACAGGTCGACATCGCCAAGAAGCTGTTCGGCGCGATGGGGATCGCGCGCGACGACAAGCCGATGCGCCAGGACTGGGTGCTGCGCGGCTTCCGCCAGTTCGACGCGCCGGTCTCGCTGGTCTTGACCTACGACCGCGTGCTCGATCCCGGCGCGGTCTGCCATTTCGATCTCGGCGCGCTCTGCTACGGCATCGTGCTCGCGGCGTGGGACCGCGGCCTCGGTTCGGTGATCAATGGACAAGGCATCATGCGCTCCGACATCGTGCGCGAGGTCGCGAAGATTCCGGAGGACGAGGTGATCATGACCTGCGTCGCGATGGGCTATCCCGACGATGGCTTTGCCGCGAATGCCGTTCGCTCGGACCGCGAACTTAACGAGGAGTTCGTGCGGTACGTGGGTTTTGCCGATTAGCACGACGAAGAGGAGATTGTTCTCTGCGGAATTTTTTTGGTGCGGAGTCGCTGGCAAGCTCTTGCAATCTCGAAGGTGCGGGAGGAACAATATGCAGGCTGAGAGGTTTGTTGCTGGCGCGAGGGAATTGAGATGCGGCGGCTGGCTAGCCTGGTTCGATGGTTCTTCGGTCCGCGAGTGCGGCGCCCGATCGATGATGATCCAAGTCTTCCTTTCACACCCGAAGAGTTCGGCCGGCTGATCCGCAGCGGCAAGCACGAGGACATGAAGCTGCTGGCTGACGGGCTGGCCTGCCGTTCCATTCCGCACCGCGCCCAATACCGCGCAACGCACTAGCCGGTTCGCGGCGCAGTCGACGCGCTCACCTCGTGAGCGCGACCGGTTTGAACGCGGTCACCAGCGCCTTCTCCAGCTTTCCGGCCATCCCGCGCAGTATGTCGTAGGCTTCCGCGCGCGGCATGGTCGGCTTGTAATGCCGGTGCTCGATGAGCGCCGCGAAGATGTCGGAAATCGTGAGAATCCGCACGATGTCGCCAATGGTTTCGGCGCAGAGGGCATCCGGATACCCGCTCCCGTCGAGATATTCGTGATGATGGCGCACGGCATCGAGGATCTCCGGCGAAATCTTGCCGTGACCCTTCAGAAACTCGTAGCCGGCGGCCGGATGGGTCTCGATCAGGGCGCGCTCGTCGGAATCGAGACGGCCCGGCTTGTCGAGGATGGCGAGCGGGATCTGCGCCTTGCCGATGTCGTGGAACATGGCCGCCGAGCAGAGGCGCTCCAGATCGGCTCTTCCGACGCCGAGGCTCAGGCCGAAGTCGATGGCGACACCGGTCACGATCAGGCAGTGCTGATAGGTTCCTTCGTGATGGCGCCGCACCGTCGTGAGCCATTCCGACAGACCATGCTCTGTGATGCGATCGGCAATCTGGCGGCCGGCTTCCTTGGTGCCGTCCACGTCGAGGGGTTGGTCGAGGGTGACCGCCGTGAACATCGACGCGAACGCGGTTGCCCCGATCTCAACCGCGTTGTCAGACTGTGCAGTCTCGCCTGACGAGGCAGAGGACGGATCGGCCGGATCAGACAGCGCCGACAGCAATTTGGCCCGGCTGATCGTGCCGGGCAGGACGAGCGTCGCTCCAAGCGCATAGGCTTGCGAAACGCCGACGTGCGAAGTGTGCTCGATGAGGAAGATCCGCTTCTTCGCTTTGGCCAATTTGCCGGCCCGTTTCTTGATGGCTGCGATGTTGTCGAGGTCGCGAAGCTCTGCGCGGATGACGATGGCGGACGGTACCTGCGATAGCTTGGCCTCGGCGTCGAGCCGTTCGCCCGCGACGGCGAAACGCTCCTCGAGAATCGAGCAGATGCCTGCCAGTTTGTCGGACGTGTCGGCCAGCACATGCACGAAGGGACGGGCCGCCTCGGCATCCCGGATGCCGTCACGATCGAGGGGCCTGTGCGTGGTTCGCGCGTTCTGCACTGTTTGACCTGGGATGTCGTGGGGTCCAATGTGCGGGATGAATTCTCGGCCTATTTGCTTCCGGCGGAATTCCGCGTAGCGGTTGCCGGCGCGCTCGCCGGCTTCTTCTTGCCGCCCGCGGTGACGAAGTGGAGCCCGGCGGTGGTGCCATCGATCCAGACCAGCTCGCAGCGCCGAAAGGCGAGCCCCGTCGACGACAGCACCATGAAGAATTCCTTGGCCTGGAGTACGTCCAGTGTACCCTCGACCTCGACCTTCGCACCTGTCTGCGATACGTCGAGCAGAACACAGCTACGCCGCCAAGTACCGTCTGAGCCCATCAGGTTGACGGGCTGCCGGTGGTCCATCCGAACGCGCCCCGCCTTGCGGCCATCGAATCTCATTGCTTGTCCCCCAATCTTGCGCTGCGATGTGCCCTATCGTTTGTCTTGGCGTTTGCGGTGATTTCCCCCCAGCGCACCGTCCATTGGCTGGTCGACAGAAGCAGCGTGTCGAAGATCCGTTGCGCGCGTTCGCGCTCGGCAAAGGAAAGCCGTCGGCCGCTGCGGTTGCTCAGGATGGCCAGCGTGGTCTGCCAGTTCAGCCGCGAAGCGCGGCAGGCCATGACCAGACCTTCGCAATCCTCATCGGCCATGATGTGCTCGATGATGTCGAGCGGCGCCCCCGAGAGCACCGACAGTGCCGTGAACAGATTGGCGGTCTCGCCGCGGATCGCGAAGCGGTTGACGGTGGAATCGTTGAGCTTGCCGACGCGGTTGAGGGCGACGATCTCCGGCCTCGCGCTCGCATAGGCCGCATGGCAGGGCAGCTTGGGCGGCGCCAAGGTGGCAGTCGCGTTGTGTGGCGGCGTTGATGAGGCGTTGAGCTTCGCCGGCCTTTCCTGGCCGTTGGAGGCGGACAGCAGTTTCCGCACGATGAGGTCGGGCGTATCTGGCCTGAGTGCGAGCGCCTTCGTGATCTCGTCGTCCGGCCCGGCCCGGGCGATCAGCATGGAATACGCAGCCTCCGAGAGCTTGACCCCGGGATTGCCGATCAGCGCAAGGTGGACGGCGCGGCCGCCGCTCTTGATCAGCGCCTCGGTCAGCGACGGCTCGACGCGCTCGCGGGCGGCGATGGCACACAGTTGCAGTTCGCTGCCCGAGGCCGCGATCGTTTCGAGGTCGACCCTGGAGAGGGTCTGCGATTTGAGCAGGACAGGGCACGCCACGTCCGGATCGTGGTGTGCGGCAAGACGCCGTAAGGTCTTCGGCGGAGCCACGTTGAGTTCGGCAAGCGCGGTGCTGAGCTGAATTAGTGCACTGGCGTCGACGCGATCCGTCAAACGCAGCAAAACGCCGTCGACCACATTGGCGAGCAATTCCTGAGGCCGGTCACGGCTGCACGTAAGCAGCTGTATGATACCGGCGAGGATGCGAGCGCAGCGATCCAGCGGGCACGTTGCGACCGCATCTTCCAGCTCGACCAAAATATCAGCAGGCGAATTTGCCATCATGGCAGGAGCCTGAATCGAAATAACTTTGACGATTTAACGAGGACTATTGCGCCTCAAAGGTGTTAATTTTTGATTTTGGAAATTAAATGTCGGGTATTAATGCACCGCGAATTTCGGGAGATGCTATCGAAATTTGGCGAGGACTTGGCGCCCCGACTTGTCCTTTCAGGTGGACCCTTTCTAATTGATCGGGACACGTTAGGATTGATTCTTGAGGTCCGACCGGGAACCAAAGGGGGAAGCGAACCGGCCCCGTTGCCGGATGCGCGTCGGTTGCGACGTTGCATTTCATATTGCCATGAACAGTATTGATGACGTGCCAAGGTTGGCACCAAAGACATTCCGCTTTTCAGACGCCGACGAATTTCGGAACGCCATACGAGGCCTGGATTTCGAGTTCACGCCTTTCGTACGAAGGATTTCTGCTGAGCAGACTATTTTGTCGCTACCCGGTTGCGACGTAAATTTGACGCGCGCATTTCCGCGTGTGGTTGACGGACAACTCGTCGAGAGTTGCACGGCGATCGGGTTCACGATGGACGACCTCGATGTCCCTATTCGGTTCAATGGCGCGCAGCGTGCGCGACCAGTCGTCGTCATTGGCAGCGGCGGAGCCGCTTACACGAGCATCGAAGAGGTGCAGCGGCAAATTGCCTCGGTGGTGTTCAGGCCGGAGGTGACGGATCGCGGCTGGCCACGGGTGACCCTGAGCTTCCAGATTTTCGAAACGACCGCCGCGAGCCTGGCCCGATTGCGCGGCGTGGTTCACGAGGTGTTGGTCGCGGCGTCAGAGCCCATCGACGAATCAGACGTGCCGTTCAAGGCAGCCGCAATGAAGGAATCCCTGCTTGCGGCCGTTGACGGCGCATTCGAGAGCGTGGTCCGCGCGCGATGGACCGCGCTGCCCAATGACGAGCGGCACTTCAAGATGTTCCAGGATATCCGCGCGCTGCTCTCCGACGACCTGTCGCAGCCGATCTATAGCGAGGAGATCGCGCGGAAGCTCGGCCTGTCCGTCCGCACCATGCATGACGTCGTCCGCCGCTATCGCGGCATGAGCCTGCACCGCTATTTGCGGCTGCGCCGGCTGTGGCTGGTGCGACGGCGGCTGCTCGCCGGCGCGGACAGTGTCAAGGCCGTGGCGCTCGCCTTCGGCTTCTGGCATCTCAGCGATTTTTCCCGAAGCTACCGCGACCAGTTCGGCGAGGCGCCCTCGGAAACACTGGAGCGCGGGCGCAGGCGATAGTTTGACAAATCGAGTAGGGCCGGACGTCGGTTTCGTGCTACCGTTCGGCCATGAGCAATCGCATTCTCGTCCTCTACGGTTCCTACCGTTCCGACCGCATGGGCATCCGCCTGGCGAATTTCGTCATCAATCGTCTGCGCAGCCGCGGCGAGGACGTCGAATTCATCGACGCCAAGGCAATCGGCCTGCCGATGCTCGACCGCATGTACAAGGAATATCCCGAGGGCTCGGCGCCCGAGGCGCTGGAGAGGCTGGCCGGACAGATTCGCGGCGCCGACGGTTTTGTCTTCGTCGCCGGCGAATACAATTGGGGCATCCAGCCCGGCCTGAAGAACCTCACCGACCATTTCCTCGAAGATTGGTTCTGGCGTCCGGCCGCGATCGTCAGCTACTCGGCCGGGCGGCTCTCGGGCGCGCGTGCCGCGACGGCCTGGCACGGTACGCTGTCGGAAATGGGCATGGTGGTGGTGTCGAGCACCATCGGCGTCGGCCCGATCGCACAGACGCTGTCGGCCGACGGCGAGCCGATCGGCGAGGGCGGCAAGGCGCTCGAGCGCTCGTTCCCGCGCTTTGCCGACGATCTTGCGTGGTGGATCGAGGCGGCGAAAGCGCAGCGCGCGCGCAAGCCGCCGCCTTATTGAGCAGCTCTCACCGCGTGGAAGTTCTGTAGATCCTCTGGGTGAGTTGGTGGTCGCAAACTCAACTTACCCCTGACCACCCGTCACCCATAGGATCTACAAATCCGCGCGCTTACGCGGCCCTGACCTCGCCGAGGAAGCGGTCGAACTGGCCGGCGAGATCGCGCGACTGGGTTGAGAGCTGCTCGGCGGCGCCCAGCACCTCCCTGGCGGCAGCTCCCGTGTCGTCGGCGGCGCGCTGCACGCCGGAGATGTTGCTGTTGACCTCCTGGGTGCCGCGGGCGGCTTCCTGGACGCTGCGGGCGATCTCCTTGGTCGCTGAGCCCTGTTCCTCGATCGCAGCCGCGATCGCGGCGCCGATCTGGTCGATCTCGGCGATGACGTCGGCGACGTTGCGGATCGCGGCCACGGTCTCGTCGCTCGCGGACTGGATCGCCGTGATCTGCTCGGAGATTTCCGTCGTGGCCTTGGCGGTCTGGCCGGCCAGTGACTTCACTTCGGAAGCAACCACCGCAAAGCCGCGGCCGGCATCGCCCGCACGGGCGGCCTCGATGGTCGCGTTCAGTGCGAGCAGGTTGGTCTGCTCGGCGATGCTCTGGATCAGCGTGACGACGTCGCCGATCTTCTGCGCGCCCTCGGCGAGCGCGCGCGCGGTATCGCCGGTGCGGCGAGCATTGTCGACGGCGCGGGCGGCAATCTCGGTGGATTGCGCGACCTGACGGCCGATCTCCGCGATCGAGGAGGTCAGCTCCTCGGTGGCGCTGGCAACCGTCTGCACATTGGTCGAGGTCTGTTCGGAGGCGGCGGCGACGATGGCGGCCTGGCTGTTGGTCTGGGCCGCCGTCGACGTCATCGACTGCGCGGTGGTCTCCATCGTGGAGGAGGCCCGCGAGAGGCCGCCGACGAGCTCGGTGACCTTGGCCTCGAAGGCGCGGGTGAGGTCGTCGAGCGCCTGGGCGCGGCGCATCTTGCCGTCGTTCTCGGCCTGCTTCTCGGCGGCGAGGCGGTCGGCCCGGATCATGTTGTCCTTGAACACCTGGACGGCGGCGGCCATCGCCCCGATCTCGTCGGAGCGCTCGGCGCCGGGGATGCCTTCCGCAACCTCGCCGTCGGCGAGCCGCGACATCCGCGTCGTCAGGCCGACGATCGGCGCGCAGACGCGGCGGCGCACGGTCACGACGAGGCCGATGCTCGCGATCAGCACGGCGGCAAGGCCTGCAAGCGCGATGGTGAAGCTGGTGCGCGCGGCCGAGGACGCGCCCGCGAGGATATGTTCCGCGTTGTCGTAGAAGGCGTCGCGGACCTCGATGATGGTGCCGAGGCCGCGCTGCGTGGCGGCGTAATAAGTGTCCACGTCGTGCTCGTACTTGCCGCTGACCGCACCGTCCTTCACCAGCTTGAGCTCGCGGCCGAACTCCTCGACATAGACCGCGTTGAACTTCTCCAGCGCAGCGGCGACGTTCGCGGGAGTCGCCGGATTGCCGCGCAATTCCTGCAGCGCCATCACGATCTGATCGTTGCGGCCCTGCGAGCGGGCGATGTCGGCCTTCTCGGCGTCGGTCGCCGGTTTCTTGCCGCCGACGAGGTTCTTGTGCAGGCTGGAGTTGAAGCCGCCCACGTCGCGCAGCGTCATCGCGATGTTGGCGTAGCTGGCCTGCCGGTAGGCGTCGCCGTTGAGAATCGCCATGCGGCGGACCTGCTCGTTGAGCAGCGCGGTCACGCCGCTGTTGAGCACGGCATTGTCGACGACGATCTTCTTGGCGGCGTCCTTGCGCCCCTCCGCAGGCCCCGCGAGCGCCTTGTCGATGGCCTCGCGCAGCGCGGTGAATTTCGCATTGATGCCGTCGATGTTGCTGCCGATGGTGCTGCCATCGTCGAAGGAGCCGGGCAGCTCCTTGCGCAGCCCGTTCATCCTGTCGCGGGCGCCGTCGGTCTGCTTGCGCAGCTTGTCCTGCGCGGCGAGCAGCGCGGGGTCGATCGTGGCAGGGCCATAGAGAATGTTGGTGGAGAAGCCGCGCTCGGGATTGAGATAGCGGGGAATGTCGCTGACGGCGCGAACGATCGCCAGGCGGCCTTGCGCCTCGCTGATCCGCTCCATCGTCTGATATTTCGTTACGGCAACGTAGACGGCGAGGCCGCCGCCGATGGTCGAGAGCGAGACGATGGCGGTGGTCAGGAGCGTACCGATTTTCATGATCTGTCCGGCAATTGGCGCGGGAGAATTATTGTGCACGAAAGATAGGCAGGCGATGTTAATCCCGGGTTTACGCTGATGGCCGCGCAACTCAGCCGGATACCCGGTCGAGCTTGGCGAGGATCTCCAGCGTGGCGCCGTCGCGTTCGCCCGCGAAATATCGGGCGATCGCCTGATCGAAGACGGGCTCACGGGACACCGCACCGAACAGCGTCATCGACGAGCGGAATTTCGCATCATCCGGCGCGCCCAGGATCGCGTTGATGGTCCGCCCCTGAACGGCGAGCACGAGCCTGGTGCATTCGGTCAGGCGCACCCCGAGGACGGGATGGGCGAGGTAGGCCTCGGCCTCCGCACGGGAGCCGATGGCGTAGCGCTGCGACATGGCGCTGAAGCCGAGGCCTGCGACCTGCGGGAAGATGAACCACATCCAGTGAGTCTGCTTCCGGCCCCGGGCCAACTCGCCCTGGACGTCGCGATAGACCGGGTCCTGGGCCCGGACAAAGCGGTTGAGATCGAAAGGATCGGTCATTGGATACCTCAGGAAGTCTTGCCGGACCCCTTGCCGGCCGCGATTATGCCTAACTTTTGGCTCCCAATGTGGTAGCTGGTATAGAGTCTCCGGGTGGGGGTTGGGCGCCCCCGGGGGTCGATTTGGGGATCTGATGGTTTCCGACGCAGCACATGCCGAGAGGCTGTTGTCGCGCCGCCGTGTCGGGCGAGCCGAAAAGACTTTGCTGTCGCTGGCAGCGATCGCGCTGGCGCTTGGCGCTGCCGCGTGGGTTGCGGATATGGGCGATTCGACCCCGCTGGTCTCCGCCGCGTTGCCGCCGGTCAATGCCCCTTCATTCGAGGATCGTTTCGCTTCGGCCTCCGGCAATCCGCCAGCCCGCGAACTCGGCCTGCGGACGCTGGAGCGCTCCGCCCTGAACGCGGTCCAGCTCAAGCTTCGCGATGCCAAGGCCATGCTCGCCGAGAAGCTCCAGGGCGATGACTGGCGCTCGACCCTGACCGAAGACGACCAGCCCCTGACCGAGGACGACCAGCCCCCGGCCGAGGAGGCGAGGCCCTCGCAGCGCGCCGACGCCGTCCCGATGCCGCGCTCGCGCCCGGTCCAGGCCGATCTCGCCTCCCAGATCGCATCCAGCCAAGCGTATGCCGATACCAGTCCCCGGGTCGATAACCGCAATTTCTTCGAAAAATTCACCGACAAGATCAAGCTGGCCTCGCTGACGCCCGACAGCGGGTTGTTCAACAAGGCGCCCGATCTTGCGGCCCTCGGCTACGATTCGCGGACGGCGGTCTATGACATCTCGGCCAAGGCGGTTTACCTGCCGGGCGGCGTGGCGCTCGAGGCCCATTCCGGCCTGGGCCCGCTGATGGACAATCCCGACCATGTCGACCGGCGGATGGTCGGTGCGACGCCCCCGGCGACCTACGAGCTGAAGCCGCGCGAAAAGCTGTTCCACGGTGTTCGGGCGCTGCGCATGACTCCGGTCGAAGGCACCAGCGCGCTCGGCCGCGTCGGCCTGCTCACCCACAATTACATGCTCGGACCGCGCGGCGATTCCAACGGTTGCGTCTCGATCAAGGACTATGACCGTTTCATCAAGGCCTACGACAATGGCGAGTTCAACCGTCTGGTCGTGGTGCCGAATCTGCGCGGGTCTGCGACCGCCTCGCAGCGCGCGAGCACCGATTCCTGATATTTGCCTGCCGCGGCGGGGCTGCCGTTTCCCCTTCGTTAAATCGTCCTCGTCCAGAAGCAGCCCATGAGTGATCCATCAAGTTCCGAGACCCCGCTGCGCACGACGTTCAAGATCAAGCTGAACGGTGACACGCTGGCGATTGCGACCGTCGGCCAGGCCTATCAGTTCCTGACCAACTTCAAGTCGGTGGAATGGATGGAATTCCGCTCGCTGCATGAAGATGCGGTCGCGGCGCTGGAAGGCGCCGCCGGTAACGCAATGCTCGCAGTGCAGGCAACCAACGCAGTGCGCGCGCTGTTCGTCAGCGCGAAGCTGCTTTAGCGACAGCTTCGTAGCCCGGATTACGCTGAAAGCGTAGTCCGGGTCCGTGCACGTCAGTGGCACCTTCCCGGACTGCGCTGCCGCTCTATCCGGGCTACCCCTCCCAGCTTGAACTCCGTTATAGGAACGGGCAAACGGTCCGCGACGACCGTCGCCAGAAGCCCATTGTGTTTGAAACTTACTGACTTCAAGGGAGAGACCCCATCATGGAACGCCGTACATTCCTCAAGGGCGGCGCGGTCGCCGGCGCGACGACGCTGGTTGCGGCCCCTGCGATCGCGCAAGGCGCGCCCGAGATCAAATGGCGCCTGACCTCGAGTTTCCCCAAATCGCTCGACACCATCTACGGCACGGCGCAGACGTTTGCGAAATACGTCGCGGAAGCCACCGACAACAAATTCCAGATCCAGACCTTCGCCGCCGGCGAGCTCGTGCCCGGTCTGCAGGCGCTCGATGCCGTCAGCACTGCCTCGGTGGAGATGGCGCAGACGCCGCTCTATTTCTACATCGGCAAGGAGCCCGCGCTGGCCTATGCCACTGGCGCGCCCTTCGGCATGAACCATCGCCATCAGGAGTCGTGGTGGCACTTCGGCGGCGGCGCCGGACTCAGCAACGAAGCGCTCAAGCCTTTCAAGGCGCACGCCATCCTTTGCGGCAATTCCGGCACCCAGATGGGCGGCTGGTTCCGCAAGGAGATCAAAACCGTCGACGACCTCACAGGCCTCAAATTCCGCATCGCCGGCATGGGCGGCCATGTGCTGGCGCGGCTCGGCGTCGTGCCGCAGCAGATCGCTGGCGGCGATGTGTATCCCGCCCTCGAGAAGGGCACGATCGATGCCGCCGAGTTCGTCGGTCCCTATGACGACGAGAAGCTCGGTTTCCAGAAGGTCGCCAAATACTATTATTTCCCGGGCTGGTGGGAAGGTGGCGCCATGCTGCACATGATCGTCAACGACGAGAAATGGGCCTCGCTACCCAAGCAGTACCAGGCGATCGTCAACCAGGCCGCATCGGCGGCCGGCGCCTGGATGCTCGAGAAATACGACAGCGTGAATCCGGCGGCGCTCAAGCGCCTAATCGCGAACGGTGCGGAGCTGAAGGCGTTCCCGCAGCCGGTGCTGGAAGCCTGCTACAACGCGACCCAGGAGCATCTGAACGAGCTCGCCGCCAAGAGCGACCTGTTCAAGCGGACCAAGGACAGCCACGACGCCTATATGAAGGAGCTGCTGTTCTACACGCAGATCGCGGAAAACTTCTACGACAATTATCTGCTCAGCAAGACGCGCAAGACTTGATTGCGAGGCGGTCGTAGGGTGGGCAAAGGCGCACTCGCGCCGTGCCCACCAGCGCTTACACCCACCAGCCCTTTCATGGTGGGCACGCTTCGCTTTGCCCACCCTACGGCTTCTGAGCGAGCAGCGCTGATCTCGTAGATCCTATGGGTGACGGGTGGTCAGGGGTAAGTTGAGTTTGTGGACCACCAACGTAATCCGGGTCTCGGATGTGAATTGCACCGCCCCGGATTGCGCTGCGCTCCATCCGGG
>NZ_PSRT01000173.1 GCF_004212635.1 Bradyrhizobium genosp. SA-3 | reverse complement strand
CTCGTGCGGCTCGCAGCAAGGCTGGCGCGCGCCAATGCGGCCGTCGAGGTGCTCGCCGACGGCGCCGAGCGCTTCCTCCGCTTGCGGGATCGCGACGTTGCGCCGCAGGCGGGCATTCGAAGCTTCGAGGCATCGGCGTTCGCCGTCCTGCCCGAGGAGGTCCGGCTGCGGCTGCTGCTGCGGGCCATCGCCGCGCTCGGGCACGAGGGGCCGGCGGAACTCGGCAAGGTCGAAACCCTGATGTCCGCGCTTGATCGGGCCATCGCCGCAGGACCCCGTGCAGCCGCAAATGGCCGGCCGGTCCTGAAGCAAACCCTTGCGGGAGCCTTGATCAGCCTCGCCGGCGGGCGTATCCACATCGCGCCGGCGCCGGCCCGGCGGCGCAAGGGTGCATGAAGCGCGCATGAAGGCTGCATGAGGTCGGATCATGACACCGGCCGTTTCGGCTCGGCGCCGTCAGGCGACCTTAACCAGGCGGGAAAAACCCGGGCTAGGACGCCATTATTTCAGCGGGAATCGCGCTAAGATGGGATAACGGGAATCGCGCTAAGATGGGATAAATAGTCCCATCTCGTTCCCTTGGCAGCGACCGGGGCGGCACCTAAATTGTATGCGTCTAACCGAGAGGATTCCTTGGGATTTCCTCGCATTGACCAAAGTAACTCCCCAAGGATCAGGGCCGCGATCCGCGCGACCACGAAGGAAGATCGATGAACGCCAATCTGCGCAATTTCGCCCTCTGGGTCATCATTGTCTTGCTGCTATTGGCGTTGTTCACGCTCTTCCAGAATCCAGGTCAGCGCGCGTCCTCGCAGGACATCGCCTTCTCCCAGCTGCTGAGCGAGGTTGACCGCGGCAATGTGCGCGACGTCGTGATCCAGGGTCCCGACATCCACGGCACCTTCACCAACGGCTCGAGCTTCCAGACCTATGCGCCGAACGATCCGACGCTGGTCAAGCGGCTCTATGACAGCAAGGTCCAGATCACCGCGAAGCCGCCCGGCGACAACGTGCCGTGGTTCGTTTCGCTGCTGGTCTCCTGGCTGCCCTTCATCGCGCTGATCGGCGTCTGGATCTTCCTGTCGCGGCAGATGCAGGGCGGCGCCGGCAAGGCGATGGGCTTTGGCAAGTCACGCGCCAAGATGCTGACCGAGGCGCATGGCCGCGTCACCTTCGAGGACGTCGCCGGCGTCGACGAGGCCAAGCAGGACCTCCAGGAGATCGTCGAATTCCTGCGCGACCCCGGCAAATTCCAGCGCCTCGGCGGCCGCATTCCGCGCGGCGTGCTGCTGGTCGGCCCTCCCGGCACCGGCAAGACCCTGATCGCGCGTGCGGTCGCGGGCGAGGCCAACGTGCCGTTCTTCACCATTTCCGGTTCCGACTTCGTCGAGATGTTCGTCGGCGTCGGTGCGAGCCGTGTCCGCGACATGTTCGAGCAGGCCAAGAAGAACGCGCCCTGCATCATCTTCATCGACGAAATCGACGCCGTCGGTCGTCACCGTGGCGCCGGTCTCGGCGGCGGCAATGATGAGCGCGAGCAGACGCTGAACCAGCTGCTGGTCGAGATGGACGGCTTCGAGGCCAATGAGGGCGTGATCCTCATTGCGGCGACCAACCGACCCGACGTGCTCGATCCCGCGCTGCTGCGTCCGGGCCGCTTCGACCGCCAGGTCGTGGTGCCGAATCCGGACGTCGTCGGCCGCGAGCAGATCCTCAAGGTGCATGTTCGTAAAGTTCCGCTGGCGCCGGATATCAACCTCAAGACCATCGCGCGCGGCACCCCGGGCTTCTCCGGCGCCGACTTGATGAACCTCGTCAACGAAGCCGCTTTGACCGCCGCCCGCCGCAACAAGCGGATGGTGACGCAGGCCGAGTTCGAGGAGGCCAAGGACAAGGTGATGATGGGTGCCGAGCGCAAGTCGCTCGTCATGACCGAGGAAGAGAAGCTGCTGACGGCCTATCACGAGGGCGGCCACGCCATCGTCGGCCTCAACGTGCCTGCGACCGATCCGATCCACAAGGCGACCATCATCCCGCGCGGTCGTGCGCTCGGCATGGTCATGCAGCTGCCGGAGCGCGACAAGCTGTCGATGTCGCTGGAGCAGATGACCTCGCGCCTCGCCATCATGATGGGCGGCCGCGTCGCCGAGGAGTTGATCTTCGGCCGCGAGAAGGTGACCTCGGGTGCCGCCTCCGACATCGAGCAGGCCACGCGCCTTGCCCGCATGATGGTGACGCGCTGGGGCCTGTCGGAAGAGCTCGGCACCGTCTCCTACGGCGAGAACCAGGACGAGGTCTTCCTCGGCATGTCGGTGTCGCGGACGCAGAACGCCTCCGAGGCAACGGTCCAGAAGATCGATTCCGAGATCAAGCGTCTGGTCGAGGAAGGCTACAAGGAAGCAACCCGCATCCTCACCGAGAAGCATGCCGACCTCGAGACGCTCGCCAAGGGCCTGCTCGAGTTCGAGACGCTGACCGGCGAGGAGATCGTCGACCTGCTCAAGGGCAAGAAGCCGAACCGCGAGTCCGTGCTTGAGCCGGCCACGCCGCGCGCCTCCGCCGTGCCCCCGGCCGGCAAGTCGCGCCCGCGGCCCGATCCGGATCCCGGTCTGGAGCCGCAGCCGCAGGCGTAAGCTCCGAGCTGCAGATCGAATTGAAAAACGCGGCGGCAACGCCGCGTTTTTTTGTGGTCTCGCAATTCAGGTCTCGTGCCCCGGACGCAGCGCAGCGCGTCGCCCTTGCGACGTGGTGCGCTGCGGAGCCGGGGCCCATGCTTTAGCGGTGCACGCGGCGGCGGGTCCCGGCTCTGCGCCACAATGCCGTAAGCGCGTTCACGCGCGTCTTCGACGCGCTATGGCGTTGCAGTGCGTCCGGGACACGAGAGGGAGGCGCGCTATTACCGCAGACTCCGTCATTGCGAGCGCAGCGAAGCAATCCAGACTGTCACAGCGGAGGGATTCTGGATTGCTTCGTCGCAAGGGCTCCTCGCAATGACGGTGTTGAGAGAGCTGCGCTCGCAATGACGTTCTGATGCAGTTGCGCTCGCAATGACGTGCCACCAGTTTCGTAGGGTGGGCAAAGGCGCGCTCGCGCCGTGCCCACCATGTCTCGGAACGCACGGTCGACATGGTGGGCACGCTACGCTTTGCCCACCCTACGGCTCCTCATTTCGGCGATGCGCGCGGGCCTCCGCCACGCGCCAGGAAATGCAGCACATCCTCGTTGAACTGCTCGGGATCCTGCAAGAACGAGAAGTGACTGACCTCCGGCTGGATCAGCAGGCCGGCGCCGGGAATGTTCGCCGCCATGAACTCGGTGTTCTCGCGCTTGATCGCCTCGTCATGGTCACCATCGACGATCCAGGTCGGGACCTTGATCGCGGCGAGATCCAAAGCCGTCCATTTCGGCTGGCTCTCCCACATTTTGGTGATGTCGGCGACAAAGCTCTTGTACTCCGTCGGTGTCGGCGAGAGGCGCTTGTATTCTTCGCCGGCCCTGGCGATGTAGGCGTTGAAGACGTCGCTCGAAGCGATATCCGCAACGCCTGACGGATCCGAGTTCGCCGCGAAGGCGAACAGCTTGCTCACCCGCTCCGGATGCTTGATGGCGATGTCGAGGCCGATGATCGCGCCGTCGCTCCAGCCCACGATCGCTGCCTTACTGATCTTGAGATGGTCAAGCAGCCCGACCACGTCCGAGGCCATGAGGTCGTAGCCGTAGGGCTCCTGATTGCGGCTGCTGCGCCCATGGCCGCGGCTCTCCATGACGATGACCTGATAGTGCCGCTGCAGCGCGCGGACCTGGTGGCCCCAGTAATTGGCGTTGGCGAGACCGCCATGCAGCAACAGGACGGTCTGCCCGCGGCCGAACACCGCGTACCAGATCTTGACCCCGTTGATGGGCGCGAGACCGCTCTGCGCGGCTTTGGGCAGTGTCGGCGTCGGCGGCAGGCTCAGCCATTGCGGCGCCGCATGCGCCGCGCCGATCGAGACCATGACGAGAAGCGCGGTGACGAGATTGCGAAACTTCATGATGCGTCTTCCTGTTCGAGCATTGGATATTACCGCATGATCAGGTGGGTGCGTCAGGTCGCAACATCGTCATTTCCGTTTGCCGGGCGGACGATGTCGATGCTGCGACGTCACGTCCGTGTTCATCCGCCGTGGCGAGGCTCGCCGCCTGTCCATATTCGAACAGCAGCGACATCACCTGCGGCACCGTGAACAGCGACGACAACCCATCAAGCATCAGGCATCAGGGGGATCAAAAAGGCCGTAGCGTTTCGTCAGGACGTTGGACACCGCGCCTAGCGGCCTTCGCAATCCAAATTCGTTTCCTGTCTCAATGCAGGGAGTTCTCGTGCCCCGGACGCAGCGCAGCGCTCCTTCAGCGGTGCGCTGCAGAGCCGGGGCCCATCTCTCCGAGCTGAACGTGTCGCAAGATTCTGGGTCCCGGCTCGCGCTTCGCGCGTCCGGGACACGGGAGGCTCAAACCGCCTGCGCTCGGATCGCCGAATAAATCCGGGCAACACAACGGAGCCCTTTGGCACGATCAAGTTGCATGGGGAGGGCGGCCATTGCGCTTGGTACAGCCAGAATCCGCAATCTTGGTACTGTTTTATGACCAGGCGCAACGCATCTATTCGCTAGCACCGGCAACTGGAGCGATCCCGGTCCATCAGGCTGAGTGGGAGCGCCAGTCAATGCAGACAGCTCAGATCGCAGACCCGGAGACAGGAGTTCCACACTGCCTGGCGTTTTGTTGATGGCCGACACATCCACGCCCCCCTGCAACACACTAAAGAGACAAATGACCGAGGAGATAATTCCCATGAAGGCTATCGTTGTAACGGACCGAACCGCGGGAACGGCCGCGATGAAGCTGGTGGAGCGGCCCGGGCCGCAGGCAGCGATAAACGATGTCGTCGTTCAGGTTCATGCGTCGGGATTTGTCCCGACTGAGCTGGCGTGGCCCTCGACCTGGACCGATCGCCTCGATCACGACCGAACACCGTCGATCCCTGGGCACGAGCTGGCCGGAGTGGTCGCCGCTCTCGGATATGGCACGACTGGCCTGTCGGTGGGACAGCGGGTGTTCGGCCTCGCGGATTGGTATCGCGACGGCACGCTGGCCGAGTATGTGGCGATCGAGGCTCGCAACCTCGCGCCGCTGCCGGGCGACGTCGACTTCACGGTGGGCGCGAGCCTGCCGATCTCGGGCCTGACCGCATGGCAAGGGCTGTTCCAGCACGGCCGCCTTCACGCGGGGCAGAGCGTTCTCGCACACGGCGCGGCCGGCGCAGTCGGGTCGATGGTGACGCAACTCGCACGAGAGGCCGGCGCCTATGTCATCGGCACCGGACGTGCCGCCGACCGTCAGACGGTGCTCGACTTCGGCGCGAAGGAGTTCGTCGATCTCGACAACGACGCCCTGGAAGAGGTCGGCGAAGTCGATCTGGTATTTGATGTTATCGGCGGTGATATCCAGAAGCGGTCTGCAGGACTGATTCGAGCTGGAGGAACACTGGTGACTGTCGTCGGGCCGGCCGAGGCGCGGCCCTCCGACGGCGTGGCGGTTGACTTCGTCGTCGAGCCCGATCGTGCGCAACTGAGTGAGATCGTCCAGCGGGTACGGGATGGACGATTGCGGATGAACATCGGCAACATCTCGACGCTCGACGATGCCGTCGCCGCCTTAAATCCGACCGAGCGACGCAAGGGCAATACGATCATCCGCGTTCGTCCCTGAGCGATGCATGCCCATTGATGCACGCAGCCGGCCCGGCGCTGTCCGGGTCGGCCGGACGTTAAGAAAATGTCCGAAGCGGGTCACAAGCGGCAGTCGAAGCGAGCGAGCCCCGCGCCCGGTTTACCGCCGATAGCCGACATCACAAAAGGCCCCATCGTTGTTCGGCTAAGGGCCAATAGCGGAAGATATGAGCATGCAAGATTTGCCCTTCATTTTGCTGGCGTGCACTGCAGATCAGCGCCGACCGTCAATGGGCCGGTATAGCTCTTTCTAAGATCTGCCAAAGCGGCATCGAGATCGAAAATTCCGATATGGCTGACGATGAGACGTCCGGCCTGCGCTTCTTGCGCGACGCGGCCGACAACATCCGGTGCCGCATGAAGCGGGTTATTCTTGACGCCTGCCGCAAGAGCCAGATGCATGATCAGAATGTTCGCTCCTTTTGCGAAATCGACGAACTTGGGGTCGGTTCCTGTCTGATCTGAGCTGAAGACGATCGATACATTCCGGACCTTCACGCGATAGGCGAGAGTCGGCATATTGCCGTGCGGGATTCCGAGCGCCGTCACCGTCAAGCCGTCTCGGTCAAAGACGGTCGTCGGTTCTGCCTTGGTCGCGTCGACCACGCCAACGTCGAGGGAAACGCTACCTCCCCCTGACAGCGGTCCGCTCGGTATGTCGCGCCGCTTTCCTCCGAGTGTGGCCCCGAGCACCGGGAACGCGCCGTTCTTCTCGTCGAACAGACGGCTGAGGAATGTCGAGAAATCGGGCGCGGCATCGTTGCCAGACGGACCGACGATGGGCAACGGTTCCTTCCGCGCTAAGTGACTCTGCCAAAGGAAGGCAGGGAGGTCAGAGATGTGGTCCGGATGAAGATGACTCACGGCGACCAGCGACAAGTCGGTCAGCTTCGCTTGGGTCTGGCCGAAACGGCCAAAAGCACCGCCACCCATGTCGACCAGAACTCTGGCCTGATCGCCGACCCAGAGCAGATAGCTCGTTGAAGAGCGGAAAGGATTGATGCGCGGTCCACCAGAACCCAGAATTTGGACAGCAACGGAATTCGGTTCGCAGTTCTGAGCAGAAGCGCCGACTGGAATTAAGGTAGCAGCGAGCAGCCCAACAACAAACGATCGACGCATAGGACACCTGCACCAACCTTTGGAAGTCCCGGAGCTGGCACGAGCGTATCAGGCAGAGCGTTAGATGCCAATGCGTGATGTCTCAAGTGGGTCAACATGCGAAGAACTTAGGGTGAGCAAATCTAGTCCGCTATGCGCCGACAAGCAGACCTCCACCAGAGGGGCCGCCACTTGGCTGATGGGCTAATTGCTGCCGCTCCAAACGTGCATTCGCGCGAGGCGCCAGCCACCTCGACAAATTCCGGCTCAGCAAGAACGGGACGTTTGCGAGCTTAGTTTTGTGAACGCGTAAAGGGGACAAAGCGCACGAGGGCGACGGCGCGCGTCGTCGTCTTGTCGGGGGCGATTTTTTCGACGACCGTGAGCTGCTGAGTGGTGTAACCGGGGCCCACTGGCATAACGAGCCGGCCACCTACTTTAAGCTGTTCAATCAGGGGCGGCGGTGGCTGCCCGAGCGCGGCAGTCACGACGATGGCGTCAAAAGGACCGCATTCGGGCCAGCCATCGTATCCGTCGCCAAGCTTGACGCTCACGTTGTCATACGCGAGGTCTCTTAATGTTTTCGCGGCGGTCTCGGCCAATTGCGGGATGATCTCGATGGTGCAGACCTTTCGCGCCAGGTGCGCAAGGACGGCGGCCTGATAGCCCGAACCCGTCCCCACTTCCAGCACAACGTGATCGGGCGCGACCTCGACCAATTGGGTCATCAAGGCCACGATGTACGGCTGGGATATGGTTTGCCCGAGACCGATCGGCATCGGTCTGTCCGCGTATGCGATGGAGCAAGATTGCTCGGGGACGAACAGATGGCGTTTCGTTTGCTCCATGGCCTCAAGGACACTCTCCGACAGGCCTTGCTGTCCCAAGGCACTGGCGGCGGATCGGGCGTATGCCCGGATGGTTTCGACCATGGCGACGCGCTCGCGGACGCATTGCGCGTCCTTTGGTGCGTCCTGAGCGGTCGCTTCCCGGGCCACGACAACCATGGCAAACACGAGCAGCAGCAAGGCCTTCATCGTGTGCTCTCCGAGAAGTAATGGGCTCACGTCGACCGCTCGAGCGCAATGAGCCGATTCGACGCATCACCTCAGCGAAACACGGCGTCCGGCGAACGACCGCAGTGCGTCATGGGGCCTCCAGCGGTCACGATCCATCACTGCATCTGGAAGGGCACGCATTGCCGACCAAAATGCTCTCAAGCGGGATTCCTCACCTAACGTCCGTTGCGGGTCAAACGGCGAAATGGCCGCAGTGCCTGCAGCAGTCCGCTCCACACCTGGAAGCGGAGCTCTCATTTGGAAGCGCGGCCTGGACTTACATCCTGACTTCGACGGCGTCGCGGCCCCACCCTCCGCATTCTCCCGCACATGGATCACCGAGCTGGTCGAGGATCTGCGGGCCCGGCGCATCGGCGACCAATAGCGTCGCGTCGATCTTGTATTCGTCGAGCAGGCGGGCTGCGGCGGCTGGATCGCGTCACTGAATGAAACAACCACTAGAGCTCAGCCAATTCTGCGATGAGTGCCTTTGCGGCAAGGAGGTCAGACGTTTCGAAGCCTTCCGTAAACCATCGGTACGCTGAGGCAAGGAGATCCCGTGCTTCGATAAGCCTGCCCTCATCGCGCCAAAGCCGAGCCAGACTCATGGCTGCACGCAGCTCAAGCGACTTCGCGCTTTGCCTGCGTGCCACATCAAGTGCAGTTTGCAAATAAGCCTCGACCTCATCCGCTGGAGCTCCACGAATGCGCCGTAGTTCGCCCTCAACGCATGCAACCTCTGCGTCCCACATATGCTCGTCATTGCGCGCCGCGAGGTCCTTTGCTTCTGTCAGTGCGGCAAGCCCTTTCTCGCCATCACCAAGCTGCAAATAGGCTGATGCCAACATGCACAAGTACCGAACTTGGTACCAGCTGGCTCCGAGCCCGGCCCGATCGTTCAAGCCTTGACGCATGAGCGCCAGGCCCTTCTCCGCGTCGCCTTCCTGCGCCATGGCCCAACCCCGAAGGATGAGGCCGCTCAACCGCCAGTAGTTCAAGCTGTGCTGATCGGCGAGGTCGATGATGGCGTCCGCGTGCGCACGCACGGCCGCCACGTCACCCGTCAGCTCCGCAGGTCCCGCTCCGCCATACACCGCGACGTGAGCGGTAAGGTTCGTCTGGTTCAGCTCCGCAGCGTACTCAAACGCTGCGCGACTTGTTCTCAGGGCCTGATCGGGATAGCCAAGGAGCCAAAGCACGACCGCCAGATAGGGTAACGCGGAGGCCTTCGGGTCATGGACATAGTGCACAGGCGATGGCCGATGGGCGGCCGGATCATAGCGGCTTAAGATCATCTCGAACTCGGAGCGGGCCGTAAGGAAATCACCGGCGTGCATAGCCGTGAGAGCCGCCAAACGATGCGCCCTCAATTCCAGTGCCATGTCCTCGGTTCGCTCGGCGGCGAGGCGTGCCTCGGCAACCAGGCTCTGCATGGCGCGGTAGTCGCCTCTCACGAAATGAAAAATATACTTGCCGCTAAGTGTGGCGAACAACGCATCCATGTCATCGAGTTCGTAGCAGAGCGCATGAGCCCTGCTGAAGGCAGTGCCGAGCTGAGGAGACGTGTATCCGTGAATGGCGATCAGCGGACCTCCAATTGCTGTCTGGAGTGCGAGTTCTTGACGATCCCGCTCCAGCCCTTCTGGATAGGCCTTGAGCGCCTCCAGCCCTCTCGAGAGATGAGTGATCGCTTCGAGATTGGCGGAACGCCCCGCAGCGTTTCGGCCGGCCTGCAGCCAATAGCCGACCGCGTTGGCCGCCAGCCCCGCCTCTGCGAGATGCAAAGCTATCGTCTCCGGCTCCATCTCCGCACGCGCAGGAAAATGTTCTTCGAGAGCCGCGGCAATACGAGTGTGGATCTGCTGTCGCTTGCTCTTCAACAGGCTCTCGTGCGCGATATCCTGCACCAGCGCATGCTTGAAGGTGTAGCCGATATCCGGGGGCACTCCTCGCCGGAAGATGAGTTCCGCCTC
This sequence comes from Bradyrhizobium genosp. SA-3, assembly GCF_004212635.1. GTDB lineage: Bacteria > Pseudomonadota > Alphaproteobacteria > Rhizobiales > Xanthobacteraceae > Bradyrhizobium. The sequence goes on along the minus strand of NZ_PSRT01000173.1, from coordinate 5,269 downwards.
CAAGAGCTCATTAATAGCGCGCTGGAGGCCATCTTCACTGAGCGGCGTTACTGCTTTCAGAAGGTTGTATCCAAACTCACGGCCAATGCAGGCCGCGATCTGGGCGACCTCCTTAACGGGTGCCAACCGGTCAAGACGGGCCATCAATGAATCCTGGAGCGTTGTCGGGATCGCCAGCGGGGGCAGCGGACCAACAAGCTCATAGTAGCTCCCGCGATCCTTAAGCAGCCCAGATTCAAGGACGGTCTTGGTGAGCTCCTCGACGAACAACGGCACACCGTCTGTCTTGGCTAAGATCTGTTCGAGCACCTCGTGCGGAAGCAGTTTGCCGCCGGTTATCCGGTCGACCACGGCAGTACCTTGCCTGCGCCCCAACCGGCTCAAGAAGAGTGCTGCCACGTGTCCATGCGCCGTCCAGCGCGGAACGAATTCCGGCCGGAAAGTAACGATCATCAGGATCGAGTGGCGCTGCACCTCGTCAACGGCGCGATCAATGAGTTCGAGCGTGGTGGGATCGGCCCAGTGGACGTCCTCGTAGATGGCAAGAACAGGTTGCTTTGCTGCCAAGCCCTTTATCTGCTCCAACAGAGCCTGGAACGTTCGCTCCTTCCTTTGGTGTGGACTAAGCGCCAGTGGAGGGTAGCGCTCGCCTGTCGGGATGGCCAACAGGTCTGCGAGAACCGGTGCGCTCCCGCGCACGTCGTCTGTCGCAAGAGCGAGCATTGCCTCAAGTTTATCGAGCTGTTCTTCGGAAGGGTCTTCTCGCCGTATCCTCGCTGCCCGTTCAAGGAGCCCAACGAGAGGATACAGGGCGCTGTTGGTATGGAATGGCGAACAGAAATGACTGAGGCATGTGTGCGGCACGCCTGCGAGCCGGTCGCGCAGCGCTCGCACGAGGTGGGATTTGCCGATGCGCGGTTCGCCGCCGAGCAGAACGATCTGTCCCTCTCGCCCTTTCGCCTGTTCCCAGCGGTCCAAGAGAAGTGCGAGCTCCTGGTCGCGCCCGACTAGCGCGGTGGTCGACATCCCGTGCTGGGCGTCAAATCGACTCTCGGCCACGCCCTCGCCGATGACGAGCCACGCCCGCACCGGTCCAGGGAACCCTTTGAGAGGCACCGTCCCCAAGTCTTGGTATATGAAGGCTTCTCCGATAAGACGGCGCGTTGAATCGGCGATTACAACGCCGCCGGGGTCGGCGAGCCCTTGCAAGCGGGCGGCCAGATTCGGGGTTTCTCCAATGACCGAACGCTCGCGGGCTTCTCCCTCGCCAATCAGTTCGCCGACGACGACCAGACCGGTTGCGATGCCAACGCGAGCCGCAAGTGCTGCACCAGCCGGCTCCGTAAGGGCGGCGACCGCCTTGGATATCCGAAGCCCGGCGCGAACTGCACGCTCCGCCTCATCTTCATGCGCCCGCGGCCAGCCGAAGTAAGCGAGAACGCCGTCGCCCAGGAACTTGGCAACATGGCCCTCGAACCGGGTGATCTCGCTCGCTACAGTGTTGTGATAGGCCTGCATCAGGTCCCGCAGCTCCTCAGGGTCACGTCCCGAGGCGAGCGCAGTCGAGCCGACCAGATCGACAAACATGACTGTGAGCTGCCGCCGGTCTGCCTCCGACGGCAGTGGCAGTTTTGGCTGTCCAGCCGAGGCGCGAACCTCCACAGGTATGGGACGGCTCGACGGAGCGAGTGCGTGAATCGCCTTCAGCACCGTCTTGCGCGGGCCGAGTGGCAAACCAAGTTCCCGCAGGTCGTCCTCGGTCAGTTCTGGCAGGACCTCAGGCGTGACTTCCGCATCCTGGAAGGCCTGGGAGTAACGATCCAGCCCAAGACCATGGAGCCATTCCGCGATGTTCACGCGACGCCTCCTCGCCTGGTGTCAGGCGAGGCGTACGGCCGGCCTAGTTGAAGGTGTGCAACCTCAGCTTCAGCGAACCGTCCGCCTGACGCTCAAACACGTGCGTAGCAATCCCGCCGGCAGCTTGGCGGGACCCATCCGCTCCCTTGCCGTTGGCGCTCCATCTCGCCGTGCCGTAGGCCACCTTCTCGTCTCCACCCGCATCTATGATCGTCAGGTGGTGATCGGCGAATCCGCTCGAAAAAAGCCCAGCAAAGAAATTCTCGATCTCTGCCGGACCCGATATGATTTGATGTGTCGGAGGCAGCACTTTGGCGTTCGAGACGTACGCTTTGGCAACCGCTTTAGCGTCAGCTTTGTTGAATGCCGAATCCCAGGCGGCATAAGCCGCAGTAATTTCGGCTCTGACGTCGAAGCTCGTCGAGGGGCCCAAGTTCGTCATGATTCCCTCCCTCAGGGTAGCGCTGGTGACCGCCGGATCTTACTCCAACTGAGCGGTGGGAAAATCCGGAATGTGCGGGGAACCAGCCGACGTGCTGCCGTAAGCGAGGACGTAACCGAAAGTCCGCAAAGGGGTCAGTAGGCGAGATAGCCGCAGTGCCTGCCCATGTCCGCTCCACACTTGGAAGCGGACCTCTCATTTGGAAGCACACGCCCTGGACTTCGTCCTCACTTTGACGGCGCCGCCGCCCCTTCCGCATTCTCCCGCACATGGACCACGGCGATGTCGTCCGCATAGATCCGCTTCCAGCCCTTGAGCTGGTCGAGGATCTGCGGGCCCGGCGCATCGGCGACCAATAGCGTCGCGTCGATCTTGTATTCGTCGAGCAGGCGCGGCAGCAGCTCGGGCTTCTTGCCCTCCGTCGCCTTGAAGAAGTCCATGACGAATTTCTCGCCATAGAGCTCGGCGCGGCCGTCGACGAAGACGGGGATGTCGCGAGAGATCAGATAGCCGCCGAACTGGTAGGCGTTGAAGATGCGCTGCACCTTGCGCTGCTCGAGCAGGTCGACCGCTGCAACCGGCATCTGCGTCATCGTGAAGCCGAAGCGGTGGTGCCCCATGTAGAGCGAGGTCGAGGTCCAGCTCGCGGCCATGATCATCAGCGCGCCGAGCGCGGTGAGGTAGCGGGCCGGCCAACGGTCGCTATCAGTGGCGTCGGCCGGCGGCCGCGAAAACATCTCGCCGAGCGGCTTTGCCAGCACCAGCGGCACCAGGAAGGCAAAGGCCTCGATGCTCCGGACATGGGTCAGCGCGCTCCAGGTCAGGAACAGGATCAGGAAGATCCTGGGCGCCGAGAGCACGAGGCCGCGATAGTAACCGAGCGCGATCAGGCCGAGCAGCGCGCCCTCGAATGATGTGAACGTGGCGAAGTTCGCCGGCATCCATTCGAAGATCAGCGAGAGCAACTCGCCGAGGCTGAGGATGTTGGTCGCGCCCATCAGCGTCCGCCAGCCATAAGGCGTGCAGCAGCTCGCAATCAATGCGCCCACGCCGAACAGCACCCAGTGCAGGAACAGTTGGAGCCGTCGTCCCTTCTCGGCATGCTCGACCGCCTCGAGCGAGATCGGGCCGATCAGCGCAAGGCCCAGCACGAAGCCGCCGTGCAAATTCGCCCAGAGCGCCATCAGCGGCAGCCAGGTCCAGGACGGCGCGCTCCTGCGGTCGGCAGCCGCCATCAGGAGGCCGACCCACGCCACCATCACGGGCAGCGCCAGGATATGCGGCCGCGCCAGCACGTGATGCAGCGCCAACAGCAGCGCCAGCATCGCGAACAGCACCGCGCGCGGTGCCTCGATCTGCGCATCTAACAGATGGACGAAGATCGCGGTCGAGAGCGCGATGCCAGCCGCGGTGAGGATCACTGGCCCGGCCCAGCCCCATTGCGTGTAGGAGAACGCAAACATCACCTGCGACAGCCACGACGTCGAAATCCAGGGCGCACCCGTCCGCGTGAAGGAATAGAAATCCGTAGTGGGCATGGCGCCGTGATCGAGGATCCATTGCCCGATCTTGATCTGCCAGAACGAGTCGGAATCCTGAAGCAGAGTATCGCCGACGAAGAGAAAGAAGAGATAGGCGCCGGCACCGACGCACAGCGGCACCAGGGCGCGCGCGCGGCTCTGCACCGCGATGCTGTTGGCAAAGGAAAGGGACATGCCGCCTCGTGGTCCTGTTGTTCTTGTCGGTCCGAGCATGATCCGGAAAAGTGTGTCGCGGTTTTCCGGGAAGGTCATGCTCAAACAACAACCTGAAGCGCGATGAACGATTCATCTCATCGCGCTTCAGGCCGAGCGGGTGGCATTGGACCATGCGCGGTCATAACTTCGGGTAAATCAGCGGCATCGAGCCGATTTCATGTCCCGACAATTTAACCGATTGTTTTCAATTTCGATTTACCATCGGCGAATACACGCGAACCGCTCCGTGTTTACGCAGTCGAATTAACTGCGGCGAAATTCTTTGCCTCTAGGTTCGGTTTCATGGTCGGGCGGCGCTGGGAAGCCGAAAAGACCAGACCAGTTTGTAGCCCCGTTTAATCTTTGGAGCAGTCTATGAAGAACCTCGTTTCGCGTTTCGTGAAGGACGAATCCGGCGCCACCGCCATCGAATATGGTCTGATCGCCGCCGGCATCGCGCTCGCGATCATCACCGTCGTCAACAACCTCGGCAGCTCGCTGAACACCAAGTTCGGCTCGATCTCGAGCAGCCTGAAGTAACACTGGACGACTTGAGAATTTCGAGAGCCCCGTCTCGGATGGGGCTCTTTTCTTTTGGGCGAGAGGTTCGCTTCTCGCGGCGTTACAGCGGGGGCTTCAGGTGGAATCGCTTGAGTCGCCGCAAGCGCCTTTAACCTCTCCCGCTTGCTTGCGGGAAAGGTCGGCGCGAAGCGCCGGGTGAGGGCTCTCTCCTCTTGAGGGCTATTGATTGCGGGGACACCCCACCCCAGCGCACCTGTTGTGCGGCAGGCCATCAAGCCTGATCTCATCGCGCTGTAGCCTTTGCGAGCCGGCTGGCGCTCCAGCCCGTTCGCCGTGACGCTCCACGCATTTGCATCTTGTCATCCACCCTGAATAGTTGTTCAGTCTTTGGGGGACGATTTGCATCTTTGCAGTGACGAAGCGTTCGGCCGCAGGGCGTGTGGCTGGCGTGTGGGACAGGAAGCGCGCCATGGTTTATCGGCGGACGCATCAAGTGGTGAAGCGCCTTGCGGCCCGGCGCAGTGCGATATTGGCCGCGGCGCGGGAGGCTGCGGCGGAGGGCGGGATGGCGGCGGTGCAGATTGCGCCGGTCGCGGTCCGCGCCAATGTCGCGGCCGGCACGGTTTACCGCTACTTCCCCTCGAAGGCCGAGCTGATCTCCGAATTGATCGCCGAGGTCTCCCGCGACGAGCTCGCGGCGATCCGGCGCGCG
>NZ_PSRT01000172.1 GCF_004212635.1 Bradyrhizobium genosp. SA-3 | reverse complement strand
CTCGGTCTAGGGCGCGCCACTCGCGATGGAGTTGATCGTCCGAAGCAAAACCCGGAATGGACACGGTGATCAGGTCCGGCCGGACGAGGCGCAGGGCGGCAAAATCAATTCCGAGGCTCTTGAGGACCCTCGGCCGAAAATTCTCGAAGATGCTATCCACTTCCCTAACGAGAGCGTGCGAAGGACCCTCCTCAGTCTTCAAGTCGATCTGGATGATCATCTTGTTTCGATTAAGGGTCGCATTGGCGGGGCTGTCACACAGCGGACCGGACGGTGGGGCGATGTGCACAACCTCGCGCCAAGATCGGCGAGATCATCGCCATCGCCGATCCGGCGATATACTGGCCGAAATCGACGACCTTAACGCCGAAGAGTGGGAGGCTCGACGTCACATCGCTATCTCCTTTTGTCACATGCTGCGGTCGAGCTTCGATCGTCTAGCGTGACTTCGAGAATCGAGCGGAGCATCAGATGGCGGCGGCCGCGTTTACGGTTGCGCATCCCTGAGATTGAGCCACACCGCGGCAGCCTCGGATTTGTGGCTGACGCCCGCGCTTTCAGCGCCACCGGGAAAGCCGAGCGACTTGGAGGATGCCACAGCTTCGAGCGCGGCAAGCCACCGCAGGTGTTGATCGGCATCTTCGAACAGCGTGTCGATCATGATCACACGTAAACAGTGACCGATGCTTCACTCCATCGTCATTCCAGTGCCGCCATGTAGCTGAATCGATTGATGACGGATGGCCTTAGCCGCGGGCAGATATGGATCTTTGCGGCCAAAATCGCGCGCTCGCGTCTAGTATCGTCGTTTTTGCCCGCCAGTACCAAGGTGTACATTGCAATCGAGCGCGACAGCTCCAATTCGACAGGCACGCCCAGTGCTGAAGTACTTGAAAGGAAACAAGCTTCTTACCGGAACAGGGGCAGCGACACCTCGTCAAACCACCGGCGAGCTGATACGGAAAGCGCCTGCCGGATCCCCGATGTGGTCGACCGCCGTAGCTCGCACGTTCTCGAGCGTGATCTCGCCTGCATGGAGCCTGTCTAGTCGTGTACGCAAATGGATGCTTAAGAAGCCCGAGCTCGACATAGCGCGCCCACATCGCTTCGCTGAAGCCCGTATTTTCGTGCCGACATTTCCGGCGCTGATCTGTTCGCACACAAGCCCGGCGTTCTCCTGCTGCGGCTTGATCAACTAATGCAGCGCGAGAGGAGCGGGGATTCGGCATGGATGCATTCCAACAGTCAACAGGGGTACGGGCTGGTGATGAAGTTTGCAGCGCGACATGCGTGGGGAATGGCACTGGGGCGATCAACTAAGCGGGTAACTGGCTGCGCAGACTTGCTCGCGATCGTGAGTGCGATGGCGATGCTATTGCATCAGCGTCCAGCCAGGATCGCCGGACATTTTTTAACTTTCTCGACGTAGCTTCTTACTCGGCGGAGACCTTTCCGCACATGAATCAGCTCGACGATCGGTTCGACTGGGTGTCGTCAGGAGTTTGCGCGCCCTCCGCGTGCTGATCGACTGGTAGGCGTTGCAAGTACTGGCCGCTCCGCCCGAGGGCCGCCGATCCATCCGGCATCATCCATCTCACTGGCAAGCCCAGGGCTGCTGCTGGCCGGCCGCGATGATCTTCTGCGGCTGAAGCCGCACGACCTCATCCCCTTCAGACCTGCCGCATGCATTCCGCGGAGCTGATGATTGGCATCAGTAAAGGCGCCTTAGATCCCACGCGCTCTCGCACGATGTTCAACCGTCACGCAAAGTCGAGCGGCCTCTTTAGATTGAACGAACCGGACACGCCCGGCACCCGTTCCTGGCACGCCCCAAAACATGGAACCTGACGATATCCCGCCGGTGAGTTCGGACATCAACGAAGCCTGATGCTTGCGCCGGCGCGCTCCGGACGGGGAAGCTGAGCGTGCAGTCGCGCCAGCTCCAGCAGACGCTCGCGCATGCGGCCCTTTACAGGTCCGCTGCGTCTGGTGTGCGCGTCGACATGAATGAGGATCTGCTCGCCCGTGGCCACCGGCCGCTCATCACCCTCCCGCGTGATTACGTAAAAGAGATGAAGGCGCTTGTCGTCCGCCCCGAGGACCTGCGTGAGCACCTGAATGCGGTCGCCCGCGTACAGTTCTCGCAGATGGGTGAGATGCGTCTCGGCGGTGAAGTAGCTACCACATTTTGAGCGGTACTCCGCGTCGCTGCCGACGTAACGGAGCAGATTGCTGCCGGCGTAACCGCAGATCTCAAGGTAGCGCATCTCGGTAATATGGCCGTTGCTGTCGAGCCAGTCAGATGGCAGCTGTAGTGTCGCCATCTGCAGGGGGCCGGAGCCATTTGCTAGTTGGGGCAGAGGCGCGCGGTCGCGCAATCCCTTTTCCCAGCGCGCGAGCGTCTCGCCCGGGCCGCAGCCCTGAGAGCGCAAGCCTTGCAGCACGGCCACGAGGCAGTCGTCGCGTTTCTCTTCGATGGGGATCTCCACGGGGTTGGCTTCGACCAGTGCGTCTGCCTGCTCGGCGACTTTGTCAAGGAAAGCGCGGTCCATATCGGGCTTGTCGGAGAGTCTCGACCATGGCCATCTGAACGTCCATTGCTCAATCGATTGGCGCATGCCGTTGCCGCCATCCGCCATGCGGTAGGCGCCAATGGCCGCCCGTCGCAGCCCCCAAGAGTAGTGGACGGCTTCGTCGATTTCCTGCAGCGTGGCCAGATCGTCGTGCACCAGCCACAGCGACTCGCGCGAGACCGCCTCCGCCAGCCGATTCGCGATGAACCCGTCCACCTCTTTGCGCACCACAAGCGGGTGCATCCCCATTGCCCGGAAGATCGCAGCCGCCCGCTCCAGCATCTCGGGCGCCGTGCGCTGCCCGCCGCACAGTTCAACGAGTGGCAGCAAGTACACCGGTTGGAACGAGTGTGCGACGAGCAGGCACCCGGGATGATCCATTTCCGCCTGCAGCAATGACGGCCGAAATCCCGAGGTCGAGGAACAGATCAGAGCCCCAGGTCCAGCCGCGCGGCTGGCGGCTGCGAGCAGTTTCTGCTTGAGCTCCAGGCGCTCCGGCGCGGACTCCTGCACTAGATCCACACCACATACCGCTTCCGAGACCGAGTCGACCGCGGTGAGCGCTCCTTCAGCCGGCAACGGTGCAAGCGTCAGCCGTCGATACGCCCGCCGAGCCTTCGCCACCATCTTCTGCACATATTCAACTGCATTGGGCGCAGGATCGTAGAGCCGCACGTCCACCCCGTTGAGAATGAAGCGTGCGGCCCAGCCGCCGCCGATGACCCCGCCTCCAAGGAGTCCGACTACGCGCGGCAATGTTTCGGCGAAACGCGACTTCTCGGGCATGTTGCTCGACCCTCAGACGTAGACCTTGAGCTTCAGTTTTCTCGCGCATGTGATCCGGGTCACCTTAAAAGCTGAGTGGCCCAAGCCGGGCCAAACCGGCGATATTATGGTCGCGATTGAGCGAACTGTTACCGGCTCCCATGCTCGGAATTCGACTAATTTGGCGGGTTGCGGAGCAGAAATTCTGCGCTGCTCCTGTCAAAATGTGGATTCTGAGTTGTCGCGCGCCGGCGCTAAGAACCGAGGCGCCATCGCGCCGCCAGCTGGCCCCGGCGAAATGATCCCAAGATGTTGCCTCGGCCTCACGTCCGCACCCGCATCAGCTCTTGTTGGGCTCCCGACGCAACGAGGTGGTCATCCTGCGTGAAGAACCTTACGCGTGCGGGTCCGCGAGCGCCGCTCGCCAGCGGGCTGTCCATCACAAACGGATGCCAACCGTGCATCCGAAAGGGCGGTGGAACCAGATCGCGTGGTCTAAGCTACATGACTGCAAGGCCGTGCGTGATCCAGGTCGGGCGTCCAGCGCGCACCCGATGCCACACGGTTCGCAACGGCGGCTTTGCTTCGGGGTTCAGAATATTGATAGAATCTACCGATCACATGTTCGAACCACGACTGCCCGCGAGCGTGTACTCTGGCACGGCTTCCAGCCTCGAAGACTCCTTGCTCCCGGGCCCCACTTCTCGGCGCGCATACTGGTCTCCCCACTACCGACGAAATAAGTGAGGATGGGTCCCGGGACCGGCCGGCGCAGCCCGAACGAAAAGCGCACCGCGTCATCGATCTCCTGCACAGTGGCCAAACCGTCGTGCACCAGCCACAGCGCCTCCCGCCATGCCGCCGTCTGCAGGCGGTTTGCGATGAATCCGTGGATCTCCTTACGCACAACGAGGGGGTACATCCCGACCGCGCAAAAGTCGCCTCCGCGCGGGGCAGCATCTCGGGCGAGGTGCGTTCGCCAGCGCACAATTCCACCAGGGGCACCAGATAAACTGGCTGGAACGGGTGCGCGACGAGCAGGCGTTCCGGGCGCGGCATCTGCGCCTGCAGCAGCGACGGCCGCAGCATTGAGGTCGACGAGCAGATCAGGGTCTCTGGTGGCGCGGCGCGGCAGGCTTGCGCGAGCAGTTGCTGCTTGAGGTCGAGGCGCTCTGGCGCGTTCTCCTGCACGAATTCCACGTCGCGCACCGCTTGCTCGACCGAGTCCGCAACCATCAGCGCCCCCTTCGTCGGGCAGCGGAGCTTGCGTCAGCTTACGAAATGCCCGCCGCGCCTTCTCGAGCACCTCTTGCACACGCTCGACAGCCCTGGGCGCAGGGTCATACAGCCGTACGTTGACGCCATTGAGCAGAAAGCGTGCGGCCCAACCGCCGCCGATGACCCCACCTCCGAGCAGCCCGATGTTTGCGGGAGCCTCTCAGACGTGGCCCCACTTGGAGCGGGGCGGGCTGCGGGGACGTTGAATTTTCAAGCATGGACTTTGACCTTCCGGAATTGATCTCTCAGGCCGAAACTGTTGTTGAGCAACAAATCGAGAATCGATGCGGCGTCATCCGCGTTTCTTGACGCCGATGACTTCGCGAGCCTCCGCCGGCGTCGCAATGCTGGCGCCCATGCGTTCGATGATTCCCACCGCATTCTCGACGAGCTGGGTGTTGGATGCCAGCACGCCACGCCGAAGATAAATATTGTCCTCCAAACCAACTCGGACGTGCCCGCCCATTGCCACTAGCTGTGCAACCGCAGGCATTTCGTCGGCACTGCAGCCGAATCCCCCCCAGATTGCCCCTGAGGGCAAAATGTCCTTCATCGCCTGCATGACAATCGGCACAGCGGGAGCGCCATATCCTGTGCTGAGGCAGAATTGAAACAACGGGGGACCGTCAATCTTGCCCTCTGCTATCAGGCTCTTGGCATTTTCAATGTGGCCGAGGTCGAAGCATTCGAGTTCAGGCTTGACGCCGGCCTCTCGCATAAGCGTGGCCATCTCTCGCAGATCGGACATGCGCGCGACATAGATGCTCTCTCCGAATGTCAGCGTGCCGCAATCCAGGGTAGCAAGCTCTGGCTGAAGTTTGATTGCGTGAATACAACGCGCCGTGGAATTCTTGAGCGTGGTCGCCTTGCCGACATTTATCGGGTCAACAGAGTCAAGGTAGAGGCTTCCCTCCATGCCGCAAGTCAAGTTGATGATGACATCGGTGGCCGCGTCCCGAAGTTTCTTGACGACCTGTTCGTAGAGCTCAAGCCGGTTCGATGGGGCGCCGGTTTCTGGCTCCCGGACGTGAATGTGCACGATCGCAGCCCCTGCTTTCGCAGCATCGAGTGCTGCCTCTGCAATCTGTGACGGCGTCTTGGGAATGTTTGGATGCTTTGCAAGGACCGCAGCACTCCCGCCCGTGATTGCGCACGTGACGATGACCTTTCGAGACATCAAGAACTCCTCCGTAAATAGAGTGGGCCCGCTGACTGCCGTTTTTATGTGAGATCAGGCATGTATTTTTCGCGTAGCCGCGCATTCACGCGCTAATAAATTGATACTTGAGGTGAGACCGAGTTAGCTCGATATAAAGTCAGCACCGGGTCGATATTCATCTTGTTGGCACTTCATTGTTGGGAATTCTGCGTTACAGGTGTGAAGTCGACGGAATTCCTGCGTCAGCCCCCCCCGAACCAGACAAGATAATGGGCAGTAGTCAAGTAACTCCCGCGTGGCTGATGAGCGAGCTAGAGGCATGGAATCGTGCCGTCGAAGATCGGCGGTTCGCGTCGTGTCACCCGCCCGCCCAGGGCGAGGCTTGAGGTTTCTGCACGGTAAGACGCAAGTTGTTCAGACAGCGGCCGCGACCTCGAAGCGGACAGGTCGTCGCACTCAATACCGCCTTGCCCCCAGTGACCTCTCCGGATACCTCCTCGGCGCTGACGGCGCAGAGCGTCGATCGTTCAGGTTGTTGGACTGCGCAGACGGCGTGGTCGCGAGGAGCGATCCCTTAGTCCCTCCCGGCCGTTCCGGCCATAGCGTTCAGTCCACCTCCGTGCGGTCCGCGAGCAGAAGAACAGTGTGGACCGAGCACTCTCACGGTATCCGGATCGATGGGGCGCTAAGCTTCGACAACTTCAGCTTTTCCCGACCGGGACCGGATGGACAAGTTATTGGACGCCCTGAACTGGCTCGACCGCGAACTTTCTTCAGGTCGATCCCGCGCGCCCTCGCCCGGCGAGGCGCCTCAGACGCTAGCTTCTCCCCAGTATGAATGTTAGCACCGCAGCCGCCTCAGCTCCGGTAATCTGGCGCTTCCTTGCGTTCGAGCATGCGCTTCAAGGCGTCGAAGTGGAGCTCACAAGCTGGACGGCTCGGTTTGCACTCGCCGTAGAGATAGTTGTTCCCACGTTGCGCTGTCGTATGCTGCACCACCGCTGGATCGACATGGTGAAGCTCCTGTCCGGTCCACATGGCGTAAAGCTGCACTTGGCAAGCGCGCTCGAGGTAATAGAGACGATCATAGGCCTCAGCGACCGTTTCCCCGATGACGAGGACGCCGTGATTGGCCATAAACAGCACAGACTTGTCGGCGACGATGCCTGCAAGGCGCTCGCCGTCCTCCTGGTCGTGGGCGAGACCCGTGTAGTGCTCATCATAGGCAATGCGGTCGATGAGCGTGATTTCCGTCTGGCCGAGCGGCAAAATGCGCGGATCCCTCAGTCGCGTGAGCGCGCTGGCGTAGGGCATGTGAGTATGGAAGACAGCGGCAGCTTTAAGATTGAGGCGGTGGATCGACGCGTGGATGCTAAACGCACTTGATGTCGCCCTGGCCACTCAGAATCTCACCCTCATAGCTCACTTCCATGAGCGAGCTGGCGGCGACCTCCGACCAATGCATACCAAAGGGGATCGAGAGGAAACGGTCGGTCTTGCCCGGCACCGGCAAGGTCATGTGATTGAAGATGCCCTCGCTGAAGTCGTGGATTACGGCGAGACGATGGGCGGCCGCGAGATCGACTATTGCCTTCCATTCGGCAGAGTCATGAGCGGCTTTCTCGGTGCGGCGGGTCAGATTCATTTGGGCTCTCCATTTATTTGACCGATGACAGGCGATTGCGCGGCTTGCGGCCGCGCACTCTTTGAATCAACCAAGCACATCGTGCAACGACGGTGATACGAAAGATCGGAAGGCATCATGGTGGTCGATACCTTCAGTCGTTAATGCGCATCTCCGGAATCCATGGCTTCCGCGCGCGCAAGCGCTTACGTGACGAGAGGCCATCACAACTTCCATCGCCAAACCACGTCGTGTAGCCGAGCAGATCAAGCAATCTATCCGACGCCTCGTCGAGAACGGCGGGATCAATTCCGAGACCGTAGTTCTGCAGCGGGCGAAACTGCGGGCCGCAATAGAAGGTCAACAACCCGATCCGCGGTTCATCAGTAATATTTTGACCCGTGCCATGCCAAAGCTGCCATCGAAGAACAGGCAGCTGCCGGCCTTCCCGGTTGCAGCGATCATCGGCACCTTGTGAGGCACAGAGCTATCTGGACTGTCCGGTCGGCGGTGAGAATCAGGCACGAGGCGCGTGCCTCCATTTTCCTCCGTGAAGTCCGTCAACATCCAGATGATGTTGACACAAGCGGGCGGCACATTTGTACCGGACGGCGCGCTGTCCGGCTGTTCCGAGTAACGCTTGCGATCACCAACTTTGACCCAGGCATCGCCCTCCTGGTACGGCATCGGGCACCGCCACGCGTCGCGATGCAGGCCTTCGAGTGCTCCGCCCTTCATGGCAATGTTCGCGTCACACGAGTTCAGCAGGAAAGTCTGACCCAGGGCGAATTCAACGAACTCTAGTGTCGCAGGGTGGGTCACCAACTCGCGGAAAACCTTGCCCTTTTTGATGAGCATGCCAACGCGCTGATTGACACCCTTTTTGCTCGCCCCTTTGGCCGCTACAACCTCCTCCTGGTGGGATGGCTGCTGATCCTGTAAACGTGCCCACCCCAATGCTCTCTCGGCCGCCGCCTGCTCCATGAGCCGATTCCGAACTGCGGTAGCCTCGCTTGCCGACAATACGTCGGGGATGATGCAGTAACCGTCTCGCGTGAAGTCGGCCTTCACCTTCTCCGGATCGATCGCCGTTTTCGCGACCACATTAGGTTTTGCGTTAGCATTGATTTTCTCTCCTTTGACACTGACATATCTTTTCGCGGCACCATCCTCGCACCATCGGAAGCACTAAGGCAGGCAAGCTGCGCACGGACGGCGTTGGAGCTAAGCTCGTTGATCTCCGAGGATGGATCGAGATTGACGACATCTCGAAGTTGCCTGTAGCGGTCTCGATCTGTCTCAGCGCTCATCAGCTCACATTGTCCATCGCCACATCACCCAGCCATAAAGCTGGTAACAGGTGGAGCGGCGGCGGAGTATTTTGTTCTGTATGTCGAAATGTAAAAATGATAGACGTATCGCCATGAAACTGCCGCCCCTGCAGGCCCTCCGCTCCTTCGAAGCCGTCGCCCGGATGAACAGCGTGACGCGTGCGGCGGAAGAGCTCCGCGTGTCGCATTCCGCGGTCAGTTACCAGATCCGCAAGCTCGAGGAATGGATGGGGCTGCCGCTGGTCGAGCGTAGTGGCCGCGGTATCCGCCTGACCGAGGCAGGAGAGCGCTACAGGGTGAAGGTCTGCGGGGCCTTCCACATGATCCATGGTGAGACGGAACTACTGCGCAAACGCCAGGCGTCGTCTCTGGTGCATGTGTCGTGCCTACCGTTATTTACTGTCTCCTGGCTTATGCCGCAGATACATGATTTCTGGGGAAAGAATCCGGACGTGCAGATCGCGGTTCAATACTCCCGAGAGTTAACCCCGATAGACCCGACAATTGTCGACGTAGCGGTTCAGCACGGAAACCCCGGCGAGTTTCCCGATTTCGTCGCGTTGCCACTTCTGGAGGGCACCACCATTCCCGTTGCCTCGCCCAACTATCTGCAGCGCAACGGCTACAATGATATAAATGATCTGTCCCGGCTGACACCGCTGCACTATCTCAACCGTAGTCTCTGGCGGACGTGGCTGCAGAAGGCAGCGCTCGATTACGATTTGGATATGAATCTCGCAGATGCGGGACCAGTTCACACCGACGCAAACCTTACTTTGGCTGCTTGTTTGACGGGGGAAGGCGTCGCGCTCATGCCTCGCAGCGTGATGCGCTTGCATTTACGGCAAAGGCACTCATCTCGCTCTCCGATATCGCCATCCGCGAAGACAGATTTTACCTAATACTCAAGCCGACTACGCGGCCGGTCCCGCGCAGTGCACTGGTTTTTGCCCAGTCGATGCAGTCCCTTCCGGGAACGATCAAGCTTGGCGTCCCCCAACGCTAAACAGGTCCTAAACGTTGGCCGCAATAGGACGTTACTGGGATCGGCCACCTGATTGATGGACTATTGTAGCCAAATCGACGGTGGCGGCCGACTTGATCTCCCGACCGGCAGAGAAAGCTTTGTCGCCTGCCATCTTCACGATGGCAAGATCCCGGCGTCGTGGAACGCCTTGAATGTGGGCCAAATCCGCACCGATGTTTCCGGTCGATATCATTGGCCTTCTGGCGTAAACCTCCACAGATCGCTCCTTCGCGGCATAACGTCAGAATTTGTTGTTTGCTCCTCAGTGTTAGTCGCGCTGCATCTTCTTCGGCGATGGCGACGACGTTTCGCTGACGTGAATTATCGTTCGGTCCGGCTCGATCTACTGCCTCGCCTCAGCTCCGCATGCGCATCAGTCCTTCCTGGACTGCCGACGCGACGAGGCGTCCGTCCTGCGTGAAGAAACGGCCGCGCGTGAGGCCGCGGGCGCCGCTTGCCGATGGGCTGTCCATGATAAACAGGAGCCACTCGTCCATCCGGAACGGGCGGCGGAACCAGACAGCATGGTCCAGGCTGGTGGAATGCATGCCCGGCGTAGCCCAGGTCATGGCGTGTGGCTGCATGGCCGTCGAAAACAGGTTCAAATCCGACACCTAGGCGAGCAGGGCCCGGTGCAGTGGAGGCCGATCCGGGAGCGTGCCCACGGCGCGATACCAAATGCTCCGCAGCCGCGGCTTTGCTTCGGGGCTCGGGATGTCGACGGGATCTATGGGACGGATCTCGATCGCACGTTCGAACGACAATTGCACGCGAGCCGCGTCTGGCATCCTGTCCATGTACGTGCGAGCAATCTGGGCCTGCGATAGGAGACCCTCGGGTCCGGGCGTCTGCGGCATACAGTCTTGATGCTCGAGCCCGACCTCTTCTCGCTGGAACGAGGCCGTCAATGTGAAGACGGTGCGGCCGTGCTGGATCGCATCCACGCGGCGCGTGGCGAAGCTCTTTCCATCGCGAATCCGCTCTACCTGGTAGGTGACTGGCTCGCGCTCGTCGCCCGATTGCACGAAATACCCGTGCACCGAGTGCGCGGCCTGCTCCTCGCGGACCGTCTGCTCGGCAGAAGCCAGCGCTTGAGCCACAAACTGTCCACCGAACACGGAACCCCACTTCAGGTCCAGGCTGCGGCCGCGGAACCGGTCTCCCTCGATGCGTTCGGGGTTGAGGATATCAAGCACCTCCTTCAACGCAGCTGAATCAGCAGTCATGTAATTGGGACCCCCTATCGAAATGATTTCGACAGCTCAAGCTAAGTGCTCAGATCGGCTAGGTGCCGCTCCACCCGTCGGCCGTTCGCGGCAGCTTCACAGCAGTATTCGACTTGTCCGGCATGAGCTTGGATGTCTTAAGCACGGACTTTGAGCTTGAGCTTGTCGCGCCTGGACCTATCACCCGCACGCCGACGCGCCCGAGAATCTCGACCGCTTCCTGCAGGAGCTCGGCTTTCCCCCGGGAGAGGTACAAGTTGTCCTCCAACCTCACAGAGACATTCGCGCCGATCATCGGCGCCAATGCCGTATATGGGGCTGCATCGATCCAACCGAGAAGGTCGAGAAGACGGCGCATGGCGGCAGCTGGTCTAACCGCGCGATTAGCGTCAGCAAATCCTGCTCAGATTCTTTGAACCGAGCTCCTGCAAGCATGCGGCCATCACGCGCAGCGTTCCGATCGTTTTGACCGTGACGCCCTCAATGTCGGCCCGCGATCCCGCGATCATAGCTCGGGGCGCAGCTCTTCGATATCCACGAGCCGCTCGAACGCGCCGAGCAAGCCTGTCTTTACCGCAAGCGGTAGCGGAGAGGCTGCGCTACCCAGCAGGATTAGCAGCCCTCGCCCGTGGCAAGGTTGATCACCGGACCGCATCCGACGACTGAATATGCCGCAGCATCTAAAGCATGCCCGGGCGGCTCTTGAGATCACGCAAACTGCACCGCCGCCGCCCTCGCGCCGCCTCGATGGCCGAATCAACGATCTGCTCCGGCGTTACCGGCACATTCCTATGCTTCGGTGCCCCCTCCTCCTATGACCGCACAGGTGATGAACAATTCGGAAATCATCCTCACCTTTCTCTTGAAACCTTGACGTTTCAAGCCAAGCCGACGAAAAATGCTGTCGCGAATAAACAAGAAATATCGGCCCCAGGGCTCTAATTTGACTAATTTAGCCCGTCACGGGGCAGAAATTGTGCGCAGGATTTTCAAAACGTGAGCCTAATGATCGCGGTCGAGTAGCTCGGCCATTTTGGCATTGCCTCACAGATCCGGGCGGGCGGCTTTCACAGACCCGGCTCTTCGCGAGGTAACCCGCATTATATCCGTCCCCGATGTGCGGATGATGCGTGGAGCTGCCGGCGGAAGCGTGCCATCAGGGTCTCGAACTCCGGCCAGCCCATGCCCCGGCCTTTCTGGCTGCGCCGTCTCCGACAACCCAGCCGACTCCGGTGCACTCGCTCGGAACAATAGCCATAGTGCCGGCGCAGAAGGGCGACTAACCACTCGTGCTGCCTGGCCAGTGGCGCGTGCATCAGCCGTCAGCCATACTGGCGCAACTGCATTCGGCGACATGAGCCAGCGTGAGAACTGGGTGCCTCCGCGAACTTTCGAGGCTAATTCCCGCACCGTAAGCGGCAAAGAGACCCCATCTGGCGGAGTGGCGGAGAGATCGGCTATCGGCTGCTCAGTTGTGAGCCGATGTGAGCGTCTATGTCTACGCCTAGTTCTGAAACTAGAACCTTCCATATGATCGAAGCGGTCGCCGAGCGTCTTGAGGGAGCGCCGCGGCAGCTTCGGCGACGCTGGTCGGACGAGTTCAAGGCGCAAGTTGCGGCAGAGGCGCTTGAGCCCGGCGCGAGCGTATCGGCGATCGCCCGCCGGATCGGCATTCACCCGTCGCAGCTGTTCGCCTGGCGCCGTGATGCGCGGGCCGAACGAACTTACCGCTCGCAGCCTTCGAGTTGCGAAGCCGCGATGACTTGCATGTCAGTGATCGAGATTGCCATTGGCGAGGTGGTCGTGCGCGCCGGCGTGGATGTCGACGAGGCGCATTTGCAGCGGGTGATCCGGGCGGTCCGTTCGGCATGATCCCCTCTGGTGTGAAGGTGTTCCTGGCCGGCCATCCGGTCGACTTCCGCAAGGGTATCGATGACCTTGTTGCGCTGGTGCGCGATGCGGGCTCAGATCCGTTCGATGGGAGGCTGTATGTGTTCCGGGCCAAAAGAGCCGACAGAATCAAGATCGTGTGGTGGGATGGCTCCGGCGTATGCCTCTAATTAAACCGTCTTGAAAAGGCGAAGTTCTGCCGGCCGCGGATCGGGCATCATCGGGTGCAGCTGAATCCTACGCAGTTGATGGCCCTGGTGGACGGGATGGACTGGAAGCGGTCCGGACCATGGCGGTCAAGCCGCCGGAGATTGTTGGGTAAAAGCGCTGCGGCGAAGTGAAACAATGGCCTGAAAGGACGAGAGAACCGGAGCAAAATGTGCTCTGGTCGGGTCAATGACGCCGCCCGATCTCGACCTCCCGAATGACGTAGAGATGCTGAAGGCCATGGTGCTTGCCATGGCCGAGAAGGCGGCCCGTGTCGATGCTCTGGCGAGCGAGGCCGACGATCTCAAGGCCCGCAACGCCGATGCCGATGCGCGCATCGAGCGGCTGACGCAGATCCTGAAGGCCTTTGACCGCACCCGGTTCGGCCGACGATCGGAGAAGCTCGGCTCTGCGAGCATCGATGACGAACAGCAGGCCTTTGTCTTCGAGGAGATCGAGACCGGCATCGCTGCGATCAAGGCTCAGGTCACCAAGGGCCGTGAGCAAGCGGGTGGCAAGCGTGCACCGCGTCGGCGTAAGGGCTTTGCGCCCCATCTGGAACGGATCGAAACGGTCATTGAGCCGGAAGAGCTGGCCGTGCATGCCGGTAAGCAGAAGGTGCTGATCGGCGAGGATGTGTCGGAGCGTCTGGATGTGGTGCCGGCGAAGTTCCGCGTTATCGTCACGCGCCGCCCCAAGTATGCCTTCAAGAACGCGGACGACGTGATCCAGGCGCCGGCCCCGGCTCATATCATCGAAGGAGGCATTCCGACCGAAGCCCTTCTGGCCCAGATCGCCGTCGCCAGATATGCCGACGGCCTGCCGCTCTACCGGCAGGAGGCCATCTACGCCCGCGATCATGTCGAACTCGACCGGCAGCTGATGGCGCAATGGATGGGCAAGCTCGGCTTCGAGCTCGAGATGATGGCCGACTACATCTTCAGCGAGGTCAAGAAGGCCGAACGGGTCTTTGCCGACGAAACTACCCTGCCAACGCTGGCTCCGGGCTCCGGATCGGCGAAGACAGCCTATTTGTGGGCCTATGCCAGGGATGACCGAACCTTTGGCCGCAGCGGTCCGCCGATGGTGGCTTATCGCTTCGAAGACAGTCGCGCCGGCGAATGCGCGGTCCGGCATCTCAATGGTTATCGCGGCATCCTGCAGGTGGATGGATACGCCGCCTATAACAAGCTGGCGCGATCCGATCGCGGCAATGATGGCGTCACATTGGCTGGCTGCTGGTCACACAGCCGGCGCAAGTTCTACGAGCTGCATGTTGCAGGGAGCTCGGAAGTGGCAACGGCGACGGTCGAGCGGATGGCGACGCTCTGGCAGGTCGAGAAAACCGTGCGCGGCCAAAGCCCCGACGCCCGCGTTGCCGCGCGTCAGCAAGCCTCCGCGGCAATCGTCGCAGATCTCTTCGATCTCTGGCAGCAGACCTTGCGGCGGATCTCCAGCAAATCAAAACTAGCCGAGGCGATCCGCTATGCCGTCTCGCGCCGCACCATCTTCGAGCGCTTCCTGGCCGACGGCCGCATTGAGCTCGACTCCAACATCGTCGAACGCGCCATCAGGCCACAAACAATTACGAGAAAGAATAGCCTCTTCGCGGGCAGCGACGGCGGCGGACAAACCTGGGCGACCATCGCAACATTGCTGCAGACGGCGAAAATGAACAACGTCGATCCGTTCGCCTGGCTCAGCCTAACGCTGCAGCGTATCGCCAAGAGCTGTTTACGGCTGGTGCGGCCCTTGACCGTCGACCGCCATGAGGGCGGCAACCCCATTGAAGGCATCCGAACGATAGCCCAACACGATGGCCCACAGCACGGCTGGCCAAACAACGAAATCGATGCGCTTATACGCGGCGGATCTGCCGCGCTCAGTTGGCGAGCATGCCACTAGCTCTGGGGTTGTGTCAGTCATCACCGAAAATGCGAGCACGCGCGCGGAACCAGACACGCGCGCAGGACCAATGCAATGACCGCTTCGCCTCGATCACCCCGGCGACGATCACCAGGTGATTGTCGTGATTGTCCAAGCCCAGATTGGAGATCGCACGAAGGTCGTGTCCCCAGTGATGGTGTAGGTCGGTAGAGCAAAGCCGCCCGT
>NZ_PSRT01000171.1 GCF_004212635.1 Bradyrhizobium genosp. SA-3 | reverse complement strand
CCTCTCCCCAGCGGGGAGAGGTCGAATTGCATCTGGCGATGCGCAAGCATCGTCCAGTGCAATTCGGGTGAGGGGCGCCGCATCCTCGATCGAGCGTAACGCCTCACCCGCGCCGGAGCCTGTCATCGGGAGGCGCGACCTCTCCCGTTGGGAGAGGTGTAGAGCCTAGAATGCAAACTGCGTGCGCATCGCGACGGCGTCGAACTTCGAGCCGACATCGGCGGTCGAGATCGGTGAGGCCTGACGCGATACCGTTCCGTGCAGATAGTCGAGCATGAAGCGGACGTTGCCGTTGACGTACCAGTTCAGCGCGAGCGTATAGACGGTCTGCCGGCCGCCGGCGATGCCGGTCGCTGCTCCCAACTGATTGTTGAGGTCGATCGTCGAGAAGCGCCCCGCGATCTCCCATGCGCCCCAGCCGCCACCGTCGAGCGAGAACGGATGCGCCGGCTTGACGCCGCTATAGGCGGCGTTCGCCGCATTGTAGGTCCGGCCTTCGCCTGTCAGCACGTAGCCGGCCTGGGCGTAGCCGCCCTGGAATTTCAGGCTCGGCGCGCCGACCAGCGGCACGCCGGTGTTGGCCGTGCGATCGACATTGTACCAGAAGTATTCGCCCTGGACGATGAACGGGCCGTAGGTCGCCGCCGCCTCGACGCTGTAGACCTGCGCGCCTGAGGCATTGGCGATCGCGCCGGTGGAGATCAGCGTGGTCGGGTCGAGACGCAATTCCGGACGATCGCTGAGCGTGACCGCCTGCGTGTTGGCGATCAGGTTGCGCGGCGGCTGGATCAGCCATTGCGCGTCGGCGCCGATATGCACCGAGTAGTCCTTGCCGCTGATCGGATTGCCGGCGACGCGCGCCACGGCGCCATATTGCTCGCTGGTGCCGGCGGGCGCCGCGCTCGAGGCGGAGTGGATCGCACCGGTCGACGGTCCCGTGACATAGCCGCCGATCCAGAACTGGTCGTTGAACCAGCGCGCACCGGCTGCGGAGCGGAAGTCACCGGCGGCGATGTTGGTTGCGATCACGCCGGGCGAGGCGCGCTCCATGAACATGATGTCGTTGGAGCTCGTGGCCTCGTCCATGGTGTAGGGCAGGTCCATGATGCCGGCCTCGATCGCCATCCGTCCGCCGAACGGTTTTAAGCCGGTATAGCTGAGATAGGCATTCTCGACGCCGGAGACGCCACCGCCCGGAAGGGATCCCGGCGCGGTGCCGCCAAATCCGTCGGACGAGCCGCCGAAGTCGTAGACCAGCGCGAAGTTCCAGTCGTTGAAGAACTTGCCGGTGACGCCGATGCGCGCGCGGCGAACGTTCTGGCCGCTGTCGAGCTTCTGCGGCACGGTCGCCGCGGTGTTGGGACGATAGTCATAGCCGCCGACATCCCAATGCAGGCGGCTGGTGATGGCGACGCAGTTCGCCTGGTCGGCGGTGCAGATGGTTGGCCGGTTGTTCGGCATCGTCACGACGACACCGGAGGCCGGCGCCGGTCCCTTGACAGGGATCGCCGCATTGGCGTTGGCAACCGCGGCCTTTGCCTCCGAGCGCGCCTCGGCTTCAGCCTTCGCTTCGGCTCTGGCTTTCGCCGTGGCCGCCGTATTCGCCGCGGTCTGGCTCTGGAGCTTGTCGAGCTTCTGCTCCAGCATCTTCAATTGCTGTTTCAGCAGCGCGATCTCCTGCTCGCTGCTGCTTGCCGATTGGGCCTGGGCCTGCGAGGCCGCCAGCGCGCCGGCGAGTCCAATCGCCGTGGCTGCAATTCTTGTCCTGCTCACGTCATGACTCCATCGTTTGACGAACTTCCCCAAGTCGCAACGGGAGAGCCTAGGTGTGATCGATGACTGTCCCGCGACGCTGCGCCCGGTTGCGCGGTTCCCACTGATGCCAATTCGCCGCAACCGAATCCGCTCGACACACAATGCTGGATGACGTGCATCATGCCAATCCACCGCTCTGGCGAATTGCCGATTCGCACGCTGTGCTTGCATCTCGGACACACGGGAAAGGGGCTGAATATTGCCGCCTGGCGCCCTTCTATTGGCGGGCGAACGCGCCTATATTCCGGCGTCTTTTCCAAGAGGTAGGAATGTTTCGATCGACCTGGACCGCCGTCGTCACGGCCTTGTGCATAGCGTTTTCGGCCCACTTCAATCCGACTGCTGCGCAGGACCGCCGGGTCCCGTCGTCACCGGCCGAGCTGCGGCTGTCCTATGCACCGATCGTGCAGCGGGTGCAGCCGGCCGTTGTCAACGTCTACGCCGCCAAGGTGGTACAGAACCGCAATCCGCTGCTCGACGACCCGATCTTCCGTCGCTTCTTCGGCGTGCCGGGCCAGCAGCCCGAGCAGATGCAGCGTTCGCTCGGCTCCGGCGTCATCGTCGATGCCTCCGGCCTCGTCGTCACCAACGTCCATGTGATCGAGGGCGCGGACCAGGTGAAAGTGTCGTTGTCGGACAAGCGCGAGTTCGAGGCCGAGATCCTGCTGAAGGATTCCCGCACCGATCTCGCCGTGCTCCGCCTGAAGGACACCAAGGAGAAATTCCCGACCCTCGACTTCACCAATTCCGACGAATTGCTGGTCGGTGACGTCGTGCTCGCCATCGGCAATCCCTTCGGCGTCGGCCAGACCGTGACCCACGGCATCATCTCGGCGCTGGCGCGCACGCAGGTCGGCATCACCGACTACCAGTTCTTCATCCAGACCGATGCGGCGATCAATCCCGGCAATTCCGGCGGCGCCCTGGTCGACATGAGCGGCAGGCTCGCCGGTATCAACACCGCGATCTATTCGCGCTCCGGCGGCTCGCAAGGCATCGGCTTTGCGATTCCCGCCAACATGGTGCGCGTCGTCGTCGCTTCCGCCAAGAGCGGCGGCAAGGCGGTGAAGCGGCCGTGGTTAGGGGCGAGGTTGCAGGCGGTGACGCCCGAGATCGCCGAAAGCCTCGGCCTGCGCTCGCCGACAGGTGCGCTGGTCGCAAGCGTGGTGCCGAATGGCCCCGCGGCGAAGGCGGGCCTCAAATCCTCCGACCTCATCACCGGAATCGATGGCCAGACCGTGGATGATCCCAACGCCTTCGACTACCGCTTCGCGACCCGTCCGCTCGGCGGTACCGCGCAGATCGACGTGCAGCGCGGCAGCAAGCCGGTCAAGCTGACGGTGGCGCTGGAGACTGCGCCCGACACCGGCCGCAACGAGCTCGTCGTCACCGCGCGCTCGCCGTTCCAGGGCGCGAAGGTCTCGACCATCACGCCGGCGGTCGCCGACGAGCTGCATCTGGATGCCGACACCGACGGCGTCGTGATCACCGATATCGGCGGCGATACCGCGGCCGCAAGTGTCGGCTTCCAGAAAGGCGACGTCATCCTGGCCGTCAACAACCAGAAGATCAGCAAGACCGGCGACCTCGAGAAGGCCGCGGGTGAACGGCCGCGGATCTGGCGCATCACGCTGGTGCGCGGCGGCCAGCAGATCAACGTCACGCTGGGCGGATGAGTTCGAAGCGACCACAGGAGACGCCAACCCTCTTCGCCGCGGCGGGGCTCGATCATGACGCTCCGCATCCGCTGCCGGATCGGCTGCGTCCGCGCGCATTGTCGGAGGTCGTAGGCCAGGACCACATCCTCGGTCCCGACGGTGCGCTGACGCGCATGCTGGAGACGCGCACGCTCGGCTCACTCATCTTCTGGGGGCCGCCCGGCACCGGCAAGACCACGGTGGCGCGGCTGCTGGCGGATGCGACCGATCTGCATTTCGAGCAGATTTCCGCGGTGTTCTCCGGCGTCGCCGATTTGAAGAAGGCGTTCGATGCCGCGCGGGCCCGCCGGGAGATGGGCAAGGGCACGCTGCTGTTCGTTGACGAGGTGCATCGCTTCAATCGCGCCCAGCAGGATTCGTTTCTGCCCGTGATGGAAGACGGCACGGTGGTCATGGTCGGCGCCACCACCGAGAATCCGTCCTTCGAGCTCAACGCGGCGCTTCTGTCGCGCGCGCGTGTGCTGGTGTTTCGCTCGCTCGACGCTGCCGCGATCGAAAAGCTGTTCGCGCATGCCGAGCAGGTCGAGGGCCGCAAGCTGCCGCTCGATGCCGAGGCGCGCGCGGTGCTGGTGCGCATGGCCGATGGCGACGGCCGCGCCTCGCTGACGCTCGCCGAGGAAGTCTGGCGCGCCGCGCGCAAGGACGAGATCTTCAACGCCGCGCAGTTGCAGGAGATTCTGCAACGCCGCGCCCCGATCTACGACAAGTCGGCCGACGGCCATTACAACCTGATCTCGGCGCTGCATAAGTCGGTGCGCGGCTCCGATCCCGATGCCGCGCTGTATTACCTCGCGCGCATGCTCGATGCCGGCGAGGATCCGTTGTTCCTGGCCCGCCGCGTCGTGCGCATGGCGGTCGAGGATATCGGTCTTGCCGATCCGCAGGCGCTCGTCATCGCCAACGCCGCGAAGGATGCTTTCGACTTTCTGGGTCACCCAGAGGGCGAGCTCGCCATCGCGCAGGCCGTGGTCTACCTTGCCACCGCGCCGAAATCGAACGCGGTCTATACCGCCTTCGGCACGGCGATGCAGGTGGCAAAACAGGCCGGCTCGCTGCTGCCGCCCAAGCACATCCTCAATTCCCCGACCAAGCTGATGAAGTCGGAAGGCTACGGCGCAGCTTACGAATACGACCACGACGCCCCTGACGCCTTCTCCGGCCAGGATTACTTCCCGGAAGCCCTCGGCCGCCAGACCTTTTACGACCCGCCCGAGCGCGGTTTCGAGCGCGAGATCAGGAAGCGGCTGGATTACTGGGCCAAGCTGCGCAAGGAGCGGGGCGGCTGAGGCCAAATCGCCATTTCGTCGTGACGAAACGGCACTTTTGGGCTAGGCAGGCAGCCATGAGCCGCCGCATCAAGAGAATGAACCCAAAGCCCCGTTCGCGTGACGAGCGCGATGACGCGCGTCCATTCAAGGCGCGCAGCGCGCAGAAGGCGGGGCCGCGGCCGGGCGGCAAGCTAAGTAGCAAGGCAAGTAGCAAGCCGTCGCGCTTTGCGGGCGAGCGCGCCGAGCGCCGTGCGCCCAAGGCCGCAATGGAAAAGCCTGCGCGGGAAAAGCCCGTCGAGGCATTGCTGCCGACCAAGGTGCAGACCGTTACCGTGACGGCCGACGAGAACAACATGCGCGTCGATCGCTTCCTGGAAGCGCGCTTTCCCGGTCTGTCGTTCTCCCACATCCAGCGCGTCGTGCGCAAAGGCGAGTTGCGTGTCGACGGCAAGCGCGTCGACAGCAAGGACCGCCTGGAGGAGGGGCAAAGCGTCCGCATTCCGCCGCTGAAGCTCGACACGCCGAAGACGGCCGGCCCGCTCTCGGAAGCCGCGCAGAAGACGCTTGCCGCGCTGAAGGAGATGACCATCTGGGAAGACGACGACGTCCTCGTCCTCAACAAGCCCGCCGGCCTTGCCGTGCAGGGCGGCTCGGGCATGACGCGCCACATCGACCAGATGCTGGAGGTGATGCGCGATTCCAAGGGCCAGAAGCCGCGCCTCGTGCACCGTATCGACCGGGAGACGTCGGGCTGTCTCCTGATCGCGAAGACGCGCTTTGCCGCCTCGCATTTGACCGGCGCGTTCCGCTCGCGCTCGGCGCGAAAGGTCTATTGGGCACTGGTGCCGGGTCTGCCAAAACCGAAGCAGGGCCGCATCTCGACCTTCCTCGCGAAGGAGGAGGGCGAGGACGACACCATCATGCGCATCGCCCAGCATGGCGACGAGGGCGCAAGCCATGCGGTGACGTACTATGCGGTGGTCGAGACCGCCGGCAACAAGCTGACCTGGGTGTCGCTGAAGCCCGTGACGGGCCGCACCCATCAGCTGCGCGCCCACATGGCCCATATCGGCCATCCCATCGTCGGCGACCCCAAATATTTCAACATCGAGAACTGGCAGCTGCCGGGCGGCCTGCAAAACCGGCTGCATCTGCTCGCGCGCCGCATCGTCATTCCGCATCCGCGCGGCGGCGTGATCGACGCCACCGCACCGCTGCCGCCGCATATGCAGCAATCGTGGAATCTGCTCGGGCTCGATGCAAGCCGGTTTGATCCAATCGAAAACGCGCCAGAGGAGTAGGGCCCGGCGCCGCGGCCAGCCAAAGCCCGGCGAACAGGGCCGCAATGCCCGCAAGTTCCCTTATGCCTGCCGCTCGCTTTATCAGCCGCCGCTCTTATCTTGAAAGCTTAGCATTCAGCGACCGGGACCGAAGACTCAACATGCGCGAATTGTTCGAAGAAGCTGCGGGGCAACCCCCGTCGGATCCGCGGGAATCGGCGCGCGCCTCCACGCGCACGCCCCCGCGCAAGCGCTTCTACAAGGAGGCCGGCGCAGTCGAGGCCGAGGGCGACTTCGCCATCGCCCTCGACGGCAAGCTGATCCGCACCCCTTCCGGCTGCCAGGTGGTGATCCCCTCGCGCGCACTCGCCGATGCGGTTGCTGCCGAATGGGCTGCGCAGGGCGAGACGATCGATCCCGTGACCATGCCGCTGACGCGGATCGCCAACAGCGTGGTCGAGGGCGTCGTCGACCGCGTCGAGCTCGTCAGCGACGATCTCGCAAAATACCTCGAGACCGACCTGTTGTTCTATCGCGCCGGCCACCCCGAAGGGCTGGTCGCCCGCGAGGCCGCACATTGGGATCCCGTGCTGTTCTGGGCCGCGGAGACGCTGGGCGCGCATTTCATCCTGTCCGAGGGCATCGTGCATGTGAAGCAGCCGGACGAGGCGGTCAGGGCCGCGCGCGCCGCGCTGCCAAGAGATGCCTGGTCGGTCGCCGCGCTCCATGTGGTGACCACCCTGACCGGCTCGGCGCTGCTCGCGCTGGCGCTGGCCCATGGCGTGCGCGACGCTGGCCAGGTCTGGGCCGCCGCCCATGTCGATGAGGACTGGAACATCGACCAATGGGGCGTGGACGAGGAAGCAGCTAGCCGCCGGGCCACGCGCCTCCGAGATTTCGAAGCCGCCGTGACGGTTTTGGCGGCGGTAAAGCCGCAAGCGGCCAAAGGTCCTTAACGAGAGCTTTACGACGGCGCCTTAGGGTGGGATGGCATTCCCTGGCTGCCTCAAGATGCCGACGCCGATAAGCTCGATCGTTCCTGTCAGTGCCGCCAGCTCTGTGGCTGATGCGACGACGCCCGATCTCGTGCTTCAGGCCGGCAGCGTCGTCGACGCCAAAGTGGTCGGCGTGCTCGCCGACAATCTGGTGCGGATCGCGATCGCGAACCTCTCGATGGAGGTGATGTCGGAAGTGGCGCTGACACCGGGGCAAAATCTCCAGCTCGCGGTGTCGCAGAACGACGGCACCATCCGGCTCGCGGTCGTCGGCGGGACAGGCGGCGCGGCGTCCGATCAGATTACGCTGACGCCGGCTGCGGCCTCGCTGGTGGATAGCCCGCCGCTCGCGCCGTCCGCGGCGCGCAATACGCTGACTCCGTTGGAGCAAGTCGCCGTCACCGTGGCGTCCGCCGAGGCCGTGACCAGGCAAGGCAGCCAGGCGCCGCTGTTCGCCAATCTCGCAGCGGTCGTCACCGGCAGCGATTTGCCGGCGGGGCTGAAGCAGGCCGTGCTGGACGTGCTGGCGCAGCAGACGCCGCTCAACGCCGGGCTCGATGGCGGCGATATCGAGACTGCCTTCCAAAAGTCCGGCTTGTTCCTCGAGGCTTCGCTGGCCGCCGGCGCAACGCCGTCCTCCGGTGCAATGCCCGATCTGAAGGCGGCGCTGCTGGTGCTGCGCCAGACGCTGGCCACGCTCGAAACCACCGCGCCGCCGACCCACGGCGCCGCCATGCCTGCCAGCGTCGCGGGCGCGCCGCAGCTGGCCGTTGCGTCGGCTCGGCCAGCAGCCGAGGCCGGGCAGGCCGCATTGTCGTCAATGGCCCCCGATATCGCCCAACCGGCGCAACAGCCGCGCAACGCTAATTTCGCGGCCGCGGTGCTCGCCGACATGGCTGCCGACGCGCCACAAATGGCGATGCCGCGGACCATGACCGCCGGCCTTGCCGCCAGCCTCTTGCAGGAGACGACGCAAAACCTGCCGCGGATGATCGGCAACGTGCCCGGCTCCAACAAGGCCGTGCCGGATGGCCACATCTTCGAGGCGGCCGCCCACGCGACCACACCGCCGCCATTCCGTGGCGCATTGCCGGCGCCCCAATCCATCGCTTCGCCATCGCTGGCGCCCGATACGCCGCTGGCCGCCACGGTGCATCGCCTGCTCGACGACAACGATGCCGCGATTGCGCGGCAGACATTGTTGCAGGTCGCTTCGCTTCCCGATCGCACCGATGCTTCCGGCCACCGCATCGACCCGGCCGTGCCGCAATGGAATTTCGAGATTCCCTTCGCAACGGCGCAGGGCACCGCGATGGCGCAGTTCGAGATCTCGCGCGATGGCGGCAATGAATCCGCCGATCCCGCCACGCGTGCCTGGCGCGCGCGCTTCTCGCTCAATGTCGAGCCGGCCGGCCCCGTGCATGCGCTGATCACGCTGAGCGGCGACAAGACCTTCGTGCGGATGTGGGCGGAGCGGCCGGCGACGGCGCAGCAGCTCCGCGCCGGCGTCGGTGAGCTCAGCCAGGCATTGTCCAGAGCCGAGCTCAAGCCTGGCGATATCGTTGTGCGCGACGGCACGCCGCCGCAACCGGCACCGGCTCGCGCCGGTCACTTCCTGGATCGCGCCACATGAGCGATCCATCCAAGCTCGCGATTGCCCTGCACTACGAGAAGGGCACCAACGCCCCGGTCGTCGTCGCCAAGGGCAAGGGCACGATCGGCGAAAAGATCGTCGAGATTGCCAAGGCCCATGACATTCCGATCGAGGAGAACGAGGTTTTGGCCGGCGCACTCTCCAAGGTCGAGCTTGGCGAGGAGATCCCGCCGGACCTCTACAAGGCCGTCGCCGAAGTGCTGGTGTTCGTGCTGCGGCTGTCGCGGGGGCGCTGAACGCTGTCATCGTTTCACCACGTAGCGGCTGCATGGTTGCGGCCACTCTCATCATCAGCGGATACCACCCTTGATCACCCGTCGTTCCACTCTCGGCCTGCTCGCCGCAGCCGCCACCCTGCCGTCACGCGCGCTTGCTCATGTCGCGCCGCCGCGCAACGAAATCCGCGACAGCCTGGCCAAACGCTTCACCGATCTCGGCACATCAGGCACCTTCGTCGGCTACAAGGTCGAAGACTATCTGATCGTCGCCAGCGACAAGGAGCGCTCGGGCGAGGGGAAGCTGCCGGCCTCGACCTTCAAGATTCCAAACTCGTTGATTGCGCTCGAGACCGGCGTGGTCACAGACCCCGACAAGGACGTATTTCCCTGGGACGGCGTGAAGCGGCCGATCGAGGCCTGGAACAAGGATCACACACTACGCAGTGCGATCGCGGTCAGCGCGGTGCCGGTCTATCAGGAGATCGCGCGCCGCATCGGCCAGGACCGCATGCAGAAATATGTCGACGAGTTCGACTACGGCAATCGCGACATCGGCGGCGGCATCGACCAATTCTGGCTCACCGGCGCCCTGCGCATCGATCCGGTCGAGCAGGTGGACTTCGTCGACCGGCTGCGCCGCCGTGCGTTGCCGATCAGCAAGCGCAGCCAGGATCTCGTCTGCGACATCCTGCCGGTGACCAAGGTCGGCGATAGCATCATCCGCGCAAAGTCGGGTCTCTTGGGCGCCGAGCGCGGCGAGCCGTCGCTGGGCTGGATGGTCGGCTGGGCCGAGAAGGGCGGGGCCCACACCGTGTTCGCACTCAACATGGACTGCCGTGAGCCGCGTCTCATCAGTGAGCGCATGCCGCTGACGCAGGCCTGCCTTGCCGAGATTGGCGCGATCTAGCGCTACCGCGCTGGCGTGTGTGAAGCTGAGCAGTTTACTTATGGCCGTGCTTCGAGATGTGCGCTCTGCGGGCTCCTTCAGGATGAGATTCTGTTTTGCCGCGAAATCTCGGCCGTAGGGTGGGCAAAGGCGCGCAGCGCTGTGCCCCCCATCTCTCCACATCGTGATCTGTAATTGGTGGGCACGCTTCGCTTTGCCCACCCTACGGTATCTGTCACCGACATCATCGCGGAGCCGAAGGCCAACAAGCGACCCTCATGGTGAGGAGCCGCCTTGCGACGCATCTCGAACCATGAAGGCCGGGCGCGCACGGCTCCAAGCGCAATTGCCCCAGCCTCAGGCCTTATCGGCCGTTTTCTTCGCCGTCAGCGCCTGGTCGATCGCAAAGCCGCCGATCTCGCTCATCGCCTGCGAGATCGCGTCGCCGCGCCGCGCAAAGCCGTTCGAGAGATAATCGAACTGCGTTCGCGCCAGCTGCAGCGCCTCGATCGGCACGGAGACCACGGTCTCGTTGAAACTGTCGACAGAGGCGCGCAGCGTCTCGAGCTCCGTGCTGAGCTTGCCGATATGACTCTCGGCATCCTGCATCAGGCCAAGCAGCTTGCCGCGCTCGGCATTGAAGGCGGCTCGCTCGGCTGCGGCCTCCGCGGTGACCTCGGCGAGCTGTGCCCGCAGCGCTGCGATCTGGCTCACCATGGCATCGCGAGCAAGCTCCGCGGCCTCGCGCAGCTCGGCGTTGCGCGTGCTCTCGACGTGCTGCCGGTGATAGAGCCGCTCGGCCGACATCGCCCGCTGCGCCAGGGACTCGATCAGGCTTGCGGCACGCAGCAGCATCTGGCCGTTCCGCCCCGACACCATGCTGGCCATGCGCCGCAGGAAGTCGATGGTTTCGGACGATGAGTTCGGCGGCAGGGGGACGACCGTCGCGGACATCTCAGTGATGCTTGCGTGATGCTCGAGCCAAGGCGTAATGACCACCGCCGTACCGACTGGGCTCACGCAACATTCGGCGCCTGATCGTGAGCTTGAAGCAAGCCTGAATCGGCTGGCCTGGTCAACTGGGCCGGACCACCAAATTTGCAGGCACGCGCGCGGGTCAGGCGTCCTTCTGCCGGCCGATCCGCCCCAGATGGGTGAAGCCGAACCCCGCGGAATATTTCAGGCCATAGCCGAGCGCCCGGTCGATGCCGATATGGGCGAGCCAGATCAAGGCAATGGACAGGGTCAAAGGCGAGGCGAGGCCGAAGCCAAGTGTCAGCAGCGACACCGGCGCCATGTAGCTGTGGGCGGCATTGTAGACCAGCGCGCCGAATTTGGCGTCGGAAAGGTATGCCAGGAAGCTCAGGTCGGGGACGAGGAAGAGCAGGGCAAACACTAGCCAGGAGCCGTCCCACGCCCAGTAGAGCATCACCATCCCCGCGAACAGGGTCAGGCCCTCCAGCCGCAGCAGGATGTTGACACCGCCCGTCGCCGCACCAGTCTCGGCCGTTCCTTCGTCCATGCTCGCCTCCCAGGCAAAACTTTGTAATCCCTCACGCTTTCAGCCCGGACAGGGCAGCCCTGC
Organism: Bradyrhizobium genosp. SA-3; assembly: GCF_004212635.1. GTDB lineage: Bacteria > Pseudomonadota > Alphaproteobacteria > Rhizobiales > Xanthobacteraceae > Bradyrhizobium. The sequence continues at coordinate 3,966 of NZ_PSRT01000171.1, read as the reverse complement.
GAGGCCGAAAGGCGCTTTCCGGCCCGCAAAATGCCGTGTTAGAACCCCGCATCACTTAAGAACTGGCGGGAGCAAATGAAACACATCCTGGACGCCCTTGAAGATCGTCGCGCCGGCGCAAAGCTCGGCGGCGGGGAGAAGCGCATCGAGGCGCAGCACGCCCGCGGCAAGCTGACGGCGCGCGAGCGCATCGAGCTCTTGCTCGACAAGGGATCGTTCGAGGAATTCGACATGTTCGTCGAGCACCGCTCCACCGAGTTCGGCATGGAGAAGACCAAGGTGCCGGGCGATGGCGTCGTCACCGGCTGGGGTACCGTCAACGGCCGCAAGACCTTCGTCTTCGCCAAGGACTTTACGGTGTTCGGCGGTTCTCTCTCCGAAACGCACGCGCTGAAAATTACGAAACTCCAGGACATGGCGATGAAGGCGCGGGCGCCCATCATCGGTCTCTATGACGCCGGTGGCGCCCGCATCCAGGAGGGCGTCGCGGCGCTCGCCGGCTATTCCTACGTGTTCCGCCGCAACGTGCTCGCCTCGGGCGTGATCCCGCAGATCTCCGTCATCATGGGCCCCTGCGCCGGCGGCGACGTCTATTCGCCTGCGATGACCGACTTCATCTTCATGGTGAAGAACACCAGCTACATGTTCGTCACTGGCCCCGACGTGGTGAAGACCGTCACGAACGAGGTCGTCACCGCCGAAGAGCTCGGCGGCGCCTCGGTGCACGCCACGCGCTCCTCGATCGCGGATGGCGCCTTCGAGAACGACGTCGAGACGCTGCTGCAGATGCGCCGCCTGATCGACTTCCTGCCGTCCAACAACACCGACGGCGTGCCGGAATGGCCGAGCTTCGACGACATCGGCCGCGTCGACATGTCGCTGGATACGCTGGTCCCCGACAATCCGAACAAGCCCTACGACATGAAGGAATTGATCCTGAAGGTCGTGGACGAGGGCGATTTCTTCGAGATCGCGGAGGCCTTCGCCAAGAACATCGTCACGGGCTTTGGCCGCATCGCGGGCCGCACCGTCGGCTTCGTCGCCAACCAGCCGATGGTGCTGGCTGGCGTGCTCGACAGCGATGCCTCACGGAAAGCGGCGCGCTTCGTTCGTTTTTGTGATGCCTTCAACATCCCGATCGTCACCTTCGTCGACGTGCCGGGCTTCCTGCCGGGCACGAGCCAAGAATATGGCGGCCTGATCAAGCACGGCGCGAAGCTTCTGTTTGCGTACTCGCAATGCACCGTGCCGCTGGTCACCATCATCACCCGCAAGGCCTATGGCGGCGCCTTCGACGTCATGGCCTCCAAGGAGATCGGCGCCGACATGAACTACGCCTGGCCGACCGCCCAGATCGCGGTGATGGGCGCCAAGGGCGCGGTCGAGATCATCTTCCGCTCCGACATCGGCGACCCCGACAAGATCGCGGCGCGAACGAAGGAATACGAAGATCGCTTCCTGTCCCCCTTCATCGCCGCCGAGCGCGGCTACATCGACGACGTCATCATGCCGCACTCGACCCGCAAGCGGATCGCCCGGGCGCTGGCGATGCTGAAGGACAAGAAGACGGAAATGCCGGCGAAGAAGCACGACAATTTGCCGTTGTGAGAAAGATGTTGCCCGGATGAGCGTAGCGACATCCGGGTTCTTACTCAGGTCCCGCATGTCGCTTCGCTCATGCGGGCTACCAATTTCTTCTGAGTTCGCATGATCGAAGACGATCCAACCGACGAAATCTCAGACATCGAGGATCGGATCGAAGCGCTCGCCGAGATCGCCGAGCGCTGCCGGAAGTACATCCTTGCATCCAAAATCGCGATCGGCGGCGGGGCGGCGTTGCTGCTGGTCACAATCCTTGGTGTGTTTGGCTTCGGCCAGACTGCGGCGCTCGGCTCAATTGCGCTGGTGCTGGGCGGGATCGTGTCGCTCGGCTCGAATGTCAGCACTTTGCGGCAGACGAATGAGGCCATCAGTGCCGCGGAGGCGCGTCGTTCGGCCTTGATCGGAAGCATCAATCTTCGCGTCGTTGCCGACGCACCGCTGAAGCTGGTTTAACGCGCCGCCGTAGGGTGGGTTAGCGACAGCGTAACCCACCAACGCGTGGATGGCGACGTGGCGGATTACGCTTCGCTAATCCGGCCTACGAACGTGCCTTATCCGCCGCAGCGAAATGCGCCATCTGGTCGGCACGGGCCTTGGCGAAGGCCGGGCGGGCCGTGGCGCGGGCAAGGTAAGCGCGGCAGGCCGGATGGTTCGCAAGTCCCTCGAAGCGGTCGACGGGGCGCAGCACGTCCGACATCAGGATGTCGGCGACGGAGAAGGACCCCGCCAACCATTCGCGGCGGGCTAGCACCAGTTCGAGATGCTTGAGGCGAACCCCAAGGAACCCGTCCAGGAATTTCCATGCCGGCGTGTCGTCCGCATTGCCCATGAACTTCAGCATCGCCCAAGGCAGGCTCGCCATCTCCACCGAATTGAGCGCGGCGAACACCCATTTCGTCGCCTCAACGCGGCCGCGCGGATCTGATGGCATCAGCTTGTCGCTGCGCTCGCCGAGATGCAGCAGGATCGCGCCGCTCTCGAAGATCGAGAGGTCGCCGTCGGTCAGCCACGGCACCTGGCCGAAGGGCTGGTGCGCGAGATGCGCGGGGCCGCGGTCGTCGAATGGCACGCTCGCGACGCGATAGGGCAAGGCGGCTTCTTCGAGCGACCAGCGCACACGGAGGTCGCGCACGAAACCTCTGGGCATCTCGGGAACCCAGTCGAAGGTGGTCAGGGTGAGGTTGGCCATGTGGTGTCTCCGTGTCCTGGTTCAGGTCAAGGACGAACGAACAGCACGCGTTCCGACACCGGTGCCAGGCTGTTTTTGTCGCCGGCGACCGAAGCGGTTAGTCTCGGCTCAAACAATGGGAGGAAACCCGATGCCAGCAGCCTTCTTCGTCGTCCGCGCCACCGTTACCGACGCGAGCAAGCGCGCCGCCTTCGACAGATGGTACGAGACGGAACATCTGCCCGACGCGGTGAAGGCGTTCGGCGTGAGCAAGGCCTGGCGGTTCTGGAACCTGGACGATCCCTCGCTGCACCAGGCCATGTATCAGTTCGATGACGAGGCGAGGCTCGCGGCAATGCTGAAGAGTGATGCGCTCAAGCGCCTGACGGCCGACTTCAACCGGGACTGGCCCGATGTGACGCGCACGCGCGAGACGTTGGTGCTGGCGCAGGAGTTCGCGGCGTAGGGTCGACGTAGCCCGGATGGAGCGCAAGCGTAATCCGGGGTCTTCGCCCGAAGCACAAATCCCGGATTGCGCTGCGCTCTACAGGCGACATTGTCGGCTTTGCATCAAATCTGAACACCTGATTCAGCTTTGGTTCATGTCGTCACCGCGACACTTCTTCTGCATCACGGGCACGATGATCCAAGAGGAAGAAGCCATGGAGCGCCGGAACTTTTTGAAACTTGCATTGGGAGCGACGGCGGGAGCCGCTGCCTTCGCCGCGACCGCGCAGGCCGCGCCGCTGTCACCGCAGCCGGTCGGTGATGCTGCCCGTGCCCGTATGCCGCAGGGCAATTCCGACGCTCATCCCGCAGTCACCACCAGCGAGGAAGCCGCGCAAGCGAGGCCTGAGCAGGTGCACTGGCGTGGGCGCGGCCGCCATTGGGGCTGGCGTCACCGCCATTGGGGCTGGCGTCGCCGGCGCTGGCACCGCCGCCATTACTGGTAAGCTCGTGACAGTTCGCGAATGGATGGGGATCGCCGCTGGCGGTCCCCGTTTCGATTCTAAGAGCCGCGCCGATTCCACGGCGGACGAAAGTCGGCAGCGGCGTCCAGACGAAAATGGCCGCGCAGGCTGATCCCGCGCGGCCATTTTGCAAGGCGAAAGGATCAGAACGGACGGCAGCGGCCGGCGTACCAGCGGAAGCCATAGGGGCACACACGCGCGCGCGGCACCACGACGACCGGCGCC
>NZ_PSRT01000170.1 GCF_004212635.1 Bradyrhizobium genosp. SA-3 | reverse complement strand
GACAATTTCGGCTGCGGCTCGAGCGCGAGCACGCGCCCTGGGCGCTGCTCGACTTCGGCATCCGCTGCGTGATCTCGACCTCGTTCGGCGACATCTTCTACAACAACTGCTTCAAGAACGGCATTCTGCCGATCCGCGTCAGCCAGGAAGACCTCGACAAGCTGTTCGACGACGCCGAGCGCGGCGCCAACGCGACGCTGACGATCGACCTGCCCAACCAGGAGATCCGCGGTCCTGACGGCGGCAAGGTCAAGTTCGAGATCGATCCGTTCCGCAAGCACTGCCTGATCAACGGCCTCGACGACATCGGCCTCACCATGGAGAAGAAGGACTCGATCGACACCTATGAGGACAAGCTCAAGCGCGAACGCGCCTGGGCCTGAGATCGCGTTTCTGGTTCGAGCCCCGGTGCTGACGGCGTCGGGGCTTTTTCTTTGCTCTGACTATCCTTTTTTGTTTGAGCATGATCTTTTCGGAAAACCGCTGCACACTTTTCCGGATCATGCTCTAAGCTTCCGCGCATGCTGCCCGACATCGTCACCTTCTGGCATGGCCCGATGGACGCCCTGCGCCAGACCTGTCTGCGCTCGCAGTTGGCTGCCGGCCACAAGGTCACGGTCTATAGCTTCGACACCATTCCCGGTCTGCCCGCGGGCATCGCGAATGCGGATGCCGAGGCGATCCTGCCGCACGCGTTCTCCGAACGTTTGCGGCCGCCGCAGCCGGACGGCAGCTGGCGCGACTGGACCACGCTGCAGTTCAGCGACTTCTTTCGCATGAAGCTGATGGCGAAAAGCCTCGGCCTCTGGCTCGACGCCGACGTGCTGCTCTTGAAGCCCGTCGAGATCGATCCGGCAAAACCCTATTTCGCCTGGGAGCGGCCGCGCCAGCTCGGCAATTCCGTGATCTATCTGCCGGCCGGGCATGGCATCGTCGCCGCCTTCGAGGAGCTGATGGAGCAGGAGGAGCTGACGCCGAACTGGCTGTCCGTGCGCCACCGCATCACCTTCATGATGCGCCGGCTGCGCGGCGGCTCGAACCGCCTCTCCGACATCCGCGTTGCGATCTACGGGCCCGCGGCGCTCACCGCGCTCGCGCGCCGCACCGGCGAGCTCGCTTGCGCGCTGCCGAAGCAATCGTTCTACGCCGTGCATGCCGAGCCAAAACTGTTCTTCGATCCCTCGAGCTATCTCGGCCTCGTCACCAACCCCGAGATCATCGGCCTGCACATCTCGCCCAAGGGCCGCGGCGGCGAAAAGCCGATTCCGGGCAGCCTGTATGCCTGGGCGGCGGAGAGGTTCGGCTGACCCGCAATTCTCCGCTGTCGTCCCGGCGAAAGCCGGGACCCATAACCCCAGGGAGTAGTTTGGCGAAGACTCTCAGTTGCGCTTCGATGCGAACCGCGCGCCATCGATAGACCTCGCGGTATGGGTCCCGGCCCCCCGTGCGCAATTGCGCACTAGGCCGGGACGACGGCCGCAGTTGTTGCAGTGCTGTCGCACGGCGTCCGGGACAGACGCGCCGTATTTGATCCAGCGCAACGCGCTCCTGCACCATTGTGCCTAGTCTCGCTCCAATTCCACGCCCCCAACGGAGCTTTCCATGAGCACCGCAAGCAGGCCCTATCCCATCGTCCAGGACCTCATCGAGTCCTTTGCCGGCTGGCTGAAGCATCGCCGCGAGATGAACGAGATGCGGCAGCTCGATCGCGCCGATTTCAACCGGATCGCCAGCGATCTCAGGATCGCGCCTGACGATCTGGAGGAGCTCGTTCGCCACGGCAAGCACGCCGCCGACGAGCTGCCGAAGATGCTGGAGCAGTTCGGTATCAGTGCCGAAGGCCTCGGCCGCGCACAGCCGTTGCTGCTGCGCGACATGGAGCGGGTCTGCTCGCTCTGCAACCAGAAGGGCCAGTGCGACCGCGATCTCGCCGACGGCACCGCCGCGGAAAACTATCACGGCTACTGCGGCAACGCCGCGACGCTGGAGTCGCTCGACCGCGCCGATCTTGCGCCGCGCTGAGACGGACGCGGCTCCGTTTACTGAACGTTAGCGTCTTCCCAGACACAACCAAAAGCTGCGATAGCATCAGCCAGGTCGATCTGACTCGCAGGAAGCTTCGCGCGGCTCATTGGAGGAAGACGACATGCGTCAGGCGAATTTTCTTCTCGGAATTATTGCAGCGTCAATCATAACGTTTTCTCCAGCGAGGCTTCTGGCAGACGAACGGCGCGAGGAGCCGCTCCGAATTCAAGTCAATGTCAGTCTGTTTCTTCCTGGTCCTACCGGCGACAGTGACGAAGCTCTGAAGCTCAGAGAGCGAGCGCGCCGATCAATTTACGAGTTGGCGGCGGGCGAGTGCGCGATCGTGGATCAGGTTCTCACGAAGAACTGCCGGCTCGAATCCGTCAGCGTGAACGTCAATACCAATCGTCAATCGGGTGGGCAGAACGAAGGTTACGCCGCGACGGGGAACTTCACTTTGCGGGCGACCTTGAAATAGCTCAGTTCATCACCGCCAAGGTCGCGTCGCGACGGACCTCGTAGACGTAGCTCTGGAGCTTCTCGGAAACGCCTGGGCGGTCCGGGCGGTCAACAAGCACGCAGGCAGCATAGTCCGGGGGCACCTCGCGGTCGGTCGCCGCAACGCGGCCGATCGCTTTGGATGTGAGCCATCGGCAAAGTCGGCGCGTGAACGGCCGCATCCACGGATCCCCGTCGGCCACGACAACACCGATCAGCATCGAGCCGGGCGAGCTACCCTTCCAGAACTGAACGCAGAATGCCCCATTCCTAAGAAAAAGGAATTGGCCTGGCCATCCGAAGTCGGACGACGAGATCGTAACGCAGGTATCTGTCACCACGTCGCGATCATCGAAATCGAGGTATTTCGCAGCTAGCCTTTTTCCCCACCGGTTTTTCAGATAGCCAACGCCCAGCCCTCCCTGCTGGCCGAATTCCGGCGGCTTCGCAGGATCGATCTCGAACGGAAAGGTGCTCGCGGCACCCTCTTTTCCGACCAGGAAGAATCCCCGCGCGTCGGAAAACCGGCTCGGCGCCGGCCTGTCTTCAACGAGCTTGCCGTCGATCTTGGTTGTCATGCGGGACGATTGGAGATCGAGGATCGTCACCGCGTTCGGCCCGTACTTCTTCTCCATCTCCGCCGCAAAAGCGTTGTAATCGGCAGTCTGGACCGACAAGGTCGTCGTGATCGCGTGCATCTGGTGCAGCTCTGATCGCGGGGCCCACAGATCAAAGATGAATTCGCCCGCGGCGACCGCCACAACGATTGCAATCACGATCAGCCATCTCAAGCGTAGATGCATATTTTACCAGACTTCCGAATAGCGGCACACGCGTGCGGTCGCGGGCGACGTGCACGCTAGACGCGAGACATTGCCGCATCCGGAAGAAGGCGGATCAAATTGCAGCTAACCCTTGCAGCTTGCGTCAATGCCCGGCCGGAATCGACCGGGCTCTGCGCCCTCAGCCCTTCCCCATCGCCGCGATCGCGTCCGCGATCTCGATCGTGCGCCGGGCCATGTCGGCGTGAAGGCGTTCGACCATGGCGCCGTCGAGCCGGATCGCCAGCGATCTCAGGATCGCGCCTGACAATCTGGAGGAGCTCGTTCGCCACGGCAAGCACGCCGCCGACGAATTGCCGAAGATGCTGGAGCAGCTCGGCATCAACGCCGAAGGGCTCGGCCGCGGAGAATTATCACGGCTACTGCGCCAACGCCGCAACGCTGGAGTCGCTCGACCGCGCCGACGTCGCGCCGCACTGACGCCAGCGCGGGAGATCTCACTGGGACGTGTACTTACTAGATCGAGGGCGTGGAGGTCTGCTGCAGCCTATAGCTGACCTCGTTCAGAGGTCCGAGCTGGGGCTCAAGGCCGACATCGCTATCCTATTCGATGGCCTCGTCGGGGCGGGCAGTTGCACCGGCAAATCAGAAAATAGCGTTTCTCGCGAACCTCAGCGGCTACCCGATTGCCGGCGGATATCTTCCAAAATACCGCGCATCGCATCGATCTCTTTGCCGAAGCCTGCCCAATCACCGGATTTCAACCGCTCCATGGCCTGGTCGTAGTGCGTGAGCGCCTCCTGCGCGCGCGCTGCCGCGGAGGCTTCGGCGGGTGTTTCCGCGGTCACAGCCGACGCTGCCGGGGACGGGCCGCTGTCCACGAAGAGTGCCGACAGGGCCTCGGCAAGCGTTTCCTTCATGACGACATGCTCACCATAGGCGGCAATCACTCGCTTGAGCTCCGGCAAATGTCCTTGCTCGGCCCGCAAATACAGCGGCGACACGTAGAGAATCGAATTCTCGATCGGGATCACGAGCAGATTTCCCCGGATCACCCGCGACCCCATCTGGTTCCACAGCGATATCTGCTGGGAGATCTCCGTGTTCTGATGAATTCGCGCCTCGATCTGGAACGGCCCGTAGACCAGCTTCTCTTTGGGAAATTCGTACACGATCAGCTTGCCATAGCCGGGCTCGTCGCAGCGCGCGGCAAGCCAAGCGATCATGTTGTCGCGACGGCTCGGCACCATCGGGATCATGATGAAGAACTCGGCTTGCGCCTCTCCAGGCAGCCGCATGATGATGTAGTAGGGGGCCATGGTGGTGATGCCGTCCATTGAAGAGACGCCATCACCGGCCGGTTGACGCGGAAATTGCCAGAGGTCCTCCCGGTTATAGAAAACATCGGCAGCTTCCATGTGGTAGGTCTGGAAAAGTCGCGCCTGGATCAGGAAGAGGTCTTCGGGATAACGAATGTGCTTCTGAAGATCGGACGGCATGGCCGCGAACGGCTTGAACAGGTCCGGGAAGATTCGCTGATAGGTCGCGGCGACCGGGTCGGCTGGGTCCATCAGGTAAAAATCGACGGTGCCGTTATAGGCGTCGATCACGACCTTCACTGAATTGCGGATATAATTGAGGTTGTAGCCGGGCGCAGGCTGAGCGTAGGGAAAGTATTCGCTGGTCGTGTAGGCGTCCTGCATCCAGAACATCCTGCCCTCGCTGACGACCAGATAGGGATCGCGATCGAGAGAGAGGAACGGGGCGATCGTGCCCACCCGCTTCTGGATGTTGCGCCGGATCATGATCCGGCTGTCATCGCCGATGTAGTCTGACAGCAGCAGGTTCACATCGTTGAAATGGTGGGCGAAGATCAGTCTCCGCACCATGCCCGACAGCGGCACGCCGCCGGAGCCGTCGTAGGACGCGTAGGCATTGTCCTTTCCCCTGGGATAATCGAATTCCGGCACGGTTCCCTTGACGATGACGTAGTCCTCAGTCTGCAGTCCGTAATAGATGCGCGGCTCGCGAATCGCGGGACCTCCATGTGCGACCGGAGGAATGTCGTCCAGATAGAGAAGCGGAAGTCCTTCGCCGCTCTTCTGGGTGACCGGACTCATCACCGCACCATTGCCGTGGGTGAACAGGATGTGGCGGTTGACCCAGGTCTGCGCGTTGGGTGGCAGCAGCGCGGAATTCAACTCGCGGCCTGAGATCATCACGCTTTGGTAGGTATCGCCGAACCAGTAACGATCGACATCGAGGTCGCGCAGTTTGTAATAGGTGCGAATCTCCTGCAGTTGAGCGTAAGTGTCGGCCAATGGTTGCCAATCCCACAGCCTTATATTTTCAATGGTAGCCTTGTTGGCCTCGAGCGCCCTCAAGGTCAGGTTCTGTTCCGCAGGGAACGGCTTCGGCACGATCCGATTGAGATTGTAGGCCTCCCGCGTCAGGGCAATGTTGCGTTCCATGTAAGGCCGTTCCCACGCCAACTCGTTCGGCCCGACGTAGAAGCGCTGAAACACTGCGGGGATGATGCCCGATAGCAGGAAAGCGCCGCCGAACAGCAGCACAATCGCGGCGGTGGGGAGGCGGTAGGTACGCACCCACAGGTTCGCGCATGCCGCCACAGCGGCGACGATCGAAAGTGCGATCAGCAGCCACAGGACCGGCAGTTCCACATTGACGTCGGTGAAGCTTGCGCCGACCACCACGCCGTTGTCGCCGTACAGCAGGAGATAGCGGTCGAGACTGTAGGACCACGCCTTCACGCCAAAGAAGAGGCCGAGAAGCGCCGAACCGTGCGAGATCGCCGCTGGTGATACTCGCTGCGCCCGGTCCTCGATGTCGCCGTGCACCCAGTAGATAAGCCCGGCGAGCAGCGCGCTCATGACGAGTGTCAGCAACGCCCAATTCTTGATGGCCACAAAGACGGGTAGGGAAAACAGGTAGAATCCGATATCCTTGTCGTACAAGGGATCATTGGTGCCGTAGGGCACTTGATAGATGAAGCGCAGAAAAGTGCTCCAGTTGCCGGCTTCTCCCCAGCCGACAAGCAGAGCGACGAGGCCGCTACTAGCGGCGATCATGCTGCGCCACCGCAGCCGCTCGCGCAGGAATTCAAGCGGATCGGGCAGCGCCGCAGCGGCCACAAGCCTCGGGTCGAAGGCCGCGGGCAACCGGGTTCGGCGCCCGGCAAGGCCAAGTGCAAGGCGCGCGTTCGCCCACAAGATGGCGGCGGTCGCCGCGAAAACGACGAGGAAGACGGCGGCTTTCGCGCCGATGGTGGTCCAGAAGACCTGTTCGTAGCCGATCGACGAGAACCACATCCAGTCGACCAGGAAGTCGCCGACGAGAGCGAGCAGGATCAGGCCGATTGCGGCGATGATGGCCGCGATGATGAATCCCACCACGGCGCTTCGCCCTGGTGCCTTCCGTTCGGGTCCGGAAATCCCGATCGTCATAGTAACATTATAGCAGAACGACAGACGTGGCGCGCCTGTCACGGGGCGCCGCACCTGCTTTTTTGCTCCGCAGTCCTAGAACACGCGGATACCCGCAACAGGCTGCGCGCCGAACTCGGGAGGACGCGCGAGGTCTTGCAGAGCTGCGTGTTGTCCCCTGAAGCAACGCCGCTTTTTTGAGCGTGCGCCCTAGCATTTCCCCATCGCCGCGATCGCGTCTGCGATCTCGATCGTGCGTCGGGCCATGTCGGCGTGAAGGCGTTCGCCATGGCGCCGTCGAGCCGGATCGCCAGCGATCTCAGGATCGCGCCTGACGATCTGGAGGAGCTCGTTCGCCACGGCAAGCATGCCGCCGACGAGCTGCCGAAGATGCTGGAGCAGCTCGGCATCAACGCCGAAGGCCTCGGCCGCGCGCAGCCGTTGCTGCTGCGCGACATGGAGCGGGTCTGCTCGCTCTGCAATCACAAGGGACAGTGCGACAGCGATCTCGCCGCCGGCACCGCCGCGGAAAACTATCACGGCTATTGCGCCAACGCCTCGACGCTGGAGTCGCTCGACCGCGCCGATCTTGCGCCGCGCTGAGACGCGCGGGCTCAACCTGCGAATGAGTTTCGCAGCCTGACTGGGTCGTCGGCGCTAGAGCACGCCGGTGCGGGCGCAAGCCTCGCGCCGGGCAAATCCTTTCACGAGTTTTTTGCAGGCACGATAGCGCTCTTCCATGCTCGCTCCGCCAACGCTCCCCGGAGCATGCGGCTCTGCAGTGCTTTCCCTTTTGACTGCAGGAGGCTGCGACGCTTTCTCGTGCTTGGTTGAAGACTCATGCTCTGGCACCGGCACAAGCTGCCAGACCGGCCGAAGCTCTATGTTCGCCTTCTCGGACGGATTGTCCTGTTTGAAGGAAGAGAGGGCTAAGACGTTCTTCTCCAGCCTGACAGTAACCGGCGTCCCATTGATCGAAAATTTGTTGTCCGTAATGTATTCTGCGAACGATTTGTATCCTGCCACGTCCTTGACCCACGACGCCTTCGTTGGCGGTCCCCATAGGTAGTAGCCTTTGGCCAGGCCCGTAGCGGAGACCTCCGTGATGATCAGCATGGCGTACCGCCCCTTGCCGTTCGTCCATCCGCGCTTGTTGGACCACACACCGACGAACTTGGAACCGGCATTGAGCGGAACATCCTGGCCAGATGAGAACGTGAAGCTCGGCAAAACCAGTTGCTGAGCTGCTGCGACGGCAGCTATTTTTTGATTGTCGTCGGGCGTAAATAGATTTCGATCGACGGGCTTGGAATCTGCTCCTAGGCCTCCGCTCGCATCCGATTTCGAAGAGACAACGGGAGCCGATAGTGACGCAACTTCACTGGCCTTGAGATCCTTGATCCGCTTTCGAGCTTCCGCAGCATGGTCGCTCCGAGGATATCTGGCCAGAAACTCCTCATAGAGACCCGCCACGGTCGACGTCTGGATCGCGAGCCAAAACTTCTCGTCTTCCGCAGGAGCTGCCGGCGTCAGTGCTGATGCGGCCGGCACCTGAGCGCTGGCGACCGGCGCATTCAGGTAAATCTCTTCCTTCGACAAGGAGCCATACACGAAAGGCTGCTGTTCGCGCTTGGTCGCTGCCATCACGTCGTCGCGGACCCGGCGAAACAGAAACGATATCTCAAGGCCCGGCGTTTCGATGTGGCGCAGAAGCGACGCCGTAAAAGGACTATTCCGGCCATCGCCGTCGCTTGCCGTGGTGCCGTCGCGGGCGGCGTACGCAATCAGAACGTTGTCGGATGGCTCGGTCGGCGCGAGTCCGCGGGCCACGGCCCGGGTGCTGATCGAACGCTTCATCTTCGCCGCAAATGGATTATTGCGGCACGCGTCGAGTATGACCAAGCCCAACTTCCGTGCCTTCGAAACCTGAAGGCTCACCGAGCGGAGGCTGATGGCCTCGCTCTCGATGTCGCTATCGCTGCGCAACTCCGCGCTGATCGGAATCAGCCAGTTCTCGCCGCCGACCTCCATGCCGTGTCCGGCGTAAAACACGACAGCAAGGTCAGCCCCCTCGGCAGACCGCCCGAACTCGACGACGGCCTTCCTCATCTCTTGCGCGGTCGCGTTCTTGACCTGAGTGACCTTGAAACTGAGTCGCTCAAGCGCGCGGCCAATGTCGGCCGCATCGCGCGTAGGGTTCGGCAACTCGGGCACCTTCTCATAGGCACCATTGCCGATGACAAGCGCAACCCGGGCCTGCTGGGCAAGCGCCGGCTGGATGAGCCAAAGTGACGTGACGAGAAGGATCGCCGCCCCAAAGATACGCATCAAATGCTGCCCCGGACCAAATATCGGCGGAGGGTAGCACCCCTTTTCACTACCGCAACGGGAAAAGCCGGACATCGCTAACGTCGAGAGAACTGCCGTTGTCCGCGCACGTCGCGGACTGACTCGGGACACGTCCAATCGAGCGCGTGACTGCCTTCCTAGCCCTTCCCCATCGCCGCGATCGCGTCTGCGATCTCGATCGTGCGCCGGGCCATGTCGGCGTGCAGGCGCTCCACCATGGCGCCGTCGAGCCGGATCGCGCCGCGCGAAACGTTCTCCGGCAATTCGAACGCCGCGATGATTTTTCGCGCGCGCGCGACTTCCTCTTCCGGCGGGGTGAAGATCGCGTTGCAGGCGTCGATCTGCGAGGGATGGATCAGCGTCTTGCCGTCGAAGCCGAGATCGCGCCCTTGGGCGCATTCGGTCGCAAAGCCGTCGGAATTGGCGATGTCGCTATAGGGGCCATCGAGGATCTCGAGGCCATGGGCGCGCGTCGCCAGGATGCAATGGGTGATCATCGGGATCATCGCGGCACGGCCCGGCAGCATCTTGATGCGGGTCTCGCGCGAGATGTCGTTCGGACCGAACACGAAGCCCGACAGGCGGCTCGATGGATCGCGGCCGGCGGCGGCCAGCTCCTCGGCATGAAGCACGGCGCGCGCGGTCTCGATCATGGCCCAGACTTTCACGGTCGGCGCGGCGCCAAGCTCGGCCAGCTTCCGGCCGATCGCATCGAGATCTTCGATGCTTGAAACTTTTGGAACCAGGATGCCGTCCGGCGAGGCCTTGGCGGCCATCGCGACGTCATCGGCCCACCAGGACGTATCGAGGCCGTTGGTCCGGATCAGGATCTCGCGTTTGCCAAATCCCTTGGCCGCGATCGCGGCGGCAATGCCGTCGCGCGCCACCGCCTTCGCATCAGGAGCGACGGAATCCTCGAGATCGAGGATCAGGCCGTCGGCGGCGAGATTGCGCGCCTTTTCGAGCGCGCGGGGATTGGAGCCGGGCATGAACAGATGGCTGCGGCGCGGGCGGGTCATGCAAGCGTTCCTTCCTCGTCAGTCTTCTGACCGAAGCCGATAGCATTTGGCCTGCCTATTCGAAAGGCTTGTTCGCCCCTGCGGTCTATGATTAGGCATAGGCATGGTGACATTCCCGAAGCATTTGCTGGAAGGCTACCAGGCCTTCGCCACCCAGCGGCTGCCGGCCGAGCAGAGCCGCTATCGCGAGCTGTCGGTGAAGGGACAGTCGCCGGAAGTGATGGTCATCGGCTGCTGCGACAGTCGCGTCTCGCCCGAGGTGATCTTCGACGTCGGCCCGGGCGAGCTGTTCGTCGTCCGTAACATCGCCAATCTGGTGCCGACCTATCAGCCCGACGAGAACGCGCATGGCGTCTCGGCGGCGCTGGAATATGCGGTGAAGGTGCTGAAGGTGAAGCACATCGTGGTGCTCGGCCACGCACAATGCGGCGGCATCCGCGCCTTCGTCGACAAGATCGAGCCGCTGACGCCGGGCGACTTCATCGGCAAATGGATGCAGATGTTCATCAAGCCCGGCGAGGTGGTCGAGCAGCGCAACCACGAGACCATGGCGCAGTTCGTCGAGCGCATCGAGAAGGCCGCGGTGTTCCGCAGCCTCGAGAACCTGATGACGTTCCCATTCGTGCACAAGGCGGTGGAGAGCGGCCAGATGCAGACCCACGGCGCCTATTTCGGCGTCGCGGAGGGATCGCTGTTCGTGCTGGACAAGGTCGCGAAGGAATTCAAGAACGCGCGAAGCGTGGCGTAAGACGCTCTCGTAGGGTGGGCGACTGCCGCCTCAAATACGATTGTCGTCCCGGACAAGCGCAGATCTTGACAACGCGCAGCGTTGTCCAGGGCGGAGCGCCGATCCGGGACCCATAACCACAGGGAGTTGTTTGGCGAAGACTCGTGGTTGCCGGCTCGCGCAACAACGCAAGCCTGTGGTTATGGGTCCCGGATCTGCGCGCGCTTCTGGCGCGCTTGTCCCGGACGACGAGAGGGCTGGGCGTAGTCTTACGCCGCCTTCTTCTTCGCGCTGATCAGCTTGCGGTTGATCAGGACCTCCGCGATCTGGATCGCGTTGAGCGCGGCGCCCTTGCGCAAATTATCAGACACGCACCACAGCACGAGGCCGTTCTCGACCGTCGCGTCCTCGCGGATACGGCTGATATAGGTGGCGTCCTCGCCGGCTGCTTCGTAAGGCGTGGCGTAGCCGCCGGGCTCCTGCTTGTCGATGACGAGGCAGCCAGGCGCCTTGCGCAGGATTTCGCGGGCTTCATCGGCTGTGATCGGGTTCTCGAACTCGATGTTGACGGCCTCGGAGTGGCCGACGAACACCGGCACGCGCACGCAGGTCGCGGAGAGCTTGATCTTGGGATCAAGGATCTTCTTGGTCTCCGCCATCATCTTCCACTCTTCCTTGGTGTAGCCGTCCTCCATGAAGACGTCGATGTGGGGAATGACGTTGAAGGCGATGCGCTTGGGGAATTTCTTCGCGACCAGCTCGTCATTGGTGTAGACGGCCTTGGTCTGCGAGAACAATTCGTCCATCGCGTCCTTGCCGGCACCCGACACCGATTGATAGGTCGAGACCACGACACGCTTGATCGTCGCCTTGTCGTGCAGCGGCTTGAGCGCGACCACGAGCTGCGCGGTCGAACAGTTCGGGTTGGCGATGATGTTCTTCTTCTTGAAGCCTTCGGTCGCGCCCGCGTTCACTTCCGGCACGATCAGCGGCACGTCCGGATCCATGCGCCACGCCGAGGAATTGTCGATCACGACGGCGCCGGCAGCGCCGATCTGCGGCGACCATTCCTTCGAGACCGAGCCGCCCGCCGACATCAGGCAGATGTCGACGTCGGAGAAGTCGTAATGCTCGAGCGCTTTGACCTTCAGGGTGCGGTCGCCATAGGAGACCTCGACGCCGACGCTGCGGCGTGACGCCAAGGCCACGACCTCGTCGGCGGGGAATTTGCGCTCATCCAGGATGTTGAGCATTTCCCGTCCGACATTGCCGGTCGCGCCGACGACTGCGACTTTGTAACCCATCGTTCACTCTCCGATGAAAAAGCCCGTTCCTGAAGCTGACGCTTAAACAGGAACAGCAGCGCTTCTATGCGAGAACCGGCCTCAAGACAACGTTGGACCATGCCTGAAGGCCGTGGATGCAGTCGCCTGAGGCCAGCACGGCCGTTAGCCCCACCCAGATCCATCTGGCGCTTGCAGCCTTCGCCGACGAGGTTGTCGGCACGCTGGCGCACCTGATCGCCTATGTGGGGGCGCTCGCCCTGTTTGCCATCCTCGCGCTCGCGGCGCTCGGCCAGCTGCCTGACTTGCGCGACGATGAGCCGGCGGACAAGCCGGGCTGGAGCGCGGCCGACGGCTCGCACCCGAGCTTCGCCGTCAGCTGGCTCGATTCATCAGATAAAACAGCCTCTTACAGCATCCTGAGGCATCCCGAAGGGGGCCGCAGGGACGTGCTGCGCTGGACGAACGAGGCGGGCCAGCCCATGGCCGAGCTCGAAATCTACCGGGAAGGCGGCGAGTTCGACGTGGCCCGTCCGGCGACTGCGGATCTCGCCGTCCAGATGGGATTGAGCAGGGCGACCACGCTCGAGCAGGCCGGCCTGATTGACACGAAATTCGGTCCCGTCGCCCTGTTCCAACCGGTCGGCGCGGCGGGACGCGGGCTTGCCTCGGCTTTCTCAAGCGCAACGAGGAGCCGGCGCTGCAGATCTCCGGCTTCTCCTGCCAGGGCGACACCCTGCCCGCCCGGCGCGCGGCGATCGCCTGCACGCTGAACCGGCTGACACTGCTGACCTCGGGCAACGAGCCCAGACTGGCGGAATTGTTCGCCCATGCCGAGCTGAAGCGCCGCGCCTGCGATTCCCAGAGCCCATCGGACTGGATGCTGGGCGCCGCGAACGCGCAATTGCGCGGGGCGCTTTGAGCCGCATCAAGCCCAAGTGGCTGGTATTGATGCAACTTTTGCCGGCGCGCACGATTATTCCGAGCTGGTGTGACCCAATTGACCTAGTTGCATCCGCCCCGGCCGGGCTAGTATGGGGTGAAATCGACTGGCGGCCTGCCGCCTGAAGGGGACGTGATGAGCTTGAAATTCTCTGCGGCGAACACATTGGCGACCTGGCTTGCGGCGGGCGCCGTCATTGCCATGTCCCTCGCATCGCCAGCTTCGGCCGACACCAGGACCAAGCGCTATGACGAGCGCGGCCGGCCCTATTACGGACCGAGCGGCCCCAACGCGGTTTATCAGCAGGGCCGCACCCGCATCTATGTGAGCAAGCGCTCCTGGCTCGACGGCGGCACCGAGGTCAATCCGGGCGACCGCAAGTTCAGCGACTACGCCTTCCCGCCGGCGGTGGGCTATCCGTCCTTCGCTCGCGAGAACCTCAATCGCCCGATTGACCGCCAGCCGCTCTCACCGCCGGCCGACGTCGGCGGTTACCCGCAGAATTTCCCGCTGTACTGAGGCGGGCGCAGGCATCGAATCAAAATGGCCGGGCTCACGCCCGGCCATTTTTTTTAAAAGTGCCGTAGGGTGGGCAAAGGCGCGAAGCGCCGTGCCCACCATCTCTCGGCAATTGCGATAGAAGTGGTGGGCACGCTTCGCTTTGCCCACCCTACGATTGCGGCGCTTGCTGCTTACCCGTGCAGCTTCTGCAATTCCTTCAGGATCGCTTCGCCCATCTGCGTGGTCGAGGCGGCGGTGGTGCCTTCCGACTTGATGTCGGCGGTGCGCAGGCCGCTGGCGAGCACGGCGGCGATGGCGGCATCGACCTTGTCGGCGAGATCGCCCATGTCGAAGGAGTAGCGCAGCGCCATGCCGAAGGACGAGATCATCGCGATCGGATTGGCGAGGCCCTTGCCGGCGATATCGGGGGCGGAGCCGTGCACGGGCTCGTACAGCGCCTTGCGCTTCTTGCTCTTGACGTCGACCTCGCCGAGCGAGGCCGAGGGCAGCATGCCGAGCGACCCCGTCAGCATCGCCGCGATGTCGGAGAGCATGTCGCCGAACAGATTGTCGGTGACGATGACGTCGAACTGCTTCGGCCATTTCACCAGCATCATGCCGCCGGAATCGGCGAGCTGATGCTCCAGCGTGACGTCGGGGTATTCGCGCTTGTGGACCTGCGTGACGACCTCGTTCCAAAGCACGCCCGACTTCATGACGTTGCGCTTCTCCATCGATGTCACCTTGTTCTTGCGCTTCTTGGCAAGCTCGAAGGCGACGCGGGCGATGCGCTCGATCTCATAGGTGTCGTAGACCTGGGTATCGATGGCGCGCTTCTGGCCATTGCCGAGATCGGTGATGGTTTTGGGCTCGCCGAAATAGACGCCGCCGGTGAGTTCGCGCACGATCACGATATCGAGGCCCTCGACCGCCTCGCGCTTCAGGCTCGAAGCATCCGCCAGCGCCGGGTAGCACATTGCGGGACGCAGGTTGGCGAACAGAGCGAGATCCTTGCGCAGGCGAAGCAGGCCGGCTTCGGGGCGCACCTCGTAAGGCACGGCATCCCATTTCGGGCCGCCGACCGCGCCGAAGATCACGGCGTCGGCGTCCTTGGCCTTGGCCATGTCGCCCTCGGAGATCGACACCTTGTGCGCGTCATAGGCCGCGCCGCCGACGAGGCCGGTGTCGGTCTCGAACTTGGCGATCCCGGCCGAATTGAGCCAGTCGATCAGCCGCTTCACCTCGCCCATCACCTCGGGGCCGATACCGTCGCCGGGAAGCAGCAGCAGTTTGTGGGTCGCCATGGTCGTTTCCTCTCAATCCTATGCCGTCATTCCGGGGCGCGAGCAAAGCGAGCGAGCCCGGAATCCATCGGGCCACAGCGCAAGCGGGAAAATAAATTCCAGGCTCGCGCCAAAATGGCGCGCCCCGGAATGACAGGTCGGCCGGAGTGCTAGAGCGGCGTTGCGCGCTTGGCAAGACACCATTGCCGGGGAGCCGGCTGTGCAAAGCGGATGGAGCCTGCCACACTCCCACCGCCGGAGTACCCTTGCACGCCCCTGATCGCTCCCCGCCCAACGCGCATCCCGCGCGGCTGATCCTGACCCTGTCGCTGGCAGCGACGGTCGGGCTCGGCATCGGCCGCTTTGCCTATGCGCTGGTGCTGCCGGATATGCGGGAGACCCTCGGCTGGTCCTACTCGGCGGCCGGTTTCATGAACACCATCAACGCCGTCGGCTACCTCGTGGGCGCGCTGATGGCGTCCCGCCTGATCCAGCGTATCGGCTGGGCGGCGGCGATCCGCCTGGGAACCCTGGCCTGCGTCGCCGCGCTCGCCACCTGCGCGCTGACAGGCAATTTCGTCGCGCTGAGCCTGGCCCGCCTCGTGCTGGGCTTCGGG
>NZ_PSRT01000169.1 GCF_004212635.1 Bradyrhizobium genosp. SA-3 | reverse complement strand
CGCCTGGCCGGTGTGGCGGATCGTCTGTCCGCCGGCGTCGGGCGCGGCGCTCGGCACCCAATTGGCACGCGAGACCGGCGGCGACGTGATCTACGATTGGGGCGGCGGACTGATCTGGGCGGCGTTGCCGCCGAAGCCGGACGCGCATGCCCCGTCCGTGCGCCAGCGCACCAACGCGTTCGGAGGACATGCCACGCTGATCCGGGCGGCCGAGGACGTCAGGCGTGATGTCGACGTATTCCATCCGCAAGCGCCTGGCATCGCGGCGCTAAGCGAGCGGGTGCGCGCCAGCTTCGATCCGAAGACCATTCTCAACCGGGGACGCTTGAGGCGGGGTGCTTTGGCATGAAGACCGAATTCTCACTGGCGCAGCTCGCCGACCCCGACCTCGCCGAAGCCGACAAGATCCTTCGCGCCTGCGTCCATTGCGGCTTCTGCACCGCAACCTGCCCGACCTATGTGCTGCTCGGCGACGAGCTCGATAGCCCGCGCGGTCGCATCTACCTGATAAAGGAGATGCTGGAGAAGGACCTGGCGCCGACCGCCGAGGTGGTCAAGCATATCGACCGCTGCCTGTCGTGCCTCGCCTGCATGACGACCTGCCCGTCAGGGGTGAACTACATGCACCTCGTCGACCAGGCCAGGGTCCGGATCGAGCAGCGCTATCAGCGGCCGCTGACTGAGCGGTTGTTGCGCCAGGTGCTGGCCTTCGTCCTGCCGGACCCGCAGCGCTTTCGCGCGAGCATGTGGCTGGCGCGGCTGGCCCGCCCGCTTGCCGTCTTCCTGCCGACGCCCCGGCCCTCGGCCACGCCCGGACTGATCCAGCGCATCAAGGCGATGCTGGCGCTGGCGCCGAACCGGCTGCCATCGCCGGGGCCCGCCGCCGGCAGCGTGTTTGCCGCGCTCGGCAAGAGACGCGGCCGGGTCGCTCTGCTGCAAGGCTGCGCCCAGCAGGTGCTGGCGCCGCGCATCAACCAGGCCGCCATCAGCCTTCTCACCCGCCACGGCATCGAGGTTGTCCTGGTCCGGGACGAGCAGTGCTGTGGCGCGCTGACCCATCACCTCGGCAACGACCACGACGCATTGGCACGGGCTCGCGCCAATATCGCTGCGTGGTGCCGGGAAGCGGCCGGCGAGGGGCTCGACGCCATCCTGGTGACGGCGTCCGGCTGCGGCACCGTGATCAAGGACTACGGCTATCTGCTGCGCGAGGATGTGGCGTTCGCAGCCGATGCGGCGAAGGTGTCCGCGCTTGCCAAGGACATCACCGAATACGTCGCCGGCCTCGGACTTGCGGCCACCGCGCGACAGGACAACATCGTGGTCGCCTATCACTCCGCGTGCTCGTTGCAGCATGGGCAGAAAATCACGGGCCTTCCGAAAGAATTGCTTTCCAAGAATGGATTCGTGGTGAAAGATGTGCCGGAGAGCCATTTGTGTTGCGGTTCGGCGGGCACCTACAACATTCTCCAGCCCGAGCTTGCGGACCGGTTGCGCGATCGCAAGGTCGCCAACATCGCGAGCGTCAAGCCGGACATGATTGCTGCGGGCAATATCGGCTGCATGGTGCAGATTGCCAGTGGCACATCAATTCCGGTCGTACACACGATTGAGCTTCTCGATTGGGCTACGGGCGGGTCGCGGCCGGCATTGAACGCGCAAGTTTGAGCTTTCAAAAGCTGAGCTTTCGTCCGCAGGTGACGGCAGAAAGACGCCCGATCGACCATTGTTCGGCGGCAACAGGAGGACCACGATGGCGAAAGCGAAGAAGAAAAAAAGCAAGAAGGCCAAAAAGGCTAAGAAGGTCGTAGCGGCGAAGAAGAAGACCGCGAAGAAGGCAGCCAAGAAGTCCGCGAAAAAGTCTGCCAAGAAGTCTGCAACGAAAGCTGCGAAGAAATCTGCCAAGAAGGCAGCCCCGAAGAAAGCCGCCAAGAAGGCTGCGACGAAGTCGGCCAAGAAGGCCGCACCGAAAAAGGCCGCGAAGAAAGCGGCACCGAAGAAAGCGAAGGCAGCTCCTGCTCCGAAGCCATCAGCACCGGTGGAAGCTCCGGCTCCCGAGCCTGCCGCCGAGACAAGCTGGGCGATGCCTTCGTCTTCTGCGGAATCGGCGCCGGCCGAGGGACAGGGGTAGGTCCCCCGGCCTCTCGTTTCCTCTTAAACGATCCGCAAATGGGAAGGCCGCAGCGCTGGGCGCTGCGGCCTTTTTGCATCGTCGCAAGCAGATTCGGATGCAGCCTTTCGCCGCGCCGGCCTGATTCGTAGCCTTGGTGTCACGCTGCCCGACGATCCCCGGATTTACACGGGCCTCCTGCGCACCTTCGAATGCAAATAATGTGATCTAGAAGCCACACAGGCTGACAACATTCCGTGGAATCGTCAAAACGCCTAAAAAGTCGGCAGATGCCCGCGCTTTTTGCTTCACCGTTCGCACCCCTCAATTCACATTGCCGCAGATACGTAATTTGCAATCAGGTCGAGCGCCCCGGGGGGCTAACGGGATCTGACTGGGTCTAAGAACTGGCGATGGGGATCGAAATGAAAAAAGTGGCTTTGTTGGCAACGGCGCTGGCAATGGTGACGGGTTCGGCTTTCGCGGCAGACATGCCGGTCAAGGCATTGAAAGCCCCGCCGCCGCCCGCCTTCGATCCCTGGGATATCGCCTTCGGCGGCGCGATCATGAGCGACTACATCTTCCGCGGTATCACCCAGTCGAACCACAAGCCGTCTGTCGCCGCCTATTTTGAGCCGCGTTACAACGTCACCAAGGACCTGCAGCTCTATGTCGGCTTGGCCGGTGAGAGCATCTCCTTCCCGAACCGCGCCGCGGCCGAGATCGACGTCTACGGCGGTATCCGCCCGACCTTCGGTGCGTTCGCCTTCGACATCGGTGTCTGGGGTTATCTGTATCCGGGTGGCACCTGCTTTTACGGCGCGCCGACGGACACGGCCGGCAACCCGCTCAGCGCGCAGTGCGCCGCGAACGCCTTGGTCAACGGCAACGTGATGAAGAAGGATGTCAGCTTCTTCGAAGTCTACGGCAAGGTGGCCTACACCATCAACGACAACTGGACCGTCGGCCTGAACGAGTACTACACGCCGAGCTTCCTGAACTCCGGCGCGTGGGGCGACTATGTGTCGATCACCGCCAAGTACACCGCGCCGAGCACCATTTTCGGCTCCAGCGGCGTCGGCATGTACGTCTCGGGTGAGTTCGGCCGCCAATTCCTGGGCACCTCCGACTCGTTCTACGGCACTGGCTTCGCCGCGCCGGGCTTCGCCGGTCCGTTCCCGAACGGCATCAAGTACGCCGACTACAACACCTGGAATATCGGCATCGGCTTCACCTACAAGGTGTTCACGCTCGACCTGCGTTACTCCGACACCGACCTTTCGAAAGCGAACTGCAACGCGTTCACCAGCGACTACACGGCAGGCTTCAACGGCAGCTTCAGCAACATCAATCCGACTGGCGTCGGCTCCAATTGGTGCGGCGCCGCCGGTATCGCCAAGCTCTCATTCGACCTGACGGCGATGACCAACCTGAAGTAAGTTTCTTCCTGAAATGACTTGATGAGGGCGGCGGAGCAATCTGCCGCCCTTTTGCTTTGGGGCCGGGTCTCTCCGCAAACGTCATGCCCGGGCTTGTCCCAGGCATCCACGTTTCTTGGCACCGTCGCGCAATGAGCGCGTGGATGGCCGGGACAAGCCCGGCCATGACGCCGCAGAAATGCCGGTGAAAAGCCGCTGGCGCCTTGCAGCCGTGAAGGCTTGGCTCCGTTCTGAGACCAGAACGCAACGCGGATTGTCGTGCGCCTCAGCGCGCCGCGCTCGGCTCCGCTGCAGCCCGTTCGCCGCCGAGGACGTGGATCTCGCCGTCCGTCACCATTGTCACCTTGCGGGTGTGGAAGGCATCGAGCGTCGAGCGGTGGCCAATCGAGACAATGGTCGCCTGCGGCAGCTTCTCCGCCAGCAGCCGGTACAGCCGGGCCTCGGACGGCTCGTCCAGCGACGCCGTGGCCTCGTCCAGGAACAGATAATCCGGCGCATGCAACAGCGCGCGGGCGAGCCCCAGGCGCTGCTGCTCGCCGAGCGACAGCATCCGGTTCCAGTGACCGTCCTCGGCAAGCCGCTTTGCCAGACGCGGCATGCCTACCGCTGTCAGCGCTTCCGCGATCTTTTCGGGCGCGATTGTGCCATGATCGGAGGGGTAGATCACGGCATCCCCGAGCGGGCCGATCGGGAAATACGGCCGCTGCGGCACCATCATCAGCTTGGCCTTCTCAGGAATGGCGATCGTTCCGTCGCCGAAAGGCCAGATGCCGGCAATGGCCCGAAACAACGTCGACTTGCCGGAACCGGACGGTCCGGTCACTAGAACTCGCTCTGCCGGCCGGACGATGAAGGCATCGGCGCTGACCAGTGGCTCGCCGTTTGGCAGGTTCACCAGCAATTGCTTGAGCGTGATTGCCTTGGCGCTCCCTGGCGCAACGCTGATGGCCGGCTCGTGCGCCGCGACGGTGGCTGCTGAGCTGACCGACATCTCGAAGCCATCGAGACGAGCAATCACCGAGCGCCATTCCGCGAGCGAGCGATACGCCGTGACGAAGAACGACAGCGCATCCTGCACGCTGCCGAACGCCGAGCCGGTCTGCATCAAGTCGCCGAGCTGGATTCTCTTGGCGAAGTAAGCTGGAGCCACCACCACATAGGGAAAGATCACTGCAGCCTGACTGTAGCTTGCCGTGAAAGCGGTCAGGCGCTTGGTCCTGCTCATAATCGCGTACCAGTTGCCTATGACGAAACCAAAGCGCTGCAGCAGATTCCCCCGCTCCGCGCTCTCACCTTTCAAAAGGGCGATCTGCTCCGAATTTTCGCGCACGCGGATCAGGTTGAAGCGGAAGTCGGCCTCGAAGCGCTGCTGTTCGAAATTGAGGTTGATGAGCGGGGCACCGATCCAGTGCGTCAGCGCCGTACCCAGGATTGCGTAGACCAGCGCACACCAGACTAGAAAACCAGGGATGACGATATCGGTACCGTAAATGTGCAGCGGCGCCTTGTCCGACAGACCCCAGAGAATGACGACGAACGAGGCCAGCGTCACGATCGACGATAGCAGGCCGAGGCCGATGGTCAGGGTCTGCTCGACGAAATTCTTGACGTCCTCGGTGATACGCTGATCCGGATTGTCGGCGGCGTCGCCCTTGAGCTGCATACGGTAATGCGTCGAGCCGTTGAGCCATTCGCCGAGATAATGTTGCGTCAGCCAGCGCCGCCAACGAATCTGGAGCCACTGGTTCAGGTAGAGCTTGTAGACCGCCAATGCGACGAAGGTGAAGGCAAGGCCAAGAAAGATCCAAATCTCGCTGACGAACCGGTCCAGTTCATATCCCTGGATCGCACTGAAGAATCGGTTCTGCCACTGACTGACCAGAACATTGATCGCCACCAGCGCCAGCTCCATGGCAATGACGGCGGCAAGCAGGCCGCGGCCGGCCCATTTGTCCTCCGATCGGAAATAGGGGCCGGCGATTCGCCAGACGATCGCGAGCGTGGCGCGGATGTTCTTCACAGAGCTGGGTCTCCTCAGGGGATGTGCATAACGGCCCAGAGCCAAATGGCTGAGGCAATGGCGGAAATGGGCGCGCTTAGACTAAAGTCGCAAGGTCTGCAATTTGCGTTGGCTTGTCGCAGCTTGCAACCCTAGCATGGGGTTCGACGGCGCGGGGCAGGGTGCTTCAGGATTTCGCGAGCTTGTGAGCGGACGGGAACCGCCGCCTCCGCGAGGAATTCGCGTCCAACTCGGGGGTTATCGCTTCCAGCGTCAAGCAGGATCGGCTCTCCACGCGGGTCACCCTGCCGCAAACATGCGTGGGGAGGAAGACCATGTGGAATCAAATCTATGACCCGCTGCACAGCCCGGTGCTGTCGACGATCGCGGCGGCAGTGCCCGTCGTGACGCTGCTGGTCCTGATCGCGAGCGGCCGCGTCCAGGCCCATATCGCAGCGGTCATCGCCGTGATCGTGACCAACCTGATCACGATCTTCGTCTTCACCATGCCCGCGAACATGTCGTTCCGCGCCTCGGTGCTGGGCATCGTCACCGGGTTCTTCCCCATCGGCTGGATCGTCCTCAACGTCATCTTCCTCTATCAGGTGACGGTAGGGTGCGGGAAATTCGAACTGCTAAAGCGCGCGATCGGCGGCGTCACCGAGGACCGGCGTTTGCAACTGTTGCTGGTGGCGTTCTCGTTCGGTGCCTTCTTCGAGGGCGCCTCGGGCTTCGGCACGCCGGTCGCGATTACGGGCGCGGTCCTGATTGGCCTCGGCTTCTCGCCGCTCGCAGCCTCCGGCCTGTCGCTGATCGCCAACACCGCGCCGGTCGCCTATGGCGCGCTGGGCACGCCGATCCAGGGCCTTGCCTCGGTCACCGGGCTCGATCCCTATATCTTGGGTGCGATGGTCGGCCGACAATTGCCGTTCTTCTCGCTGATCGTGCCGTTCTGGGTGGTGTGGGCGTTCGCGGGCTGGAGGGGCATGAAGGACGTCTGGCCGGCGATCCTCGTCACGGGCGTGTCGTTTGCGATTCCGCAATATGTGATCTCGAACCACATCAATCCCTGGATCGTCGACATCGGTGCATCGCTGATCTCGATGGGCGCCCTCATCCTGTTCCTGAAGGTGTGGCAGCCGAGGCAGCTCTGGCTGTCGCCGGAGCTGGGCGGGCACGATGAATCGGCGGCGACCATGACGCCGGCGAAGCCGCTCGACAAAACCCCGCTCACGCAAGCGGAGCTCTGGAGCGCGCTGCTGCCGTGGATCATCGTCTGCATCGTGATGCTGATCTGGGGCAGCGGCTGGTTCAAGACCTGGGCGAACTCGATCTTCGTTTGGAACTACGCCGTCCCCGAGCTGCACCAGATGATCAACAAAATGCCGCCGGTGGCGGCGAAGCCGACTCCGGAAGGCGCGGTGTTCAGCTTCACCTACCTGTCTTTCACCGGAACGGGCATGCTGATCGCGGCGATCATCTCCGGCTTCCTGATGGGCGTCGGTCCCGTCAAACTCGTGACCGAGTACGGCCGCACCATCCGGCTGTGCGCGATCTCGCTGATCACGATCTCGGCGATGCTCGCGATCGGCACCTTGACGCGCTTGTCCGGCGTCGACGCGACGCTGGGCCTCGCCTTCGCGGCCACCGGCGTGCTCTATCCCTTCTTCGGCACGCTGCTTGGCTGGCTCGGTGTCGCGCTGACGGGATCGGACACCGCCTCAAACGTGCTGTTCGGAAACCTGCAGAAGATCACCTCCGAGCAGCTCGGCCTGTCGCCGGTCCTGATGGCTGCGGCGAACTCCTCCGGCGGCGTGATGGGCAAGATGATCGACGCGCAATCGATCGTCGTCGCCTCGACCGCCACCAATTGGTACGGCCACGAGGGCACCATCCTGCGCTTCGTGTTCCGGCACTCGATCGTGCTGGCCTGCCTCGTCGGCGTGCTCGTGACGTTGCAGGCCTATGTCTGGCCGTTTACGGCGCTGGTGCTGAAGTAGCGGTCGACGCAGGCTTCGATGCCAATCCCCGCGAGGTTCGCCTCGCGGGGATTTTTGTATCTACATCCACCATGGGCGAACCTTCTCAAGACCGCTGCCGTCTTATAGAAGGTGCGGCAAGTCAGGTCGGTCGAGAGGTCTCATGGTTTCGCTCAAGCGGTTGGTGTGTGCGGCAGCTGCAATGCTCGCGATGTCCACGCTCGCGCGTGCCGAGGAGGGGTTCCCCTTCGGCACCGAGATGACGCTGGAAGCGCTGCCCCAGCCCGGCTCGAAGCGGATACCGAACATCGAGATCGGCGACAATGGCGAGGTCGTGCTGGAGCTCTGGTGCAAGGGCGGCAAGGGCCAGTTCTCGGTCGCCGGCAACACCGTGATCTTCGTCCCCGGCCAGATCCAGGACCGTTCCTGTCCACCTGCAAAGGCGCAGGCTGACGACGATCTCGTGGCCGCGCTCGGCAGCGTCGAAACCTGGAAGCGTCAGGGCGACGTGCTCATGCTGGTCGGTCCCAAGCCGCTGCGCTTTCGCGTCAACGGGAATTAGGTTTCGCAGTGCGCTCGTGTCCCGCGGACAAGGCGGAGCGCGTAAGCGCTGCGCCGCAGAGCCGGGACCCAGAATCCTATCCTCGAACGTGCTCGTAGCTTCTGGGGCCCGGCTCAGCAGCGCATCACTGACGTGCTGCGCTGCGTCCGGGGCACGAGAGTCTACTTCCACACCGACTTGTCGGCGTCCCAGCGCTGGGCTTTCAGCTCCTTGGCAAGCGCCTCGATCGAGCCGTTGTCGTCGGGCAGATCGCCTTCTTCGTCCGGGCTTGCGTCATCGGACAGATTGAGCTTGGCGCCGCTGCTCTCATCGGATGTGGTCGTCGCGGGGCTGCCGATCCAAAGCATGAGCTTGTCGGTCGTGCCGGGCTTGTCGGGCGAGACGAGGCCTGCGACCTCGATGGTGTCGGTGAGCTCGAGCGCGGGGAAATCCTGGTTCGGCCGCTTGAAGACGAGCTTGAGCTTGCCGGTGGCGGGGTTGAAGCTCTGCGAGGCCGGCTTTGCCGCCAGCGTCCTGCTCAGCACGCCCGCAATCGCGGTCGCGAGCTTGTCGCGGTTGATCTTGTCGCCGTCGCGCCAGTCGGCGGCGGGGAAGCGGATGGTGCGGTCCATCTCGGTCATGCCGGCGGTCCAGCCCGCGGCGGTGACGCCGGGCATCGCCTTGAACTTTGCCAGCAGCGCTCCCGCGCGCTCCGGATCGACCGACATGTTGATGGTCTGCTCACCGGCGCGCAGCGCATCGCAGCCGACATTGAGGCTGGCCAGCGTCACCTCGACCTCCTGGCCCTTCAGGCTCTTCAGGAAGTCGTTCGCGGCATCGAGCTTGACCTTGACGGCGATCGCCTCTGGCGAGACGTCGGTGAAATCCTTCGGCTGCGGGGTGATGCCGTCATCGGAGGTCTGGTTGTCGAGAAATTCCTTCTCGCTGAGATCGGAATTGTCGGGCGAGGTGACCTCGGTCACAGCCTGCCCGATCGTGATCTGGCCGCGGAACTCGAACATGTCCCCGGCCTGCTTGCGCAGCAGCTTGACGCTGACCGGCGCCTTCGCGCCGAGGCTCTGCGTCGTGCCCGTCAGGTTCTGGCCTGCGACCTGGAGATTGACGACGAAGCGGTCCTTGCGGTCGGAATTCTTCGCGACGGGATAGCAGACGTCGAGCACGGCCGCCGTGACCGTCTTGCCCTGGCGCGTCTCCTTCAGGATCACGTCGGCATTGCCGTCCATCAGCCCGTCGATCGAGGTGAAATAGCGCGTCTCGGCGCCGCCGGGCGTCGTGGCCTTCGGCGACAGCTTCATCTGAGCGGAAGCGACCTCGGGCGAGGCGGCGAGTATGGCCACCAAAAGGGCTGTCGAACAAACCGGAAGCGCGCGCATCGACGAAATCCTCGAGCAATCAGAATCGGGGCCACCGTAGTGGGTTTTGGCCGCCGGTTGAATCGGAAAGCGGAGGGGCAGGGTCGGCAAAAAAGAAGGCCGCCCGGAGGCGGCCTTCGTAACACTGCAAGGTGAGGATGGGCCTTAGAAGCCGCCCATGCCGCCGCCGGCCGGCATGGCGGGCGGAGCTTCCTTCTTCGGCATTTCGGCGACCATGGCTTCGGTGGTCACCAGTAGGCCAGCCACGGAGGAGGCGTCCTGGAGCGCGGTGCGCACCACCTTGGCGGGATCGATGATGCCCTTCTCGACCATGTCGACATAGTCCTCGTTCTGGGCGTCGAAGCCGAAGGTCTCGGACTTGTTCTCCAGGATCTTGCCGACGACGATCGAGCCTTCCACGCCGGCGTTCTCGGAGATCTGGCGGATCGGGGCTTCCAGCGCCTTCAGCACGATGTTGATGCCGGCCTGGACGTCGGCATTGTCGTTGGACAGGCGGCCGACCGCCTTCTTGGCGCGCAGCAGCGCGACGCCGCCGCCGGGCACGATGCCTTCCTGCACCGCGGCGCGGGTGGCGTTGAGCGCGTCCTCGACGCGGTCCTTCTTCTCCTTGACCTCGATCTCGGTGGCGCCGCCGACGCGGATCACCGCAACGCCGCCGGCGAGCTTGGCGAGGCGCTCCTGGAGCTTCTCACGGTCGTAGTCCGAGGTGGTCTCCTCGATCTGCGCCTTGATCTGGCCGACGCGGGCCTCGATGTCGGGCTTCTTGCCCGCACCGTTGACGATCGTGGTGTTCTCCTTGTCGATCACCACCTTCTTGGCGCGACCGAGCATCTTCACCGTGACGTTCTCGAGCTTGATGCCGAGCTCTTCGGAGATGAGCTGGCCGCCGGTGAGGATCGCGATGTCCTCGAGCATGGCCTTGCGGCGGTCACCGAAGCCCGGCGCCTTGACGGCCGCGACCTTGAGGCCGCCGCGCAGGCGGTTGACGACCAGGGTGGCGAGCGCCTCGCCCTCGACGTCCTCGGCGACGATGACGAGCGGCTTGCCCGACTGCACCACGGCTTCGAGCACCGGCAGCATGGCCTGCAGGCCCGAGAGCTTCTTCTCGTGCAGGAGGATGTAAGCGTCCTCGAGCTCGGCGGTCATCTTCTCGGCATTGGTGACGAAGTAGGGGCTGAGATAGCCGCGGTCGAACTTCATGCCCTCGACGATGTCGACCTCGGTGTCGAGCGACTTGTTCTCCTCGACGGTGATGACGCCCTCGTTGCCGACCTTCTGCATCGCCTGGGCGATCATCTTGCCGATGGCGGCATCGCCGTTGGCCGAGATGGTGCCAACCTGGGCGACCTCGGAGGAGGCGGCGACCGGCTTGGCGCGCTTCTCGATGTCCTTGACCACGGCCGCAACCGCGGAATCGATGCCGCGCTTGAGGTCCATCGGGTTCATGCCGGCGGCAACCGCCTTGGCGCCTTCGCGCACGATGGCCTGGGCCAGCACGGTCGCCGTGGTGGTGCCGTCGCCGGCGAGGTCGTTGGTCTTGGAGGCGACCTCACGCACCATCTGGGCGCCCATGTTCTCGAACTTGTCCTCGAGCTCGATCTCCTTGGCGACGGTGACGCCGTCCTTGGTGATGCGGGGCGCGCCAAAGCTCTTCTCGATGACGACGTTGCGGCCCTTCGGGCCGAGCGTCACCTTGACGGCGTTGGCGAGAACGTCGACGCCGCGCAGCATGCGATCGCGCGCGTCTCCGGAAAACTTGACGTCTTTGGCAGCCATTTCTGCAATCCCTCGTGTTTCGTGATGTGTCTGCCGCTTGTGTTGCACCAATCCCGGGTCCGCAAGTCGAACCCGGCGGAATGATGGATGCCCGGATCGCGCGATCCGGGCATGACATTCAGCGGCCGTTCAGACGGATGGCCTTAGGCCAGCACGCCCATGATGTCCGACTCCTTCATGATCAGGAGCTCTTCGTTCTCGATCTTGACCTCGGTGCCCGACCACTTGCCGAACAGCACGCGGTCGCCGACCTTGAGGTCGATCGGGATCAGCTTGCCGGTCTCGTCGCGGCCGCCCGGGCCGACGGCGACGATTTCGCCCTGGGAGGGCTTTTCCTTGGCGGTGTCGGGAATGATGATGCCGCCCTTGGACTTTTCCTCGGCGTCGATACGTTTGACCACGACACGGTCATGCAGCGGACGAAATTTGGATTTAGCCATGACGTTTCCCTTTGGAGGCTCGCTTCGGAAGGAGTGGAAGTGGGTTGGGGCGGCGCTTCCGTCCACCCTCTTCCCGAGGATCGAACGGCACGCTTAGCAATCGGGCTTTCCGAGTGCTAATAGTGCGCCCGGAAATATGGCTTGGCCGCGATCCTGTCAAGCAAAGGTGGTTAAGCGATTGGTGAGGCGGATATAGGATGGTGGCATTGGAAACTCGTTCGGGGCGCCGGCGTATCAAACGACGGCATTGCTCCGGCGGCGGTTTTGCGCTTGGCTGCGGGAGGGGTGCGGCCATGGTCTTGTTCGGGGGAATGCCATGATCAGTTCAGCTCGCGCGCGCACGGTTGCCAATCTGGCCGCCGCGTCTTGTCTGGCGCTATTGCTGGGCGCCTGCGGCGGCATGAGCCTGCCGTCCTTCTCGTCGTCTTCGCCGCCGCCCGAGGCTGAGCCCGGCACCGGCCCGGAAATGCCCGCGACGATCCGCTCCGACGAGATCGTCGGCCGCTGGGGCCTCGCCTCGTTCCAGAACCCGGCCGACCGCGCCCGCACCGAGGCTGCCGCGCGGGCGCAGTGCAAAAATCCCTATGTGATCACCGCCGGCTCCTCCGGCGGCGTGATCATGCATCTGGCCGACCAGGCGACCCCGCAGGAGCTGCGCCTGAAGGGCTCGCCCAGCGGCAAGAACTACATCGGACCCGCCGGCCCGACGCCGGGCGACCAGGACCGCGAGATCATCTCCTTCGATGGCCGCGTGCTGATCACCCGCTTCATCGACAAGGACGCCGCCACCCGCTACGGCAACATGGTCTACGTCCGCTGCGCGCCGAGGGCGTGATCGGGGTTCCGGCCTAACCACGCGCCATTGCGAGCCGACGGGACCGCGCGAAGCGGCCCGATGACAGGCTCCGCGAAGCAATCCAGAGTCTTCCCACGGTGGACAGTCTGGATTGCTTCGCTTCGCTCGCAATGACGGCAAACAAAAAAACGCCGGCTCGCGCCGGCGTTTTGTTTTTCAGAGTGCCAAGTCCGCTCAGTCGAACAGCGCGTCGATGTCGTCCTGCGAGGCGTGGCCGACGTCGCCGGCGAGCTTGGGGCCGTTGAGGAGCTTTTCGTCATCGCTGCGGCTGTCGACATGCGCCGGCACATGGGCCTTGATCGCGTCGACGCCGCCCCAAATCTCCATCATCGCATTGATGTGCTGCTCGATGAACTTCATCGTGGTCATGACCTTGCTGATGCGCTGGCCGGTCAAATCCTGGAAGTTGCAGGCTTCGAAAATCGAGATGACGCGTTCCTGGATGTCGTCGGCGAGCCGCTTCTGCTGGTCGGCCGATTGCACCTTGGACATCGCGCTGGCCGCCTGGTCGATCGACTCGGCGGCTTCGAGGATCTGCTGGGTCGCCTGCTCGGTGCCGCCGACGACCGCGCCGAGCTCGCCATTGACCTTGGCCATCTCGCCGCCGTCGAAGCTCTTGCCGTGCAGCGTCGCGATCTCGCGCTTGGTGCGGTCGATGGCGTCGTGGATGAGGTCGAGCTCGACCTTCAGCTTCTCGCACTGCTCGATCTGCGCCCGGTAGGTCTCGAGCATGGTACGAGCTTCCGAGAGCTCGTGGGCGGTGGAGGCGTCGATCGCCGCCATGGCTGCGCTGCCGGACAAGGGCACACTTCCCTTCGCCATCTGTGCGCGGATCGCACGCAGCTCGGCCATGATCTCGCTATGCATCGGGATTGCTTCTTCGGTTACGTCAAGAATCGGCATTTCGCCACCGGCGATATCTTCGACGCGAAAACGCTTGCGGTGAACAGCCATCAGTATACTCCCCCCACCTCATTCACGCGTCTTTGTAGGCAGAAGCGATTTAACACGAAGTTCACAGCCGAACTGTCGTGCGGCGTCGCGCGACGGCGCGCAAAGAAGCGATTAACCATGGCTGCGCTGCGTTCATCGAAAATAAACGCTGATCGCCAAATTGGCCCGCGCTTGACGACGTGGTGAATCCAAACGCCTGATACGTTTACCAAACAAAACGGCTTTTGCCTTTTATTGACCACGTCGCGGCGGCCGATCAGCCAGGCGCCTTCCCCGACGCATGTGATCTAGACGAAACAGTACAGAGTACGTCGATGTTCAAGAAAATGTCTGTCGCGCTGCTCGGCGGCGCTTGCACCTTCATTGCCGGCGCAAACAGCGCCAGCGCCTTCGATAACACCGCGCCGAACGATCCGCCCGCGGTGCTCTATGCGCCGCAGGTGCCGCCGGCGCCGGTGCGCGTCGCCTCCAACTCGAACATGGGCGGCGGCTTCATCGAATTCCTGTTCGGTGACGGTCCCGGCCGCGGTCCGGCCTACGCGCCGCAGCAGCCGGTGTATCAGCAGCAGCCGGCCTATTACGATCAGCGCCGTCTGCCGCCGATGGGCGAGCCGCAGATGCAAGGCGGAGTTCAGCAAGGCGCGCTCCAGCAGGATGCGGTCGATCCGCGGCAGCGTCCGTTCGATCCGAAATTCGAGAAGCAGCTCGTTGACTATGGCGGCAAGGAAAGTCCCGGCACGATCGTGGTCGATACGCCGAACAAGTTCCTCTATCTCGTCGAGGGCAACGGCAGGGCGATGCGCTACGGCATCGGTGTGGGCCGTCCCGGCTTCACCTGGTCCGGCGTGAAGTCGATCACCGCCAAGCGCGAATGGCCGGACTGGACGCCGCCGGCGGAAATGCTCGCCCGCCGCCCCGATCTGCCCCGGCACATGGAAGGTGGCCCGGAAAATCCGCTCGGCGCCCGTGCGATGTATCTGGGCTCCACGCTTTACCGCATCCACGGCTCCAACGAGCCCTGGACAATCGGCACCAACGTCTCCTCCGGCTGCATCCGCATGCGCAACGAGGATGTCATCGACCTCTACGGTCGTGTCAATGTCGGCACCAAAGTCGTGGTGATGTGAGGCGTCATGAGCTTGAAGCGAGCCGTCAACTCCGCGCCGGCTCGCGATGCGCGGCATCGAAGGCGTTGCGTGCCGCCGGCGAACGCCTTCCAGCTATGCTCGCTGACGGTGCCGCGTCGACCCGGCAACGGAGCAGCGACGACGAGTTGATGAATGGGAATGCGGTGCGCGAGCGGAGCGGTTCAACCGCCGCGCCGACAGCTCTGCCTTCCTGAGCCGCTCGTGCAGTCCCTCCAACTCGTACAATTCGGTGATGAGATGTGTCGTCACGTCGGATAAGGTTGCAATGCGCTGATGAAGTGAACTCATTTTAAAACCCCGACTGTTGCCAAGAGCGGCAGCCACATCGTGTGTGGCATGAGCAACGTGTTCTTCCAGTTGAACACCCATGTCCGAATTTGGAAATCCGGGAGTCTACGGCCGCGCGCGTCAGAACGCGATTTCGTTTCTCATGGTGAACTCGGGCGCGTCCGGCAACGTTCAGCTCGGTGCAATCCAACAACCGTGCGCATTAGTCATATTATATCGAACGGCTGCGTGCAGTGCCACACAAGGCGCTTGAGCTAATGCCGTAAAAGAAAACGGCCGCCTAGAGGCGGCCGTTTCGCATCTACCGGGTGAATTGCTCACGCGTAATCGCTGCCGCCATCGTCGCCGCCGCCGAAATCGCTGTCGTCGCCCGTGTCCATGTTATCGTCGCGATCGTCGCTGTAATTCTGGTCGTTGTTGTCCCGATCGTTCGACGCCTGGTCCAAGAAGCCTTGGCGCGAGTCGTCGCGGCGGTTCGAGCCGATATCGTCGAGGCCCGCGTCGCGCGCGAGCGAGCCGCCGGACTGGTCACTGCCGCCCCAAGGACTTCCACCAGCGCTGCGGTCGCCCAGGGCGTTGGTGTCGCCAAAGGCCTGCTGATGCGGTCCGCCCATCATGCCGCGGATGCTGGAGAGCAGCAGCGAGC
>NZ_PSRT01000168.1 GCF_004212635.1 Bradyrhizobium genosp. SA-3 | reverse complement strand
CGGACTTGGCGACCGCCTTCTCGCGCGCGGGGGTGCGGCCGCGCGGGCTGGTCTCGGCGGGAGCCACGTCTGCGGCCTTGGTCTCGGCAGCCGGCTGATGATCGGCTGGCTTCTCGGCCGCCGCCTTGGAAACGCTCTTCTCGGAGACACCCTTGGCCTTGACGCCGGGTGCGGGAAGGTTGGCGGTGTCCGCCGGCTTGCCCTCACTGCCAGTCTGGGCAGGCGCCACCACGGTCGCAGGAGCATCAGGCGCGGGCTTGGCATTGATGTAGTGATTAACGATGTAAGCCCCGATGATCGTCGCGAGCACCGAGGGGAAAATATCCATCGAGATTTTAGCTAGGTATTTCAGCATTTCTCGGCCACTCCCCGCGCGATCTGATGCGGGAACTTTTGGGCATTGTGAGGGATCAACTACGACGGATCGATGGCAAACAGTAACGCCAACTTACGGTTTTAGCTCGATTTCAAGGAACACGATCTCGGTTGAGGTTTCGTTAAGTACGTCATGCTGGACGCCGGCCTTGCGGAAATAGGATTTGCCGGCCGCAAGCTGCGCCTTGGACCTCTCGCCGCCGGGCGCCACGATGGTCATCTCCCCCGCCACCACGGGAACAATTACATAGTCCATGCCGTGGGTGTGATGCCCGGTGGCGCTCCCCGGCGCAAGCCGCCACTCGGTCACACGAACCTGCTCGTTGTCGACCTGAACCTCGGACCTGGCGGCAAGCATCGGGAACTCTCCTTATCGCGTCTCAGGGCACGAAGACCATGAACACGTAGACGGCAAATACCACCATATGGACCAGTCCGAACAGGACGTTGGTCCTGCCCGTGCCGAAGGTCAGCATGCTCAGGAAGAAAGTCAGGAGCAAAAGCACGCTGCCCTGGGCGTTGAGGCCGAGCTCGAGCTCCTTGTCGAGCGCGTAGGTGGCAACGCCGACGGCCGGGATGGTCAGCCCGATGGTGGCCAGGGACGAGCCGAGCGCAAGGTTGATGCTCTTCTGGAGGTCGTTCTTGCGGGCCGCCGAGACGGCCGCGACGCCTTCCGGCATCAGGATCAGGAGGGCGACCAGAAGTCCGGTAAAGGCCGGCGGCGCGCCGATCTTGGCCGCGACGGCGTCGACCACCAGCGAAAACTTCTTGGCGAGCAGCACGACCGCCAGCAGCGCAATCAGCAGCAGCACGACGCTGAGCACCAACATCCGGCCCGATAGATGCGCCCCACCGCTGCCGCCGTCCGCCCGTTCGTGAACGAAGTAATCCTTGTGCAGGACGGTCTGGGTGTAGAGAAACACCCCGTACAGCGCGAGCGTGACCACGTCGACGAAGCCGAGCTGAACCGACGAATAGACCGGCCCGGGCGTGGTGGTGGTGTAGTTCGGCAGGATCAGCGTGATGGTCGCGAGTGCGAAGAGCACGCTGAGATAGACGTTGGCGCCGGAGAGCTGAAACCCCTGCTCGCGATAGCGCAGGCCGCCAATGAAGATGCAGAGCCCGACGAGGCCGTTGCAGACGATCATGACCACGGCGAACACGGTGTCGCGCGCCAGTTCCGGCGCGGGCTTGTCGCCAAGCATGATCGTGGTGATCAGAGCCACCTCGATGATGGTCACCGACAGCGTCAGCACCAGCGTGCCATAGGGTTCGCCGACCCGCTCCGCGATCACCTCGGCATGATGAACCGCGGCGAATACCGTGCCGAACAGGATGACCAGAAGGACGATGGCGAAGACGAACCCGCCCAGAGACAGCGTGAACACGTAGTCCGTCGCGCTGACGGCCGCGAACAACAGCACGGCCAGCGCCGGGAAGATCCAGGCCGACCGGGGCATCAGACTATGCGCGCTCATCCACCGCTTCCATTTGCTCGAATGAGCAGTAGCAAATCAGGCGCGAGATTCAATGCCAGTGCAGGATCGGCGCGACCGGCAGCAGCGTCAGCAGCAGGAACAGCGGGATCAGCACGGCGCCGGCGCGCAAGAGATAGCCGAAAAAGCTCGGCATCTCGATGCCGTTCTCGC
The DNA here is from genome assembly GCF_004212635.1 of Bradyrhizobium genosp. SA-3. Classification (GTDB taxonomy): domain Bacteria; phylum Pseudomonadota; class Alphaproteobacteria; order Rhizobiales; family Xanthobacteraceae; genus Bradyrhizobium. The sequence goes on along the minus strand of NZ_PSRT01000168.1, from coordinate 13,558 downwards.
TGGCGATGCTGCTCACCATGAAGTTCGGCGCGTTGCCGATATAGGTGAGCGCGCCCATGTAGACCGCGCCCATGGAGATCGAGGCGAGCGTGCCCGAGAGCTCATGCATCAGCACTTGCGGGTCGCCACCGGCGAGCTCGAAGAACAACAGATAGGTCGGCGCATTGTCGAGGAACGCGGACATCAGGCCGGTGAACCAGAAATAGGCGACCTCGCGCGGCACACCGTCCGGCGCCGTCACAGCCGACAACAGCCAGGCGAAGGCGCCGTGACGTCCGGCATTGAGCATGGCAATGACCGGGATGATCGCGACAAAGATCCCCGCGAACAGTTTCGCGACCTCGCGGATCGGGTCCCAAGTGAAGCCGTTGGCCAGCCTGTGCTCGTCCGGCGTCAGCCACACCGACAGCGCCGCAATGGCCAGCAGCACCGAATTGCGGACGACGTCCTCCAGGTCCAGCGCGGTGCCGAGAATGTCGAACGCCACGCCGGGCTTCCACATCGCCGACGCCAGCAGGCTCACGACGATGGCCGCGATCAGCACCAAATTGACGAGGCCGCGGATGCGCGGCGGCTCCCCGCGGCCGGCTTCGCCGAGCGGCGGCTCGCTACGAAAGCGCCAGACATCAATGACGACGAAGATCGCGAGCAGCAGTCCGGCGACGATTGCGGTCTGCAACCAGATGGTCCGCGTGGTCCAGAAGAAGTCGACGCCGTGCAGGAAACCGACGAAGAGCGGGGGATCGCCAAGTGGGCTCAGCGCGCCGCCGACATTGGCGACCAGGATGATGAAGAAGATGATGACATGGGCGTTGTGACGCCGCAGCCGATTGGCGCGAATCAGGGGACGGATCAGGATCATCGCGGCACCCGTGGTGCCGACAATGCTCGCACCCAGCGTGCCGAGCGCGAGGATGCCGACATTGGTCGCTGGCGTCGCCTTGATGTCGCCGGTGATGAGGATGCCGCCGGCCACGACATAGAGCGAGAACAGCAGCACGATGAAGCCGAGATATTCGGCAAGCATGGCGTGGACGAGCGCCGCCAGCGTTGCCATGCTGCCGGCAAAGACGACGAGCGCGGCGAGTGCCAGCAGCGACCAGGCCGCGGCGATCTTGCCGTAGTGATGATGCCAGAATTTTGGAAACAGCAGCGGCCCCAATGCGATCGACAGCAACAGGCCGGCAAAGGGCAGCGCATAGGGCCAGCGCATCGCAGCACCATCGAGCCCGGTCGCGGCCCATGCGTGTTGCGGCGACAGCGTGAGGATCGCGGCGGAGGCCAGGCTCCAGGGCCACGTGACGAACCGTTTAGGATTCAATGAAGCGCCTTGCCGTTTCGATCGCACCGAAAGCATCGAGATTGTCGTGTCCGCCGCCCGCGAAGCGAACGAACTGCTTCGGTTCATGTGCGAGCGCGAACAGACGCTCTCCGAACACGATCGAAATGGCAAGGTCATTGGTGCCATGCATCACCAGGAGCGGCACCGTGACGCGCGTGATGCGCTGGTCCGAATGGAACGGATCGCGCATCAGCAGGCGCACCGGAACGTACCAGAATGACGACGCTGCGACGTCGACCGTCGACGTATAGGGGGCTTCCAGGATGAGTTTTCCAACACGATGTTCCGAGGCGAGCGCAACCGCCGCGCCCGTCCCGAGCGAAAAGCCCCAGGCGATGATCCGTTCCGCCGCGTAGCGCGCGATCGTGAAGGCGTAGGCGGCTGCGGCATCGCGCAGCAGGCCCTCCTCGCTCGGCGCACCACTCGAGCCGGCATAGCCGCGATAGGACAGCGCGACGAGGCCGGTGCCGTCGGCGGTCATCGCCCTGAAACGGCTGACGCGGCCGGCGAGAAAATCGCCATTGCCCGGAAAATACAGGATCACGGGACGGCCGGGCTTCGCCGGCACGTGCCAGACGATGACCTTCTCACCGTCCGACGTGGTCAGAATGTGTTCTTCCGCCTCGGGAAGGCCCGCGGCATCGGGGGCGGTACGACCTGCGGGCGGGATCGGAAACAGCATCTCGCGCTGCCGGACATACAGCACAAGGAGACCGACGCAATAGACGGTCACGAGCAGGATGGCGATCCACTTGACGATGGTCATGATGCGCGGCCGGCCTTTCGGCTCACGGCTTGCGACGGCTCCGCAGCAATTTCATGACATCGGGCCGGAGGCTCGTCGGAACATCGCGGCAGCCGCAGGCCGCCTTGTGGGCAGCGTGCCAGGCGACGCGCTGCGCACGCGTCGCTTTGGGCGGCATGCGATGGGACCGGTGCCATTCCTTGGCCACGGTCCGTTTGCTTCCGCGCTACATCGCCTTGACGATGTTCTCGGTGACCTTCTTGGCGTCGCCGAGCAGCATCATGGTGTTGTCGCGATAGAACAGCGGATTGTCGATGCCGGCATAGCCGGAGGCGAGCGAGCGCTTGATGAACATCACGGTGCCGGCCTTCCAGACCTGGAGCACCGGCATGCCGTAGATCGGCGAGGTCTTGTCTTCTTCCGCCGCCGGGTTGGTGACGTCGTTGGCGCCGATCACGAAGGCGATGTCGGCCTGCGCGAATTCGGAGTTGATGTCCTCGAGTTCGAACACCTCGTCATAGGGCACGTTGGCTTCGGCCAGCAGCACGTTCATGTGGCCGGGCATACGGCCGGCGACCGGGTGAATCGCGTATTTCACCTCGACGCCTTCCTTCTTCAGCATGTCCGCCATCTCGCGCAGCGCGTGCTGGGCCTGCGCCACCGCCATGCCGTAACCGGGCACGATGATGACCTTGGAGGCGTTCTTCATGATGAAGGCCGCATCGTCGGCCGAGCCGAGCTTGGCGGGCTTCTGCTCGCCCGTGCCGCCGCCGGCGGCCGCGGTCTCGCCGCCGAAGCCACCGAGGATGACCGAGATGAACGACCGGTTCATCGCGTGGCACATGATGTAGGACAGGATCGCGCCGGAGGAGCCGACCAACGCACCGGTGATGATCAGCGCGGAATTGCCGAGCGTGAAGCCGATGCCGGCGGCGGCCCAGCCGGAGTACGAGTTCAGCATCGAGATCACGACCGGCATGTCGGCGCCGCCGATCGGGATGATCATGAGCACGCCGAGCAGGAGTGCCAGGATCACGTTGAGCCAGAAGAACACCGGGCTGCCGGTCATCACCAGGCCGACGATGCAGACGACCAGTGCAATCGCGAGCGCGATGTTGATGAGGTGCCGCGCCGGCAGGATGATCGGGGCACCGCTCATGCGCGCCGAGAGCTTCAGGAACGCGATCACCGACCCGGTGAAGGTCAGCGCGCCGATGGCGACGCCGAGCGACATTTCGACCAGGCTCTGGGTGTGGATGTTACCGGGCGTGCCGATGTCGAAAGCCTCGGGCGCATAGAACGCGCCGGCGGCGACCAGCACCGCGGCCATGCCGACCAGCGAGTGGAAGGCGGCGACCAGTTCCGGCATCGAGGTCATCGGCACGCGGCGGGCGATTACCGCGCCGATGCCGCCGCCGATCGCGATGCCGACAATCACCAGCACCCAGGCGAGTCCGTCGGCCGGCGGATGGTTCGCCAGCGTCGTGGCGACCGCGATCGCCATGCCGATCATGCCGAACAGATTGCCCTGGCGCGACGATGCCGGGCTCGACAGCCCGCGCAGCGACAGGATGAACAGCACCCCCGCCACGAGATACAAGAATGCAGAGAGATTGGCGCTCATCTCAGGTCCCCATTAATCCCTTCAGCCCGAGGTGGCCGCTTACTTCGACTTCTTCTTGTACATCGCCAGCATGCGCTGGGTGACAAGGAAGCCGCCAAAAATGTTCACGCAGGCGAAGATGAGCGCGACGAAGCCGAAGCCGCGCGCCCAGCCCGAGCCGCTCGAAACCATGCCGACGCCGACCGCGAGCAGCGCGCCGACCACGATCACCGAGGAGATCGCGTTGGTCACGCTCATCAGCGGCGTGTGCAGCGCCGGCGTCACCGACCACACCACGAAATAGCCGACGAAGACGGCGAGAACGAAGATCGACAGCCGGAAGATGAAGGGGTCGACGACCTGTGCAACATGCTCCATGGCGGCTCTCCTTAAACCTTCGGCTGGAAGTTCGGGTGGATGACGGCGCCGTCTTTCGTGAGCGCAGTGGCCTTGACGAGCTCGTCGTCCCAGTTCACGGCGAGCTTCTGCTCCTTCTTGTCGACCATGGTCTCGATGAAGGAGAACAGATTGCGGGCATAGAGGCTGGAGGCCGAGGCCGCGACGCGCCCGGCGACATTGGTGTAGCCGACGATCTTGATGCCATCGAGGTCGACGACCTCGCCGGCCTTGGCGCCTTCGACATTGCCGCCGCGCTCGACGGCGAGATCGACCAGCACCGAACCCGGCTTCATCGACTTGACCATGTCAGCACTGACGAGCTTCGGCGCCGGCCGGCCCGGGATCAGCGCGGTGGTGATCACGATGTCCTGCTTCTTGATGTGCTCGGCGGTGAGCGCGGCCTGCTTGGCCTGGTACTCCTTGGACATCTCCTTGGCGTAGCCGCCGGCGGTCTGCGCGTTCTTGAACTCCTCGTCCTCGACGGCGAGGAATTTCGCACCGAGCGATTCCACCTGCTCCTTCGTCGCGGGCCGGACGTCGGTCGCGGTCACGACGGCGCCGAGACGGCGCGCGGTCGCGATCGCCTGGAGGCCGGCGACGCCGACGCCCATCACGAACACCTTGGCCGCGGGCACGGTGCCGGCCGCCGTCATCATCATCGGGAAGGCGCGGCCGAAGGCCTCGGCGCCTTCGATCACGGCGCGATAGCCGGCAAGGTTGGCCTGCGAGGACAGCACGTCCATCACCTGCGCGCGCGTGATGCGCGGCATCAATTCCATCGCGAAGGCGGAGACGCCGGCATCGGCCATCGTCTTCAGCGAGGCCTCGTTGCCGTATGGATCCATAATGGCAATGACGAGCGCGCCGCGCTTGTATTGTGAAAGTTCCGACGCCTCGGGACGCTTCACCTTGATGATGATATCGGCGTCCTTGAGCGCGTCAGCGCTGACAGTGGCGCCCACGGCGGTGAATTCGGAATCCGGCAGGCCCGACTTGATGCCGGCGCCCGGCTCGACGGCGATCTCGGCACCGAGCGCCTTAAACTTCTTCACCGTATCAGGCGAAGCGGCAACCCGCGGCTCGAGCGGATCGATTTCCTTGGCAACGGCGATCTTCATAGGTCCTCCGGCGGCGCGGGACAGCGCACGCGCAAACTTAAGCGTTACTTCCCGCGGCGTTCGATACCGGTTTTGGCACCGGCTTGGATGCAAATTTTATGGGCAGCTGCTGCCGCTGGTGTGTGCAGCTGCTGACAGGTCAGGTCAGGAAGATCGCCATCAGGATCACGATGAGCGCGACCGAGGCCGTGCCATACTTCACCAGCTTGATGAAGCCCTCATAGGTCTGCTCGTGTGCAACGTAGTCGTTGCCGTCGGCGGTGGTGTAGGCCACTTCGCTATGGTCAGCCATGGATTGTCCCCAGTCGAAAGTCGAATTCTTGGGCTGGGATACCGCAAAGTTTCGGGCAGGGCAACGGCACGCGGGCGCGGTTTTCCCGCAAATCAGGTCATTTGGAATTCCAATTGTCGCGGATCCAGCGCGTGAGGCTCTGCTCGCTGACTTCGCCGGCGGCAAGGGCGAGGACGATGGCTGTGGCTTCTGCGGGATCGGGACTGAAGGCTACGCCGTTCTTGTGCAGAAAGACCATCATCGCCATGAAGGCAATGCGCTTGTTTCCATCAACGAATGCGTGGTTCTTCGCGAGTCCGAACGCGTAGGCTGCGGCGAGTTCATCCAGCGGAGCCTGCTCGTAGCGCCACTTGTTGATCGGCCGCTCCAGGGCCGATCGCAGCATGCCTTCGTCGCGCATCCCCGGTGCACCACCAAAGCGGCGAAGCTGTCGGCTGTGAATTGCGACAGCCTGTTCGTAGGTGATCCAATGCGGATCGTTGGGCTCGCTCATCAAACGACGCCGCTATTTTGCGAGTGCGGCGAGCGTATCGCGATACTTGTCCATGATCTCGTCGGCGATCTCCATCGTCCGCTCGAAGTCCGGATCGTAGGGCAGCGCCTGGAAACCACCGCCGGGCAATTCGACGATATGCAATTGCTGCCCGCGCTTGAGATCGAGCCGCTGCATTAGCTCGCGCGGCAGCAACAGCCCATCCGAATTGCCGATCTTCTTGATCTCGATTTTCATGGCCGACCTTCAGCGATGTTATACACGTGTATAACATCGCTGAAGACTCAGTTCAACAGATGTTTTACGCGCCGCGAGACGCGCCAGCCCCTCAGCCCATCGCCTCCAATTCGTCGATCATCCCGGCGATGACGCTGAGCCCGCCGTCCCAGAACTTGGGGTCCTTGGCGTCGAGCCCGAATGGCCGCAGTAGCTCGGAATAGTGCTTGGTGCCGCCCGCGGCGAGCATGTCGAGATAGCGCTCGGCAAAGCCTTCGGCCGCATTCTCGTAGACCGCATAGAGCGAGTTCACGAGACAATCGCCGAACGCATAGGCGTAGACATAGAACGGCGAATGGATGAAGTGCGGAATGTACATCCAGTAGTTCTCGTAGCCCGCCTTGATCTCGATCGCGGGCCCCAGGCTCTCGCCCTGCACCGACAGCCAGATCTCGCCGAGCCGCGTCGCGGTGAGCTCGCCGTTCTTGCGCTCGGTGTGGACCGCGCGCTCGAAGGAATAGAACGCGATCTGCCGCACCACGGTATTGATCATGTCCTCGACCTTGCCGGCGAGCAGCGCCTGGCGTTGCTTTGCATTCTTGGTCTGGGCAAGGAGCCGCTTGAACGTGAGCATCTCGCCGAACACGCTCGCGGTCTCCGCCAGCGTCAGCGGCGTCGGCGCCATCAGCGCGCCGTTCTTCGCCGCCAGCACCTGATGCACGCCATGGCCGAGCTCATGCGCCAGCGTCATCACGTCGCGCGGCTTGCCCTGGTAGTTCATCAGCACGTAAGGATGCGCCGACGGCGTGGTCGGATGCGAGAACGCGCCGGGCACCTTGCCCGGACGCACCGGCGCGTCGATCCAGCGGTCGGTGAAGAAGCGCTCCGCAATGTCGGCCATCTTAGGCGAGAAGCCGCGATAGGCCGTCAGCACCATGTTCCGCGCATCTGGCCAGCCAATGACGTCGGTCGCGGCAAAGGGCAGCGGCGCGTTGCGGTCCCAATAAGCGAGCCGCTTCTTGCCGAACCACTTCGCCTTCAGCGCGTAGTAGCGATGCGACAGCTTTGGATAGGCCGCGTGCACGGAAGCAACCAGCGCATCCACCACCTCGCGCTCGACGCGGTTGTTGAGGTGCCGGGAATCCGCGACGTCATGAAAACCGCGCCAGCGATCGGAGATGTCCTTGTCCTTGGCGAGCGTATTGGTGATCAACGCAAAGGTGCGCTCGTTGGCCTTGAAAGTTTTGGCCAGGGCCTCCGCTGCGCTCTTGCGCTTGGCGCCGTCGCGGTCCTGTAGGAGATTCAGCGTCGGCTCGATCGCGAGCTCTTTTGCGCCGACCTTGAAGCGCAGGCCCGAGATGGTCTGGTCGAACAGCCTGTTGAAGGCGGAATAGCCGGTCTGCGCCTTCTCCAGGAAGAGCTGCTCGAGCTTGTCGTCGAGCTGATACGGCTTTTCCTTGCGCAAATCCTCGATCCACGGACGATAGTGCGCGAGCTCGGCGGCCTGCATCGCGCGGTTCAAAATATCGTCATCGATCCGGTTGAGCTCGAGCGCGAAGAACAGAAGATGTGTCGACGCCGCCGTCAGGCGCTCGGACACGTCGCCGTAAAACTTTGAAATCGCAGGGTCCATGCTGTCGCCGGCATGGACGAGACCGGCATAGGAGCCGAGACGGCCAGCGAGATCGTCGATTGCCTCATAGCGTCGCACGGCTTCCGCGAGCCATTTTCCGCCATCTTCGTTTGCTGTCCCTGTCGCGAGCTTGCCCTTGTAGTCCGTCTCGAACGCGACGCAATCGGCATCCATCTTTTCGAGATCGCGCGCCACTTCCGGCGCATCGATCCCGGAATAGAGATCGGCCAGGTTCCACTCGGGAAGCTTGCCGGTCTTGCTTGCGGGCTTTGCGGATGAAGGCTTTGCGGGTGAAGATTTGGCGAGTGAAGGCCTGGAGGACTTTGCTTTGGCGGCGGATTTCCTGGTGCTCGGCTTGCGGGGAGCGGGCTTGCTGGAAGCGGACTTCTTGAGAGCAGACTTTTTGAGAGCGGGCTTGGAGCGCGAATTCATTGTGTGGGAAACCTGTGTTCAACAGTCGCGACGGCGGGCGTGGGCATCAAGGTTTAAGAGTGCGTTAATCGGCTTCGGCCAGAGTGCCCCGATTCGAGACAGATAGTTGTAGCGTGCAGGGAACACCATGGCTGCCAGTATTTTGATCGCCGACGACGACGCTGTAGCCCGCCGGCTGGTCGAAAACATGGTGCAGAAATGCGGCTATGAGACGGTCGTCGTGGAGTCCGGCGACGCTGCGATCGCCGCACTCACCGCTCCCGACGCCCCGGCCATCGACGGCATCATCCTCGATCTCGTGATGCCCGGCCTTGACGGCATGGGTGTGCTGGCGAAAATCCGAGAAGCTGGTCTCAGCATCCCCGTCATCGTGCAGACCGCGCATGGCGGCATCGATAACGTGATCTCGGCGATGCGTGCCGGCGCGGCCGATTTCGTCGTCAAGCCGGTCGGCCTCGAGCGACTTCAGGTTTCGCTGCGCAATGCGCTCAACGCCTCCGCGCTCAAGGGCGAATTGCAGCGCATCCGTCACAGCCGCGAGGGCCGGCTGACCTTCTCCGACATCATCACCCGCTCCGAGGCAATGGCGGGCGTGATGCGCGCCGCGCAGAAGGCGGCGAACTCCTCGATTCCCGTGCTGATCGAGGGCGAGTCCGGCGTCGGCAAGGAGATGTTCGCGCGCGCCATCCATGGCAGCGGCGAGCGCAAGGCAAAACCTTTTGTCGCCGTGAATTGCGGCGCGATTCCCGACAACCTCGTCGAGTCCATCCTGTTCGGCCACGAGAAGGGCGCCTTCACCGGCGCCACCGAGCGGCACATGGGCAAGTTCGTCGAGGCTCATGGCGGCACGCTGTTCCTGGACGAGGTCAGCGAGTTGCCGCTGACCGCGCAGGTCAAGCTGTTGCGCGCGCTTCAGGAAGGCGCGGTCGAGGCGGTCGGCGGCCGCAAGCCCGTCAAGGTCGACGTGCGCATCATCTCCGCGACCAACCGCAAGCTCCTGGAGCGGGTGAAACAGGGACACTTCCGGGAAGATCTGTTCTATCGCCTGCACGTGCTGCCGCTGACGATCCCCTCGCTGCGCGCCCGGCGCGAGGACATTCCGCATCTGCTGCGGCATTTCCTGGCGCGCTTTGCCGCCGAGGAGAACCGCCCCATCACCGGCATCAGCGGCGAGACGGTGGCGCACCTCGCTCAGCTCGACTGGCCCGGCAACATCCGCCAGCTCGAAAACGCGGTCTACCGCGCGGTGGTGATGAGCGACGGCGACCAGCTTAGCCTCGGCGATTTCCCCCTGCTCGCCTCGCAACCGTATCCCGCAGCGGACATTCCGACCGCGCCATTGCTGCTCGAGCCGATCGCGGCGCCTTCCTTGGTATCGGGTAACGAAATACCAATCGCTCCCCTCCCGTCAGCGGGAACTCTCTCCATGCTGACCGCGAGCGGCGATGTCCGCCCGCTGGAGGACATGGAGAACGAAATCATCCGCTTCGCGATCTCGCATTATCGCGGGCAGATGTCCGAAGTCGCCCGCCGCCTCAAAATCGGTCGGTCCACGCTCTACCGCAAACTCGACGAAGCAGGCGTGCCTGGCCATGGCGGGAAAAGCGACGAGGAGACGCACTGAGCCGTATCTGAACCGCGGCTTGACTGATGTTGCGACGAGGCCGCAAGCCCTTCGCATTTCGGCGAAATTTGGCCGCGACGAACCGTGACCTGGAAGTGACAGACACAGGGAAAAGCGCGTGGGGCAAGCGCATAATCCGTTGCCAAAGAGGCTGCCTTGACGTCAGTTTGTCGTGAGTTGTCCCGGGTAGCGCTGGCCGCAAAAGCGGGGCCTGTATATCGTCTGCGTATGAATCGTTGCGTGCAGGCGTGCGACATTCGAGAGGCCGGCGCGGTTTAGCCGAAGATTTAGAGACGATAACGAAGCTGTTCCACGAGGGACAGTTCACCCGAGGGTGTGACACAATGCGTGACTGTTTGAACCACCGTGCAGGCTTTGACCGTGTCTTGATGACGGTCGCGGCGACCTTCCTCACGGTGTCGGCCAGCTCAGCCCTGGCGCAGGATCAGACGCGCAGCAGCGCCGCCGAGCTCGCGATCGAAGCCGCGATCCCGCGCCCCGAGCCGGCCAACGTCCCGCCTCCGACCGCTTCCGACATCAAGCTCGACACCACCGCCACTATCCCGGACACTGCGAAAGAGCCCGTGAAGGTCGAAGTTGCACCGGCGCCCGACAAGGTCGAGACCAGGCCTTCCGACGTCGCCACCTCGCCCGCCACCGAGGCGCCGAAGAGCGAGACGGCCAAGACCGAGCCTGCGAACACAGAACCTGCGAAGACAGAACCCGCCAAGGCCGACACTGCGACGGCGCCTGCGGCACCTGCTGCGACTCCGGCCGCCGAGCCGGTGAAGGCCGCTAGCAACGTTCCCGCTGCCGACCAGCCGGTCGCCGACAAGCTCAGGGACATCATCGGCGCCAAGACCTCGCGCCATTTCGACCGCAAGAACGAGCGCGCGGCGATCGAGAAGTTTTACGGTGCGCGCGACTTCGCGCCGGTCTGGACCCAAGGCGGCAGCCTGACCGCTGCGGCCAAGGGCGTCATTGCGCGGCTGAAGGATGCGGCCTCCGACGGCCTCAACCCCGCCGACTATCCGGTGCCGGATTTCGCCGCCGCCACCACGCCCGATGCGCTGGCCGATGCCGAGCTGAAGCTCACCGCCAGCATGTTCGACTATGCGCGGCAGGCCCAGAGCGGCCGCATGCACTGGTCGCAGGTCAGCGGCGACATCCTCTATCCCGAGCATCCGGTCGACCCGAACGAGGTGCTCGCCAAGGTCACGACCGCGACGGACGCCTCGGCGGCGCTCGACAGCTACAATCCACCGCACAAGCTCTACAAGGAGCTGAAGGCCAAGCTCGCCGAGCTGCGCGGCCAGGGCAACGGCCCGGTGATCGAGATCGCCGACGGTCCGGCGCTGAAATACACCCCCGCCGGCAAGAGGCAGGCCGAGATCGTCGTGGAAGATCCGCGCGTGCCGCAGCTGCGCGCCAAGCTCGGCATCACCGAGAACGCGAACGACACCCGCTATGACGCGGCGGTCGCCGACGCCGTGCGCAAATTCCAGAGCGGCGCCGAGATGAAGGCGACCGGCATCCTCGACGACAAGACCGTCAAGGCGCTCAACACCCCCAAGCGCGACAAGCAGATCGACGTGGTGCTGGTGAACATGGAGCGCTGGCGCTGGCTGCCGCGCGACCTCGGCGCGCCCGCGCTGGGCGATGCCTATGTCATCCTCAACATTCCCGACTACACGCTGAAGGTGATGCAGCGCGGCCAGCAGGTCTGGACCACCCGCGTCGTCACCGGCAAGCCTGGCACGCATGCCACCCCGCTGCTCAGCGAGACGATGAAGTACATCACGGTCAATCCGACCTGGAACGTGCCGCCGTCGATCGTCTACAACGAATATCTGCCGGCGCTTCAGCAGGACCCGACCGTGCTTCAGCGCATGGGCCTCAAGCTCGAGCAGAACCGCGACGGCTCGGTGCACATCTCGCAGCCGCCGGGCGAAGCCAACGCGCTCGGCCGCATCCGCTTCAATTTCCCGAACAAGTTCCTGGTCTATCAGCACGACACGCCGGACAAGCATTTGTTCGCCAAGGAAGATCGCGCCTTCAGCCACGGCTGCATGCGCGTGCAGAACCCGGATCAGTACGCGTCCGTGCTGCTCAACATCACCATGCCGAGCGACAAGTACACGCCCGAGCGCGTCCGCAGCATGTACGGCAAGAGCGAGATCGACCTGAAATTCCCGACCCCGATCCCGGTCAACATCACCTATCAGACCGCGTTCGTGGATGACGCCGGCAAGCTGCAATTCCGCAAGGACGTCTATGGCCGCGACGCGACCATGATCAACATCCTGAAGAACAACCGCGGCAAGGACCTCGAGGCTATCGTGGCGCATTCCCAGCCGAGCTATTCGCGCCCGGCGACGACGCTCCCCTCAGGCGTGGCGGTGGCCAACAATGGCGGCGGCTTCGGCTCATCCGGCCCGAATTTCTTCGAGCGGCTGTTCGGGGCACCGACCCCGCCGCCGGCGCCGGTCGGCCGCCGGCCGCAGCAGCAGCGGGTGTTCACCCGCTGAGAGCTCAGCTCCTTATTCTCTAGAATTCTGCAATGGAATCAGCGCCCCCGTCCCCTGGATGGGGTCGCTTAATGTTAACCATCCTCCACCCGGGGCCCGGGGAGCGGGCGTTTTTTTGCCACAGTCAACCGTTTAGGATCGTATTCTGACTTGGTTTGGGGGCGGGAAGGTCAACCTCGAATTAACCTTCTCGCTTTAAGAAAGCGTTCACCCTCTTTCGCGCTGCTAACGGGGTTGGCGGGAGAGTCCATTTTGAACGCTCGTCGACTGGGTGGGCTCATACGTGCTGACTGGTCTCGCACGCCAATTCGCTGTGCTGTCGTTGTCCCATGCGGGAGTGAAGGCCGGATCCCGGATCGGCCTCGCTTCCGTATTGCTGCTTGCCGCCGCAGGTTCGGTTCATGACGCCGCCGCGCTGAACGAAACCAAGACGCTCTCCTTCCATCACACCCATTCCGGCGAAGACCTCACCGTCACCTTCAAGCGCGACGGCCGCTATGACGAAGCCGCGCTGAAGCAGCTCAACCACTTCCTGCGCGACTGGCGCACCCAGGACGAGACGGTCATGGACCGTCGCCTGTTCGACATCCTCTGGGAAGTCTATCGCGACGTCGACGGCAAGCAGCCGATCCAGATCATCTCCTCCTACCGCTCCCCCGCCACCAACGCCATGCTCCGCCGCCGCTCCTCCGGTGTGGCGCGCTTCAGCCAGCACATGCTGGGACATGCGATGGACTTCTACATTCCCGGCGTGCCGCTGGAGCAGATCCGCTTCGCCGGCCTGCGCCTGCAGCGCGGCGGCGTCGGCTTCTATCCGACCTCGGGCTCGCCCTTCGTGCACCTGGACACCGGCAGCATCCGGCACTGGCCGCGCATGACGCATGACCAGCTCGCTCGCGTCTTCCCGGACGGAAAAACGGTGCATCTGCCGACCGACGGCGTGCCGCTGAAGGGTTATGAGCTCGCCAAGGCCGAGATCGAGCGACGCGGCAGCGGCGACGATTCCGGCAGCAAGACGAATTTCTTCGCCGCCTTGTTCAAGGGCAAGTCGTCGGCTCCGGCCGCCAGCGGCAGCGACGAGGATGACGAGGGCGCACCCGCCGCGGCCGCGAAACCGTCCGCGCCGACCGTGG
>NZ_PSRT01000167.1 GCF_004212635.1 Bradyrhizobium genosp. SA-3 | reverse complement strand
CTCCGGGGCGCGCGGAGCGCGAGCCCGGAATCTATCGTGCAGCGCGTCATGCGGAGAAATGGATTCCGGGCTCGCGCCAAGTGGCGCGCCCCGGAATGACGGCGACCTTAATGCCTGAAGTGCCGCGTTCCCGTGAACACCATGGCGATGCCGTGCTCGTCGGCGGCCTTGATCACCTCGTCGTCGCGCATCGAGCCGCCGGGCTGCACCACGGCCGTGGCGCCGGCCTCGATGCAGGCGAGCATGCCGTCGGCGAACGGGAAGAACGCGTCCGACGCGACCACCGAGCCCTTGGTGAGCGGTTCGGCGAGCTTGAGCTCACTCGCCGCGTCCTGGGCCTTGCGCGCCGCGATCCGCGCTGAATCCACCCTGCTCATCTGGCCCGCGCCGATGCCGACGGTAGCGAGATCCTTGGCGTAGATGATGGTGTTGGACTTGACGTGTTTGGCGACGCGGAACGCGAATTTCAGGTCGCGCATCTCGGCCTCGGTCGGCGCACGCTTGGTCACGACCTTGAACGTCATGTCGTCGACCACGGCATTGTCGCGGCTCTGCACCAGAAGACCGCCCGCCACCGTCTTGGCGGTCAGGCCCGGGGCGCGCGGATCGGGCAGGCTGCCGGCCAGCAGCAGGCGCAGATTCTTGCGGGCGCCGATGATCGCGATCGCCTCTTCGCTGGCGTCGGGTGCGATGATCACCTCGGTGAAGATCTTCGTGATCTCGCGCGCGGTGTCGGCATCGAGCGGTCGGTTCATCGCGATGATGCCGCCGAAGGCGGAGGTGGAATCGCAGGCCAGCGCCTTGCGATAGGCGTCGACGAGATTAGCGCCCTCCGCGACGCCGCAGGGATTGGCGTGCTTGACGATGACGCAGGCGGCGGTGCGCTTGGCGTCGAACTCGCCGATGCATTCATAGGCCGCATCGGTGTCGTTGATGTTGTTGTAGGACAGCTCCTTGCCCTGGAGCTGCCGCGCCGTCGAGACGCCCGGACGCTTGTCGGGCGTCGCGTAGAATGCCGCGGTCTGGTGCGGGTTCTCGCCATAGCGCAGCGACTGGATCAGCCTGCCGCCGAAGGCGCGGAAGTCGGGCGCGCCGATCTCGAGCTGCCGGTTGAACCAGTTCGAGATCGCGGCGTCATAGGCCGCAGTGCGGGCATAGGCCTTTGCCGCAAGGCGCCGACGCAGCTTCAGCGTGGTTGCGCCGCTATTGGCGGCGAGCTCGTCGAGCACGGCCTTGTAGTCGTCTGCCTCGATCACGACGGCGACGTCGTCATGGTTCTTGGCGGCAGCGCGAATCATCGCGGGGCCGCCGATGTCGATGTTCTCGATGCAATCCTCGAAGCCGGCGCCTTTGTCGACAGTTGCTTCGAACGGATAGAGGTTGACGACGAGGAGATCGATCGGCGCGATGCCGTGCGTCTTCATCGCCGAGGCGTGCTCGGCGTTGTCGCGGATCGCGAGGAGGCCGCCATGCACCTTCGGATGCAACGTCTTGACGCGGCCGTCCATCATCTCGGGGAAGCCGGTCAGCTCGGAGACGTCCTTCACCTTGAGGCCGGCGGCGGCGATCGCCTTGGCGGTGCCGCCGGTCGAGACCAGCTCGACGTCGTGCGCGGCAAGCGCCTTTGCGAACTCGATCAGGCCGGTCTTGTCGGAAACGGAGAGCAGGGCGCGGGTGACGCGGCGGGGATGGTCAATCACGAGCAAGATCCTCTGTCTTAAGGAGTGTCTATGCCCAGGCGCGCGGCAGCTATCTCTCGCGCTTCCCGATGGTGCTCCATCCAAGGTCGCCAGTCGCGCGAGCGCGTGCTGGTTAGCAGTTTTCAACGCCCTTCACAACGATCAGATAGGGCGGAAATACGGGCGTCTAGAGCGGTAGTTCCGGCTCCCGCCGCGCATTTCTTCGGGCATTGGTGACCGCCGGCGAGGCGGTGGAACGCACAAAACTCCAGCGGATCGAGGGTGCCTGCCGCGCATCCTGCCGGATCACGATCTGCGCGGTGCGGCGCGGCCCGTCATTGCCGGCCAGGAACACGCTGTCCTCGAGATCGACCTTGTCGTCGAGCGCCTCAAAGGTCCAGACGTCGCGGTTCGGCAGCACCAGCATGACGCCGCGGGCATCCGACAGCCGGCTCGCCTTCACCGCCGGATGCAGATGGAAGCGCAGCGCGAAATCGGCATCCGCGCCCTTGAAGCGTCCACCCTGCGGCGGCGACAGCGTGTCCTCGCCGTCGATGCGAGCGCCGTCATTGGCGATCATCAGCACACGGCGGTGGATCGCGCCGAATTTGGAGAGATAGCCGTCATGCGAGGCCGTCAGCAGCGTGCCGTTCGGCACGATTTCGCGATAGCTCTCGACCTCCACCGGGCCGCTGGTGACGGGCGCGCCGTGCAGCAGCCGCTTCATCGCCAACATCTCCACGAACTGGCATGAGGAGGTGTCGTGATAGGCCAGTGTCGAATGTGCCACCGTGCCGCGCGCGAACGGCCGCCAATTGTCGCGGCCCGTGGTTGGCATGCCGCAATTGGTGACGATGCGGCTGATGCCGGAGGACAGTTCGAACGACAGGCAGCCGGCATGGGCGTCGTGGCTGACGCCGGCCGGCGGCGGCGGGCCGGTGTCGATGATCAGCGTGGTCTGGCCTGCATCAAGGCGCTGGAAGCCGGTATGCGGCATGTTTGCCATCGGTGCGCCATGGGTGTCGTCATAGGCGAGCAGTGTCGCGAGCAGGTCGGATGGCGTCGCGCTCATGCCGTTGAACAGCGCGAAATTGCCATCACCGTGACGGAAGAAGCGCAGCATCGGCATCATGCGGTCGATCGCGTTGAGCAGCGCCGGCGGCGGCGCGATGTTGCGCGCCGCGAAGGTTTGCCGCAGCGGCAGCAGGTCGATCAGGAGGTCGATCAGGGCGCCCGGGTTCCGGGAGATATGTCCGCCATCGGGCAGGATCTGCCGCTGCAATTCGTCGGAGAGCTTTTTCGAGGTGCTGCGGATGTGGCGCGCCTGGTTGGCGAGGCACAGCGCCGCGTAGCACAGTGCGATCAGCACCTGGAGCTTCGGCACCCCGTCGGGAATGTCGAGCATGGTGTAGCGCAGCAAGCGGATCTCGCGTGCGAGTGCGCGCAAGTAACGGCGGTAGAACTTGTTGTCGGTGTCGTTGAGCACCAAGGGCGCCTGCGACAACAGCGAGATCACGCGCCGTGCCAGCACGTCGGCACGCCGCGCGACCGGACGGCGCTTGTTGGCGGGGTTCGAGATCCAGTCCTCGACCAGCGCGCGCGCATTCGCCCGCGTCAGCGCGGTGTCGGCGGCGCGTAGGTGGCGCAGCCAGCCGAAGCCGAGCAGCGCGACCTCCCAATCCTCGGACGGCGGTTCGAGATCGAAGATCGAGCGGCCGTGGCAATTGACGATCTTGCCGGCGAAGACGAAGCGGCCGGCATAGATCTCGGCGGCGCGGGTCGCATCTGCGGTGCGCAGGTCATGCGGCGCGATGATGAGCCGGTCGGTCCGGCTGGGCCAGACCCGCGACACCGCCACGGGCCCGCCGCTCGCGCGCGCGAGCATGTTCCGCGCGAAGCGGTTCATCACCAGCGTCGAGATACGTCTGCGTTGAGCGACCGACACGCCTTGCCTTGAAGGGGAGAGGAGGATTCCGACGAATCCTTATTAATCCCAAAATCGCACGGCTGACACCACCTTGAAAGGGTGCAAATCAGCGTCGGGGTCGTAAAAACCAGTGCAAAATCAGGATTTAACGAGCCGGGCCGCGTAGAATCCGTCGAGCCCGCCGAGCTTGGGATCGGCGTTCGGCAGATGGCTCGGCAGGGTGCGCAGATCGCCTTCCGCGGTGAGGATTTCGTCGAGACCCGCGACCTCCGACGCCTCGATCGGGACGCGGCGAAGCGCGGGCTCTGCGGCCAGCAGCGCGGCGATGGCCTGCTCGCCCTCTTCGGGTTCCAATGAACAGGTGCAGTAGACCAGCGTTCCGCCGGATTTAAGCAGCGATAGCGATTTGCGCAGCAGCCGCTGCTGAAGCGCGGTCAGGGCGGCGATGTCGGACTCCTGGCGGAGCCATGCCACATCGGGATGACGGCGGATCGTGCCGGTCGAGGTGCAGGGCGCATCGATCAAAATACCGTCGAAGGCCTCGGCGGGGCCGGCCCATTCCACGGCGTCAGCGACGACGGTCTCGGCCTGGAGCGACAACCGCCCCAGGTTTTCGCGCAGCCGCGCCACCCGGGCGGGCGAGCGGTCGATGGCCGTGACATGCGCGCCGGCAAGTGCCAGCTGCGCGGTCTTGCCGCCCGGGGCGGCGCAGAGATCGGCGATAGACTTGCCTTTGATGTCGCCGAACAGCCGGGCCGGCAGCGCAGCGGCGGCGTCCTGCACCCACCATTGTCCCTCGGCAAAGCCCGGCAGCATGGTCACCGAGCCATGTAGCAGCATCCGCACCGTCCCGGTCGGCAGCGTCTCGCCATGCAGGCGGCTTGCCCATTGCGCGGCATCCGACTTCACCGTGAGATCGAGCGACGGTTCGTGGCCGAGCGCGAGCGCCATGTCTCTTGCTATCGCCTCGCCATAGTGCGCGCTCCAGCGCGCCAGCAGCCAGGGCGGCAGATCCAGCGATTGCGTAGCAACTTCCTCGACCAGGGCCTTGCCCTCGCGCGCGCAGCGGCGCAGCACGGCATTGACGAGGCCGGCATAGCGCGCAGCGCGTCGGTCAGATTGCACGAGGCGAACGGAGAGATCGACGGCGGCATGGTCGGGCACGTCCATCCAGAGGATCTGCGCGGCGCCGATCAGGAGCGCGCTCTGCGCGCGCGGCGCGTCGGAGGGAATGCCCTTGTCGAGCAGGCGGGACAGTACATGGCCGAGCGTGCCGAGCCGGCGCAGCACCGTGGCGACCAGGCGCCGCATCAGCGCGCGGTCGCGATCGGCCAGCGTCTTCAGTCCGGGATGGGCGCCGCCGCCGTCGAGTTGGTCGTCAAGCGTGCGGTGCTTATGTAGCACGCCGTCGACGATGTCGGCGGCAATCCGCCGCGCCGCAAGACCGGGCACTTCGGACGGAGGAACGAAACGTTGAGATGGCATGCGGAAGCAAGGTTCTGAGCGAGCGGCAGTTCCGCCGCGATGGGCGCATGCCTTAACCAGCTCATCTGTGGCACGCGAATATGCCAAATGTAAGAATCGCTTCCGGCTTTTTCAGCCCTTTGGGCCCGATTTCAGGAATGCGTTATTGGACGTCGCGCTGCGGGCCGTCCTGCGCTAGAAAGCCGGACCATGAGTGACCAGCCTCCCGTTCCCGATCGCAAGCCGCTGCCGCCCGCCGCCCAGCGCGCGCTGGCTGAAGCCGAAGCGCGGCGGCAGGCCGCGGCAGCCGAAGCCAAAGCGCGGCCGAACGAGCTTCAGGGACCGAAGGGACCCGAGCCCACCCGCTATGGCGATTGGGAGAGGAAGGGCATCGCCTCCGACTTTTGAGGCTCTTGCTCAACCCCTCCCGCTTGCTTGCGGGAGAGGTCGGCGCGAAGCGCCGGGTGAGGGTTCTCTCCACACAGGGGTTCTCGCTTGCGGAGATACCCTCTCCCCAACCCTCTCCCGCAAGCGGGAGAGGGAGCGCACCTCCTTCGTGGCCGCATCAGACCCAGTCTCATCTTGCTTTAGCTCGCTGCCGGAGAGGCAGCGGTGATGAGTAAGGCTCTTTCCGGCCGCTAGAGGTAATTGTGCTCTCGCAAATAGCCGATGATGCGTTCGCAGGCCGCTTCGCTCGACAGTTCCGAGGTGTCGATGCTGATCTCCGGCGCTTGCGGAGCCTCGTAGGGGTCATCAATGCCGGTGAAACCCGTCAGCTCGCCGGCGCGCGCCTTGCGATAGAGGCCCTTGGGATCGCGACGCTCGCATTCGGCAAGCGGGGTCGCGACATGGATCTCGATGAACTCGCTCGTCTCGACCCGCTGCCGCGCCAGTGCGCGCTCGTTGCGGAACGGCGAAATCAGCGCGACCAGCGCGATCATGCCGGCATCGACGAACAGCGCAGCGATCTCCGCGACACGCCGGACGTTCTCCTTTCTCTCCGCACTGGAGAAGCCGAGATCGCGATTGATGCCGTGGCGGAGATTGTCGCCGTCGAGCAGCGCGGCGTGGCGTCCGAGCTCGGCAAGGCGCCGGTCGACAAGATTTGCGATCGTCGATTTGCCGGCTCCACTGAAGCCCGTGAACCAGAGCACGCAGGGCCGCTGCTGCTTGAGCCGCGCACGCACCGACTTGTCGACTGCGAGTCGATGGCGGTGAATGTTGGTTGCGCGGCTCAGCGAGAGGTCGACCATACCGGCGGCAGCGGTGCGATGGCTGATCGGATCGATGAGGATGAAGCTGCCCATGTCGCGGTCGTCGCGATAGGCCTCGAACACCAGCGGGCGGTCGAGGCGGAGATGGACGTGGCCGATCTGGTTGGCATCGAGCGTCGTGGCGCTTTCCTGCGCCATGGTGTCGATGGCGATGCGGTGCTCGAGCGTCGTGATCACCGCGCCCGTCGAAGCCGTGCCGCATTTCAGCACGTAGCGCCGGCCCGCGACCATGGCCTGGTCATCGAACCAGACGAGATGGGCCGCCAGTTGGTCCGAGATCTGTGGTGTGGACCCCGCCGTCAGCACGTCACCGCGACTGACGTCGATCTCATCCGCCAATGTGAGCGTCACCGATTCGCCCGCCGCAGCCCGATCGCGTTCGCCGCCGGGCGCGAGAATGCGCGCGACGCGGGTCTGACGGCCCGAGGGCTGCACCGTAACGGCGTCGCCGGCCCGGATCGTTCCGCTGGCGATTCGGCCGCAGAAGCCGCGAAAATCTGCATGCGGCCGGTTGACCCATTGCACCGGCAGCCGGAACGGTCGCTGCGAGATGTCGCCGGACACGTCCACCGATTCCAGATAGGCCGTGACAGTCGGCCCGCTGTACCAGGGCATCCGCGTGCTCGCGGCGACGATGTTGTCGCCGTCGGGCGCCACCACCGGAATGCATTGGACCTGGGAAATGCCGAGCTGACCGGCAGCGTCAGATATTCGGCGGTGATGGCCGCGAAGCGGCCGCCGTCGAATCCGATCAGATCCATCTTGTTCACGGCGAGGACGACGTGGCGGACGCCGAGCAGCGACAGGATGTGGCTGTGACGACGCGTCTGCGTGATCACGCCCTTGCGCGCGTCGATCAACACCACGGCGAGATCGGCGTTGGAGGCGCCGGTCGCCATGTTGCGGGTATATTGTGCATGTCCCGGCGTGTCGGCGACGATGAAGCGGCGCAAGGGCGTGGCGAAGAACCGGTAGGCGACGTCGATCGTGATGCCCTGCTCGCGCTCGGCCTGCAAGCCGTCGACCAGCAGCGCGAAATCGAGATCACCGCCGGTGGTGCCAACGGTCCGGCTCTCGGCGGCGAGCGCGTCGAGCTGGTCGTCGAGTAGCGTCTTGGAATCGTAAAGCAGGCGGCCGACCAGCGTGCTCTTGCCGTCATCGACGCTGCCGCAGGTGACGAAGCGCAGCGTCGGGCGGTCGTCCTGATCCAGCCGCGGCGCATCGGAGGCGGCGATCGCGGGGGCCTCGTGATAGGACATCAGAAGTAGCCTTCCGCTTTCTTGCGCTCCATCGATGCGGGGCTGTCCCGGTCGATCATGCGACCCTGCCGCTCGGAGGTGCGCGAGGCCATCATCTCCCGAACGATCTCCGGCAGGGTTGCCGCCGTCGAGGTGGTCGCGCCGGTGAGGGGATAGCAGCCGAGCGTGCGAAACCTGACGGAGCGCCAGCGCGGCTCCTCGTACGGACGCAGCGGCATCCGTTCGTCATCCACCATGATCAGCGCACCCTCGCGCTCGACCACCGGACGCGGCGCCGCCAGATAGAGCGGAACGATCGGGATGTCCTCGAGCAGGATGTAGTCCCAGACGTCGAGCTCGGTCCAGTTCGACAGCGGAAACACCCGCATGCTCTCGCCGGGCGCGAGCATCGTGTTGTACAGGCTCCACAGCTCCGGCCGCTGGTTCTTTGGGTCCCAGCGATGCGCCGCACTGCGATGCGAGAAGATGCGCTCCTTGGCGCGCGACTTCTCCTCGTCGCGCCGCGCTCCTCCGATCGCGGCGTCGAAGCCGTGGAGGTCCAGCGCCTGTCGCAACGCCTGCGTCTTCATGACGTCGGTGTAACGGGCCGAGCCGTGGGTGAAGGGGTCAATGCCCTGGCTCAGTCCGTCATTGTTGGTGTGGACAATCAGATCGAGGCCGAGCTCGCGCGCGCGCATGTCGCGAAATGCGATCATCTCCCGGAACTTCCACGTCGTGTCGACATGCAGCATGGGAAACGGCGGCCTGCCGGGATGAAACGCCTTCATCGCCAGATGCAACAGCACCGAAGAGTCTTTCCCGATCGAATACAGCATGACCGGCTTGCGGAACTCGGCCGCCGTCTCCCGCAGGATGTGGATGCTTTCCGCCTCCAGGCGTCGAAGGTGGCTGACGGTCGCGCGGGTCGGCTTGTCGTCAACCGCTCCAGGGACGGCTGGCTTGGTGGTCGCGGGAATGTCGAGCATGGATCACGCGGCCGTAGCGAGCCATTCGCCGAACAGGTGCGCCGACGTCGCTGCATTGAGGTCGAGATCGCGAACGCATGCCGCAACCGAGGCACGATAGGCATCGTTGATGCCGCAGCGCTCCAGGACGTCCAGCTGGGCCTGGCTCAGCGAGGTCGTTGCGCGACGCTGGTAGCGATAGGCGCTATCCGAGGTGTGCAGATTGGGCACCTTGTAGATCGCTGCTTCGCTCGGGAAGATGACGCGCGCGTTGTTCGCCTGCTCTTGTCCCGGCTCCCGCCATGAGGTCACGGCATTTTCGGTAAAGCTGCCCGGAATGCCGAGGCGTTCGAACAGGACTCGAACCGACGAAATCGCCTCCTTGCTCACCTCGTAGACGTAATGCGTGACCGGAACGCCTTGTTGCCTGGCGTAGCTTGCGACCCGGACTGCGCTGAGTGCGGCGACGACATAGTGCGCCAGCAGCGTACTTTCAGGAGCGCGCGAGATCAGTTTCTCGAGCCATGATGCCAGCGCGCTAGCCGGCTCGCGGTCGAGCGCGATGAGGTGCAGCCGGTGCCGCGGATAGCCTGCGTCGATCAGCAGCTTGAGTGGATTGAACAGGCTTTCGGCGAGCACGTAGGGCCCGATCGTCTCCTTGCTGAAGATATTCGGCTCATCGGTCGCCGACGGCACGATCCACGGTGTCAACGTCTTGCCGACGAGCGCATCGCGCAGGATGGCCTTCAGCGGTTGATAATACGAGGGCATCCCCGTCATGCCGAACAAATTGCTCAGCGCCGTCGATCCGACCCGCGCCTTGCCGCATGCAAAATGAAGCATGGGGAAATCCTGCGCCGGGCGATGTCGGAAGCTCTCGGCAAGACATTCCGTCACTTCGCGCATCAGCGTTTCGAGCGCGACGGTCCGGGTCTGGAATCCGTCCACCGGCGAAAGCAGCGTGGTGTCGAGGGAACTAAGTTGCTGGCGCACCAGATCGGCGATTCGTTCGAGCGAATCGGGTGAAGTCACGTCGATGTTCATGTTGGGGGACTCGCTGAACAGGTTCCGCAAGCGAGTTGCTTACGGTTGCATGCTCAACCTATCGTTGCTCATGATGTCGGTCAAACCCGTGAAATCCCGGGGGTGTCTCATGAACGTCCGGCGAGCACAGAAACTGTGCTCGCCGCTTTCGTTGCCGATCTAGGCGGCGCGCACAGTATTGAGGAATTTCTCGACCTCTGCCTTCAGCAAACCGCTTTCGGTGGATAGCGAGCGCGCCGATGCGAGCACCTGTCCGGATGCTGCGCCGGTGGCGCTCGCACCGTGACTGACCTGCGCGATCTTGTCTGCGACCTCGACCGTGCCCTTGGCGGCTTCGCTGACGTTGCGTGCGATCTCCGACGTCGCGGCCCCCTGCTCCTCGATGGTCGCGGCGATGGTCGTCGAGATGTCCGAGATCCTGGCGATGGTTGCGCCGATCTCCTTGATCGCGCCGACGGAGTCTTCCGTCGCGGCCTGCATGCCGGCGATCTGCGTGCCGATTTCCTCGGTCGCTCTCGCGGTCTGGGCAGCGAGCGCCTTGACCTCGCTCGCCACCACGGCGAATCCACGGCCGGATTCACCGGCGCGGGCCGCTTCGATCGTGGCGTTCAGCGCCAGGAGGTTGGTCTGTTCGGCAATCGCAGTGATCAGCTTGACGACGTCGCCGATCCGGCCCGCAGCCTTGAGCAGTTCATTGATGCGAATGTCGGTGCGCTCGGCCTGCTTCACCGCCTCGCCGGCGATGCGGCTGGAATCGTGGACCTGACGGCTGATCTCGACCACCGACGTGCTCATCTCTTCGGCGGCCGACGCCACGGCGCCGACATTGGCGGATGCTTCCTCGGAGGCCGCTGCCACCATTCCGGATAACTGCTGGGTCTCTTCCGCTGTGCCCGACAACGTGCCGGCGGCGGATTCGAGCTGCTCGGAAGCCGCCGACACCGAATTGATGATGCCGCCGACTGCCGCTTCGAATGCGCCGGCGAGCCGGATCATCTCTTCCTTGCGCTGCGCGGCCGCAGCGGCTTCCTGTTGCTTCTGCTCGGCTTCCATCTGCTCGATGCGGATCAGGTTGTCCTTGAAGGTCTGCGCCGCGCGCGCGTTGTCGCCCACTTCGTCGCCGCGCGCCGTATAGGGAATCGCGACGGCCTTGTTGCCGCCGGCGAGTTGCAGGAGCACATCGCCGATGCGCCGGATCGGGCGGGCGATGCTCGACACCGAAAAGACCGCGGAGCCGATCAGCATCAGCATGACGAAGACGCCGACGATCACCGCGAAGTTGGCGACACGATCAAGTTCGACCAGCAATTCGCCTTTGCGGCGCGCCGCGAATTCGTTGGCGACGCCCACCAGATCGTCGACGCGTTTGCCGACTTCCTTGGCTGCCGGGCGCATATGCTCTGCGAGAATGCCCGCCTTTGCTGTTTCCGCCGCGGACTTGGCGCCGCCGGCGGGGGCATTGATGACGGCCTTCCGCGCCGCCGCCAGCTCGACGGCACTGGCGAGATAAGTATCCACGAACTTCCTCGCCTCGCGATAGGCATCCTGCGTGACCTTCCGCGTCGCCCGCTCCCTTGCGGCGTCGATTTCCGTACCGGCCTCGGTTGCATGGCTGCGGAGAGTTTCGAGGAGCTTGTCGACCTCACCGACCGACGGAGCGGAACCGAGCTCGAGGGCGGCGAGCTGTGCGCGCGCCATCGCCGTCTGCGCCGCCTGCGCATTGCCTTTATTGAGGTAGTTGATGATGACCAGCCGGTTGGACTCCGCGACCGACTGGTTGCCGAGCATCTGGTTGGTCAGGATACCGCCGACCAGCAGAACATTGATGCCCGTGATGATGCCGAGCTTTGTTCCAATACGAAGCTTGAATAATCCCACCCGCTGTCTCCTCAATTCCGTCCCGCATCAGGTATGCGCAACCAAAGATTGAGATTTGGGTAATATTCACCGATGGCCGTAGAAGTACGGCCGATGCGCCGCAGGCCCGCCCGGCAGAACCATGGAGTGGCGGTATCTCGGGATGTAGACCGCGCCATGATCGTGCGAGGACCACGGCAGACGGAAACAGGTCCGAGCCGGGACGCGATGCGACCACGCAGGCGCTAAACGGAATGTGAAGATCGCTCTCCGTGCAACTACAGGCAGTAGCCGGTAGAAAGCGTTTGGAACGCGGCTTGCCGGTTCTGCCGACTCAGTTCTAGCGTGAGACAATGCGTTCCCGCGATCGTCTCAATCCGTATCGGTCATCCTTCAGCGGCTCTCCGTTCCGTCGCCGATTCTCCGGGCTGTTGCCCTGGATGTTCGTGGTCGGCGTCGTGACGGCTGTCGTGCTTGCCTTCCGGCACGGCACGAACTGGCCCGTCCCGCATGGGGCCGACGGCCAGTCGCAGGCGACCGACATCGTCCTCCAGCAGGCCGGAGATGCCGGCGCTCGCCAGCCGGTCGAGGTGATCCGCACCGTCGACGGCGACACGTTTCTGGCGCGCGTGCATCAGCGCAATGGCGGTCATCTTGTCGTGCGGATTCGCCTGCGCGGCATCGATGCGCCTGAACTGAAGGCATCTTGCCAGGATGAGCTGAACAAGGCTGAAGCTGCCACCGACGCGCTGCGCAATCTGCTCGGCCAGGGGGATGTGACGATCTCTAATCTCGGGCCAGACAAATACGGACGCATTCTTGCTGATGTCGCGACCCGGCGCACCGCCAACGTCTCGGCCACGCTGCTCGCGGGCGGTTACGTGCGCAGTTACAATGGCGGCCATCGCGACGGCTGGTGCGCGCGCAGCTGGCGTTCTTGGTAATTAAAAAGCCGCGTCGCTAGAGCATGATCCGGACCCGAAGGGCCGCGTTCGCGCAAAGTGTGTAGCGGTTTTCCGAAAAGATCATGCTCAAACAATAACCTAACGCGCGATGACGATTCATTCTGATCTCATCGCGCTTTAGACGCGGCTTTCGCAAATCCTCTCCCGATCTCTTCGATCAGCGCGTCACGACCACCGTCGTGCCCACGGAGACGCGGCCGTAGAGATCGGTGATATCGTCGTTGAGCATGCGGATGCAGCCATAGGAGACGAACCCGCCGATCGAGCCCGGCACGTTGGTGCCGTGGATCGCATATTCGCCGCCGGCCAAGGTCATCGCCGCAACGCCCATCGGGTTGCGCGGCGAGCCGCCCGGAATGACGTCGGGAATGTTCGGCTTGTCGCGCTTCACCTCGGCAGGCGGTGCCCAGGCCGGATTGAGATACTTGCCGTCGATCTTCGTCGTGCCGGCCCATTGCTTGCCGGCCTTGCCGACGCCAACCGGATAGCGCACCGCGTGACCGTTATCGAGGATAAGATAGAGCCGGCGCTCGCTGGTTTTGACCACGATCGTGCCCGGCGAATAGTCGGCCAGGTGCGTCCCGACCATTTCCGGCCGCGCCTCGGCGGCCGTCGACATCAAAACCCCAGCCCCGATGGTGGCGGCCAGCGCCACCGCAATCCTCATCGACATCGATGCTTCCCCTTGCCCCGAAAGGATCGTCCAAACTTACGCAAACCCGGCAATTGCGGCTTGCCCAGGCATTCTTAACCGCGCCCGTTAACCGGATGGTTTCCACGCGCGGCCGCCAAGGGCCAGCCGGCACGGGAACAAAGGAAATGTTCGAAATAAAGTAAATGACCTGAAAACAACACTCGGCGGGAAAGACGCGCAGGTCCCGGGGCGCACGCCGACGAGTGTGTGAGGATGTGAACGGCTGTTATTTCAGGAAGCGTTGGCGAAGCCGGAGCGCAGCTAGGTCTCGTGTCCCGGACAAGGCGCGGCGCGCAGCGCCGCGACGCTGAGCCGGGACCCAATTCTAGCGCGGAGAGATGGGCCCCTTATCTGCAGCGCATCGCTGAAGAAGCGCTGCGCTGCGTCCGGGGCACGAGATCGCGGCCTCGGGCTTACGCCGACTTCCGGTTCTGCCGGTTCTTGACGAGGTCGTCGACCACGGCGGGATCGGCCAGCGTCGAGGTGTCGCCTAAGCTGCCCGGCTCGTCTTCGGCGATCTTGCGCAGGATGCGGCGCATGATCTTGCCGGAGCGGGTTTTGGGCAGGCTAGGGGCGAACTGGATCTGGTCGGGCGAGGCGATCGGGCCGATCTCCTTGCGTACCCAGGTGACGAGCTCCTTGCGCAGATCCTCGGTCGGCTGGACGCCCGCCATCAGGGTGACATAGGCGTAGATGCCCTGGCCCTTGATGTCGTGCGGGAAGCCGACCACGGCCGCCTCCGACACCTTCTCATGCGCGACCAGCGCGCTCTCGACTTCAGCGGTGCCCATGCGATGGCCGGAGACGTTGATGACGTCGTCGACGCGGCCGGTGATCCAGTAATAGCCGTCGGCGTCGCGCCGGCAGCCGTCGCCGGTGAAATACTTGCCCTTGTAGGTCGAGAAATAGGTCTGCTCGAAGCGGGCGTGGTCGCCATAGACCGTGCGCATCATGCCCGGCCATGACCGCGTGAGACAAAGATTGCCTGATGTCTCGCCTTCGAGCACCTTGCCGTCGGCATCGACGATCTCCGGCACCACGCCGAAGAACGGCAGCGTTGCCGAGCCCGGCTTGAGCTTGATCGCGCCTGGCAGCGGCGTGATCAGGATGCCGCCGGTCTCGGTCTGCCACCAGGTGTCGACGATCGGGCAGCGGTCGTCGCCGACGACGCGGTGATACCACTCCCAGGCTTCCGGATTGATGGGCTCGCCGACCGAGCCGAGCAGGCGCAGCGAGGCGCGCGAGGTCTTCTTCACCGGCTCGTCGCCGCCCTGCATCAGCGCGCGGATCGCGGTCGGCGCGGTGTAGAAGGTGTTGACCTTGTGCTTGTCGATGACGTTCCAGAACCTGGAATTGTCGGGATAGTTCGGCACGCCTTCGAACATCAGCGTGGTCGCGCCGTTGGCGAGCGGCCCGTACAGGATGTAACTGTGGCCGGTGACCCAGCCGACGTCGGCCGTGCACCAGTAGACGTCGCCGTCGTGATAGTCGAAGACGTATTGATGCGTCATCGCGGCATAGACGAGATAGCCGGCCGAGGTGTGCAGCACGCCCTTGGGTTGGCCGGTCGAGCCCGATGTGTAGAGGATGAACAGCGGATCCTCGGCATGCATGTGCTCGGCCGGGCACTCGGTCGTCACCATCTTGGCGGCGTCGTGGTACCAGAGGTCGCGCGTCGGGTTCATGTCGATTTTGCCGCCGGTGCGCTTGACCACGACGACCCAGTCGACGCCGTCCGCTTTGGCGAGCGCCGCGTCGACATTGGCCTTCAGCGGCACCTTCTTGCCGCCGCGCAGGCCTTCGTCCGCAGTGATGATCACCTTGGATTGGCAGTCGTTGATGCGCTGGGCGAGGCTGTCGGGGGAGAAGCCCGCGAACACCACGGAATGGATCGCGCCGATCCGCGCGCAGGCCAGCATCGCATAGGCCGCTTCCGGAATCATCGGCAGGTAGATGGTGACGCGGTCGCCCTTCTTGACGTTGCGGGTGCGCAGGATGTTGGCCATCCGGCAGACCTCGTCGTGCAGCTCCTTGTAGGTGATGTGCTTGGACTGCGAGGGATCGTCGCCTTCCCAGATGATCGCGGTCTGATTGGCGCGCTTGGCCAAATGCCGGTCGATGCAATTGTGGGCGACGTTGAGGACGCCGTCCTCGAACCATTTGATCGAGATGTTGCCGGGCGCGAACGAGGCGTTCTCGATTTTCGTCGGCGCCTTCATCCAGTCGATGCGCTTGGCCTGCTCCGCCCAGAAACCGTTCGGATCCGAGATCGAGCGCGCGTACATGTCCTTGTACTTGGCCTGGTCGACCCAGGCGCGCTTTGCCCACTCTGCCGGTACGTCGTAGATCTTCTCGGACATGCTTTCCCTCCACATACGGCAGGCCGAACGCTAGCGACTGGCGAGCCGACTTGATCATTGAATGATTATGCGTCGGGCTAACCGGACCCGACAAGGAGCACAAGCTGGACCTTCGGCGGGCCGCCGGCCATGCGGAGGATCAAGCCCGCTTGGGCGACTGTCGCAGATCTGAAACAGGCCGGGGGCCTTTACCCAAACTCTCCGGAACAGGCCCGTGCAGGGCGCCATGCAACTGGTGGAGGTATTTAGAAACCTTTCCTCACTGATTCGGGACTCGCATTACGGTTTGGAACACCCTAAATGGCCAACCCGGGATCCCAACGAGGCTCCTGGAACAAAAATCAGAATAATCGCATTGATCGATAACAGGCAGGGCTAAGGCATAAGACTATGATGGATCAGCAGAATCTCGGGGCGATGCGGCCCGCTTCCGCCGATCCTGCGGCCATTGCCCTCGCCAAAGCTCTCGGACAATGGCCGAAACGCCGGTT
>NZ_PSRT01000166.1 GCF_004212635.1 Bradyrhizobium genosp. SA-3 | reverse complement strand
GCTCCGCAGCGGCCGCCGTGAGCGCGGCGGCGGACCCGTCCAGCGCGATCGCCGAGGACGACAAGCCGAAGCCACCGAAAATCGTCTTGCCGAATTTCCAGGCACCGTACAGGCCGCCGCCGGCAGCGGCGGCGGCCCCAGCGCCAACTGCCCATGGCGGAAGTTCAGCGGTGCCTTGAATTGCCCTCCCTGCCAGGTCAGTAGCCCACGTGAGAGCGCCGCCCTTGCCGTCGGCATCGAAGGCGCGGCCGATCGACGTTTCAAGGTTCTTCATCGCGCCTTCAAGGCGCGAGACTGCACCGTCGAAGCCGGACATGCGCTCGCTGGCGATCTTTTCCGAATATCCCTCGGAATGCTGTTCAATTTCGCTGATGATGTGCTTCAGCGTATCGCTGTCGCCAAGCGCGGTCGCGATGCGGCCACCCTGCTTCGACCCGAATAGCGCATTCGCCAGCGGCAGGTTGTTAGACAGCTTCGGCAGCAAATCCTTGATGAAGGCGTTTGTGTCGACGTCGTTGACCGACTTGTCGCGATACCGGCCGGCAGCGCCAGCGATTGACTTCAGCGACTTCGCATCGTTCCCTTCTAGCTGATCCCGCAGAAGCGCTGTCACTGCCGGGTTGAACTTTGCAGGATCAGAAATCAGATCTTTGTTCGAAAAGATCTTCGCAAGACCTGAGCGCGTGTCCTTATTCAGCTTCACGCCGTAGCGCGCCGCGACGTCTTCAGCGAAAGGATCGACGGCCAGTTGATCAGGGACGCGCTGATAGTTCTTGTAGTTCAGCCCGTTCGCGAGCAAGGCGGTCTTAGCGCCCGCCGTCGGCGCCTGCGCGGTCGCCATCAGCGCGCGGAAGGCGACGCCGGCTTCGTCGCCGCCGATGTTCGCCTTCTTCAGAACGCCGCCGAAACCCAGCAAGGACGCTTCGCTGATCTTGCCCATCCGGGCCGGCGTCGCGCCGAACTTGTACAGCTGGCGAAGATCTTCCGGCGTCATGCCGGACAGCTTCGCCGCTTTGACCTGGTAGTCGGCAGTTTGCTTCGCCGCCGCCTTCGCCGCTTCAAGCGTTGACGTGTCCTTCTTGAAGCCGAAGATAGCGCCTTCCATCTGTCGAGCGGCGTCTGGCAACGACAGGTCCAGAGACATGCCCAGCTGCGCAGCCGGATCCATCATGCCCATGACCTGATTTTTATTGAGGCCGCGGGCGGCAAGTTCGCGCTGGGCTTCCAGAACTTGCACATCGTTGTACTTCGTCCTGGCGCCCATGTGGATCGCCTGCGCCACAAGCGGCGCCTGTTCGTCATCGGACAGGCCCATGACCGCCTTACCGAAGCGGCGTTCTTTATCGAATTCTCGATAGGTGCGGATCACCTCGCCGGCGCCGTGCTTGACCTGATGCGCGAGGAAGCCGCCGGCGAGACCAGCGGCAGTGGACAGCATTTCGCGCCTGCGAGCCGATCGTTCGGACTTTGCCGCCTGCCGATCAAGCGCTGCACTTGTCCGCTCGACCGCGACGCGCAGCTTCTCTTGCTGCGCCACGGCGCGGTTGATCGGAACGCCGAATTCTTCAAGCCCGCGCTTCGCGTTGACGAATGCACTGCGCTGTTTGTCCAGCGCGGCAGCGGTCCGGCTGGCGGCTTGCTGCGCTTTCTCGTAGGAGCGGGCGAGCGCGGCGGCATCGCTCTCGCCTCGCTTCATTGCCTTCGCGGCCGCTTCGACGCCCAGCTGCGCTTCCCGGAACTTCGTCCGGGCGTCAGAGAAGCCGCCCTTAGCGGTCGCGAAGCGATCGATCGCGGCCATTTGCTGTTGCGCGCGCGTCAGCGATTTCGCCAGCGCGTCGACTTCCTTCGACGACTTCGCCGACTTGGCGATACCTTCGATTTTCTTCGCGATCTTGTCGAAGACAGCGCCGGTTTTGTCTTCGGCGCTGATTACGGCACGAGCCTCTATGATCTTAGCGATTGTCGCCTCCTTTAAAAAAACGGGCCGCGGCTTCCAGCAACGAAACCCGCGGCCCTAGACGACGCCGATCCTCAGGCCATGTCGAACAACCTGGGATGCGTCGAACTGCTTCACAGTGCTGCGTTCCGATCCGCTTCGCTCGCGGCGCCCGCAGGTGGACGACGGAACTGGTTTGCGCGCTCGTCGACGCAGTTGGGGCACCAATGCCGCGTAACGATCGCTGCCGCGTCGACTTCCAGTTTGTAGGCGCCCCATCCCGCCGGGGGCTCTGCGACATCAGATCCCGTGATCGTTGTCGCCGCGCCGCAGCTGTTGCAGGTAAATTTCGTGATTATGGTCATGAGTGCCCTTTCCCTGGGACCTCCGAAACGTCGCCGGACAGGCCGGCGGCGCAAGCTCAGATGCGCCGACTGCGATTATCTGAGCTTCATGCCGCGAGAGGTCAGGGCGGCGTCCCACATGGCCGACACGTTCTGACTGTTCTGCGGCTGCAACTGGCCGTGGTCGATGGACAGACCGATACCGCTGTCGCTGGCGCGGGCGCCGAAGGTTGCGATGGGAGCTACAGCAAGAGCGGCCTTGGCTTGATCGACCGACATATCGGTCGTGGCGGCCAGCGTCATCGCGAGCTTTTCGCGACCCTTGGCTTCCGGCAGCGCGTTGATCGCTGCGAAGCGGTTACGTTCAGCCTTGACAGCATCAGCGGCGGTCGAACTTTGGCTCATGAAATACCTCGTGTCGTTTTAGGTGGATCGGGGTAGAGGCAGAGAGTTTCCGCTCCGCTAGTCAGTTACGCAGCGTCGGATGCGGTGTCGTCGAGAGCGATGAATTCTTCGAGGACCGGACGTGCGGTCTTTCCCTTCTGGTTCGCCTCGATCGTGCTCAATGCAGCTGCGACCCCATCCGGAATAACGAATGCCCCATCAAAGAGCGGGCCGGCGCTATCCCATCGAGGGAAGCGAAGATCCGTCGAAATCGGCGCAGCGGATCGCGGATCTTCCGCCGGATGGTACCGAACGTGGCGGAAGCGTCGCTTTACGCACGGCTGCGGCTTTAGCGCGCCAAATCCAGCGAGCAAACTGCCGCCTTGAACGGCACCCTGATCGGCAACGCGGTTGCCATTGCTGGCGAAGCACCATAGCTCGACGGGCTTTATCGAAATCTCGACGCGAGGCAGCGCGGGAGCGCCGCGCGCGAGATCGTCCGCGTAGGGAAGCTGGGAAAAGCCCCCTGGTGCGGCCTTATTCAGAAGATCGGTGGCCGCCCGCGCTTCCGCCAATTCTCGAAGCACCGGGGTTAGGACATCCCAAGCCTTGCGAAGTGCCTTTTGCGCAGCAGCCGCTACCCTCGCGTTCACTTCCTCCTGCGCGGCGCGGCGCCGCTCGAACTCCTCGCGGGCGTCACGTTCGAGAGCCGCTTCGTGCTCAGCAGCGAGGATTTCCCGACGTTCAGCCTGTAGCGCCGCCTTGCGTTCTGCGGTGGCGATGCTCTCTTCGAGCCTGCCGGCCGCCGCGTCGTCGCCGTCGCGGATAGCCTCGCGACGCCTTGTTTGCAGATCCGCGAGGGCAGCGGCTCCGGCCGCAATTTCCTTATCGAGCGTGTCGATCCGGGCGCTCAGCGCAGCGGACTTTGACTTGAAGGTCATGGCGCTTCCTTTACGTCGAGTACAAGACCGAGCTGTGGGTCGCGCCCGCGGAGATCGGCGCGAAGAACCTCAGCTTCGGTCGGCGAATGCTCCAATATGGCCGCGATATTTTCGATCGGGATGCGGGTCTGGGACGCAAGGTGCTGGGCAAACTTTCGCCGGCCATGCGCTGCGGGCAGGCTCAAAACCCCGTCGATCCGAGCCATCGCAGCGGAAAGGCCAGCATCGGTCACGCTCAGTGCGAGGCCTTCCGCGCGCCCTTCGGCGCGCGCGGCTGCGAGATCAGCCGCTGTGAACGTCACCGCCGCCGGAGGCGGGGGGAGGCGGAGCAATTGCGCTGATGTCGTCAGTTCGGAGACAACAGCCTCAAAACTGCCGACGGCATCGGCAAGACCGACCGCGACAGCGTCGGCCCCGATGTAGGTTCGCGCTTCGGTCGCGCGAATTGCGTCTTCGCTCATACCCGGCCGCCCCTTGGCGACGCTGGCGACGAACAGGTCATAGAAGCGGTCGATTTCGGCCTGGAGCTCGCCTTTGACCTCTGTGCTCAGCGGCGTGTACGGATTTCCGTCGACCTTGCGCGCGCCGGCGTGGATCAGCGTCGGCTTGACGCCTTCCTTCTCCAGTCGTTTCGAGTAGTCGGCGTGAAGCATGACGACGCCGACCGACCCGGCGATGCCGGACGACGTTATGACGATCCGCGTCGCGCCGCTGGCGATCGCATAACCCGCGCTCGCGGCCATGCCGTTGACGATCGCGACGACTTCCTTCGTCTGCGCCGCCTCGCGAACAACGTCGGCGACTTCGAAGGCGCCGACCGCTTCGCCGCCCGGCGTGTCCAGATCGAGGATGATCGATCGGACGTCTTTGTCGCGCGCCGCGGCGCTGATCTGGAATTTCAAGCCTTCATAGCTCTGAAGGCCGGAATACGAACCAATCCAAGCGCCGCGGTTCACAAGGCTGCCCATGACTGTGATCAGCGCGATCCCGTCGGCTGTCGTCCGGTATGGCTTCCGGCCGGCTGCCGGGTTCTTGGGATCGTTCGGCTCGTAATTCCCAACAAACCTAGACGAGCCGGGAGCGGCCTTCTTGAGGTAATCGGCTTCGACCGCGCCGAGTGAAGCGCTATCGATCCCGATCCGACCGTCCAAGATCGACGCGATCAGCGACAGCTTGTCCGGATGGATCATGAGCGGCCGGTTAAGAACCCGGTCGGCGATGTGGTAGAGGACCGTCATTCGCCGGCGCCTTCAATTGCCACGCGCGCAACTTCGAGCGCGACCTCGGCCGAGTTGACCAGCTCCTTCGCTCGAATGGCGCCAATCAGGTCGCCGCCGGCCAGCGCCGTCCGGTACGCGCGCTCCGCTGCACGGAGCGCGGCCGCGGCGTCCGCAAGATTTGCCGCTTTTTTCGCGGGCGAGATGATTTTTTGAAAGTGCATTGCGTGAACGCTCCCCGGCACTGTTGCGACCGTTAGGTCACAGTTTCAGCCGATAGGACCTGTGCCGGCGTCTGCGTCACCGCGACGGAGACGGGATGACCTTCGGTTTGCAGAGAGAACGTGATTTTGGCGCCCGTGCCGGAAGGTGCGACATGCGTGACCATCGCCGTGTTCACGTAGACGGTCGTTCCGTCGCTCGCCGATGTGAGTTGTCGCCAAGACATGATGCGTGCTCCTTCCGAAGTGTCCCAACACAGTGGAAGCCACGCTACGCGATGAAGCAGAGAAAACGCGATCCTATAAAAATTCGTCGGCAACACGTTGGTCAACCGACGAAATCTGGCTTCGAGGCGGTAAGGAAACCGGAATTTTCAAAACTCGGAATATGCTCAAATATCGGGGCGCTTCGTGCCGCACCCGATCGCCGCCCGTCATACGGTCCCTAAGCGTTTTCACCATTGCCTTTGGATGGGCGCGCCGTGACGCGCGGAGGGGCCTAGCGTGCGTTGGCTGCGAGTACCCGCTACCGCGTCGTGTCCGACGGGAGCGCGCATCAGCGCGCCTCCTATGTGGCTTCATGGCTTACAGGGGGATCTCGTCGTCCAGTTCGTCGGGATATCGCCGGTTGATATCGTCGACGGCTCTCTGTGTCGCTGGCGGGAGTTTACCCGGGCGTCGCTGCGGCAGCTGGTCAGCGGTCTGCCGCAGTTGCTGGCCGAATTCGCCCGTGAACCACGCGTCATCAATCTTCGGCATTGCTTTCCTTTCAAGAGGTGAAGAGGTCTTCGGAAATGTCGTCGAATGCGTCGCCTTCGTCATCGTCGCCTTCGTCGCGGTCGCCATCGTCAGCCGGCGGCGCTATGGCGCGCGCAGGCGATGGACGGTCACGCCGGGTCTGAAAGGGGTCGCCGGCGATGACCTTCCACAGATCGCGTTCGAAGTCGTCGCGGATCACGACGATGGCGGCGTTTCCAAGTTTGCCAGTGAAATAGGTGTCACCGGCGGCAGTCCGACGTTGCCGCAAGGTGAACAGTTCGATGCCATCAGTCATGGTCGCGTCCCTGCGTTGATCTGACGAATACCGGGAGACTGCCCAGTCGCCGGCGCGCGCCGAAGCGCGCCCGGCGCTCGCACGATGTGGCCGAAATCCAATCGGGGGCAGGTGCTCACCGTTGCGGCCTGCCGAACCGTCGGCAGCAATCTTCTGAAGTAAGAAGAATTGCTGCGCACGCGGTTTTGATATCGATATCCGATTTGCGTGCGCAGCCTCAAATTAGGGCTGCGCACGCGTTCTTGATATCGTGCGGATATCGATATCAAGATGCGTGCGCAGCCTGAACCGGGGGAGGGTGGCATCAGCGAGTGCCTCGTTTGGCGATCTGCGCAATCGGCATCTTCGGCCCGGGCACAACACGCTTCTGAAGCCGACCTTCGTTGATGCCGTGTTCGATCGCGCGATGAACGGCGGCGGTGAGGGTTTTGCCGGTCAAACTTGCAAAGGGGATCGCCTTACCGCGCTTGAGTTCCGCGCAGATCAGGCTGACGTCGACCCATTCCCCCGGCGGCAAGATTTCAGTTATCGCGTCCGCTCGCCGGGCGGGCGCGGCTAACTCCGGCTTCCGGCGAAGGCGCTCACGCGAGCGTCGCTCTCGTTGCCGGTCGCGCTGTTTTTTCTTCCGGATGGCTTTCCGTTGTGCGGCGTCGACGTCGATCGATCCGATCGTCGTGAGGCCTAGAGCGGTGCGCTTCGCGTACGTGATGCCAAATTCGACTGCGAGCTCGTCCGCGCTGTAGAACTTTGTTGACGCGAAAGCCGCTTCTTTTGCGGCTCTGCGCTCCGCGCTCGGCATCCAAGGGGCGCGAAGCTCCAAAAAGTTGTCCATGCGCCGCTCTGCGTCAGCGCCGGTTCGGGCCGTGTGCAGCAGCCACATGTAGGCTGCGTATCGGCCGTCTTCATCGGGGGGCAGTTCCAGACCGTAGCTATCGCGATAGAATTTGTTCAGATCGCGCACCCGAAGCGGGGCGATATTGTCACGATCTGTTGCTCGACCGTCCGCTTTGGTTTTCTCATTCGCCGGGACGAACCGGCGAGCAGCCGCGGTGCTGCTCATTGGTCACCGCCTGGCAACAGCACCTGCCGCCAAATTTCGCGGCGAACCGCGCTTTCGACAGACCGCACTTCCGCGTCGATCGCCCCTTGATCGACGCCCATTGCCTCAAGCGTACGGCGGATAGCCCGAAGATTTCTCCGAACGTGCTGTTCGCCTCGTTCGGCGTCTCGCGCAAGGACGTAGGCGACGTGGCTCTTGATGAAGTCGGCCCCGCGAAAGCGACCCGGAAGAAGCATCACCTTCGCAGTCGGGCTGGCGATGTGGACGTGCAAGCGTGGATCGCCCTTCGGCCCTACGGGATCGGCCGGCGCGACTTCGCGCCGCGCTTCGCGTACTGCTCGCGACACGGCCTTTTCGTTCATGCTGCGCCCCATGTCGGGTGATCTTTGAAGACAATCTGCCAAGCGGCTTTCGCGAAGGCGCGGCAGTGCAATTCGATCTCGGTATCGGTGATGCCCAGATCGGCGAGCCGGCTCCATTCCATGTCCAAATGGCCGATGAGATATCCCTCGGCCTCATCCAGCGAGGACTTCTTCCGCATCTCGGCCGCGATGAATGCAACGATCCGGCAATGCCTCGACGACGGGAACGCGAATATCTGCGCAGAGTTGGCGCGCTTTGTGCGGCGCTGCTTCATCAGTCATGTTCCCGGCGGGAATGTGATTGGCGGGACGCCGGGTCCCGCCGGCCAATCGCGACGAGTAGCGCGATCCGGCCGGACGTCGCGATCCTGAAGAAATGCGAGAAGCAAAACATTGTTGAAGCTCACGATTTTGATTTCGAAGTGAACCCATTCAGCCGCGCTCGAACGTGGGACGGAACAGGCGCCTCAATCGGCGGAAGGTTCGATGCGCCGATCGCTGCGAGCTTTTCGGCAAGCTTCAGCAGCGTCGGTCCCCAGCCGCGCACGGCCAAACCGTCGAAGGTCATCCTGAGGCGCGTCGGATCGGCAGCGTCTCGCGACGCTACGTGCAGCTTGATGAGCCCGTAGAGTAGGGCCGCTGACGATGCGATCCAGTCTGCTTCCGCGACTGTCTTCGGAGTATCGCACTTTGCAATGAGGGTGTACGAAGCGCCCGGTAGCGTCGCATATCGCGGACCGCCCGACAGCTGCATAGCGTCGTCTATGGATCTGGCATCGATCGGACCGTCTGACGTCAGAGCCAGGGCAATGTATGCCGCGTGATAGCGCGGAATTCCCAAAAGATGTTCACCGCAGGCGATCATTGCGATCGCGAAACGATCATCGTCGTCGAAGAAGGCACGTCGGGCCCCTTTCGGGCGACCGCGCCGCTTCTGAGTAAAGGCCGCGTTCCGCTTTTCGCGATCCTCGCGCGTGCGCGTTCGGCGCGCGCCTCGCTTGCCTTGCGGGCCGGCCACTTGTTCGTTATCTGCGGGCATGCCGGCGTTTCCCTTAACGTCGGTGATCTTATGGGGCCTGCCTGCGTTGCCGCGCAGCGCGGGGCCCCGCGCTACTTAGGCGGCAGCGCCGCCCGGTCGTTACCGATCGATGGTCAGGTTTGGCGGCACGCCGGGAAGACGGAGAAAGAGCCGGCGTGCCGCCGGTGCCACCGCCGTACATCCGGGCGGGGCAGAGCGCCGACGGCGAGAACGCCGAGGGCGACAACTTGCAGCGCGCCCTAACGGACACCTGCCTGTTCAAGCATCTTGTCAAAGGCCGCTTTCGGCACTTTCAGCAGCCTGCCTATTTTGATGGTTGGAATTTCACCGCGCTTAGCAGCCTCGTACGCGGCATATTTCGTGATGCCGAGCATCTGACCGACTTCGGGCCAAAGGTCGTAAACGAGCCGTCGGCTCTCCTGTTCTGGGGTCGAATTCACACTCATAACGGCTCGCTCCGATTTCTGGTGATTGACCAGATATAAACTCGATTGAGCCGAACTCACAACATTTATTTCTGGACACTCACCAGAAATCTTGTCTAGTTTGGAATGGCCATGACCAGTTTGACCAGCCTTCTCCCGACTTTGGCGCCCCTTTTGGGGCTAACCGAACAGGCTCTGTACGAGCGCCAGCGCGCGCTTGTCCGGATGAGCCTCCTGCCCGCTCCAAAGGGCCGCGGACGCGGCAGCGGAGCGGAAGCCACGCCCGACACGGTCGCTCGTCTGCTCACCGCTGTTTTGGCCACTGACAACCTCTCCGATACCGACGAACGCGTCCAAAGGCTCGCCTTCGCGCCGTTCGTTGGGAAGAAGGGAGATCGTTGCCCCTGGACTGGGGCACGAACATTCGTTGAGGCATTGAGCTTCTTGCTCTCCGAGCAGGCAGCCATTCCGCCGGCGCCGAAGCTGGACGGTCACACGTCGATCCACGTCTATAGGCGGGAGCCAAGGGCGATGATTGTCTTCGGGTGGAAGCGCCGGCCGGGAAAAGGGACTTGCGAGTTTGGCCACCGTGATCGAAGCGGCGCGGTGGCTCTGCTGGTCGATGCGCAACTAACTTTCGAAGGCATCCAGATTATCCGTCAACTTCTGCTGCCAGAAGCAGCTGCGGAATGAGGCATCGAATGTCGAAAGAGCCAAACGGCCGAGCCGCAAAACGATCCCATGGCGAGGGGAGCATCGATCAGCGCGGGGAGGGTGTCTATCGCCTTCGGTACCGCGTGAACGGCAAGCGGTTCACCAAGACGGTCCGTGGTACGCTTGGCGACGCGCGCAAGGAATTGCGGGCGCGCTTACGTGACGCCGACACAGGCGATCACGTAGACCCGACGAAAGTGACCGTCGGCGACTGGATCGAACAATGGTTGGATGCTGGGGCGCCAGGTCGCCGACGCAAGAAGGTCAGCCAGCGGACCTTGGAACGCTACGGGCAGTTGCTGCGGACGCATGTGAAACCGGTACTCGGGCAACGTCCGTTGCAGCAACTGCGCGCGCCTGAGATCGACAAGCTTTACGCCAACATCGAGACCAGGGGCGAGATCGCGCCGAGGACGGCGCATCACGTTCATACCGTTTTCGGGGCCTGTCTAGCGACCGCCCATCGGAAGGGCACGATCGCCAGCAATCCCATGCTGCGGGTCGAGCAAGTCCCAAACCCCGAAGGGGAGATTTTCGATGATGAGGAGGCGGAAGTTGATGAGATCGGCGAGG
This sequence comes from Bradyrhizobium genosp. SA-3, assembly GCF_004212635.1. Lineage (GTDB taxonomy): Bacteria > Pseudomonadota > Alphaproteobacteria > Rhizobiales > Xanthobacteraceae > Bradyrhizobium. Next base: position 5,992 of record NZ_PSRT01000166.1, on the reverse strand, counting down.
GCCTGGACGACGCCGAGCTTGCTCGGCTGATCGCGGGCTTCGAGCCATCCAGCCTTTACCCCGTCGTCGTACTCGCCGCGGCCACGGGAGCGCGGCGCAATGAACTGCTGGCGCTTCGCTGGACCGATCTCGACATTGAGAAGAAGACGCTCCGCATTGAGCGCGCGTGGGAACAGACAAAGAAATTCGGCCTGAGGCTCAAACCGCCAAAGACTAAGCGCGGCCTTCGCACGATTGAGATCGATGATGCCACGCTAGCCATGCTCCGAAAGGAGAGGGAGCTTCAGCAGCGGATCCTCGCGGGCATTCCCGATGGGACAGTCTCGGTCGACCTATCGCTCATCAAGCTGCCGGCCGTCGCCCTGATGTTTCCGGCGGCGCCCGAACCCGGCGAGGACTTCGATTTCACCAAGCCGCGCAACCCGCGCAACTTCTCAAAGGAATTCGCGCGCCGGGCTGACTATCTCAGGGAGCAGGCCCGCAAGGCCGAGCTTCCCAGCTTTGGCAAGACAAGGTTCCACGACCTGCGAGGCATCCACTCGACGGCGCTCCTTGATGCCGGCATTCCTGTCCATACCGTGGCTCAGCGGATCGGCGATGACCCGGCCGTTCTTCTCCGGAGTTACGCGAAGCGGAAGCGGTCCAAGAATGCTAACCAGTCCGTCGCCGCGGCGCTTGGCGCCTTGGCGGCGAGCTTCTTGAAGTAGGGGGCACCGCGTCGCCTGACCTGTGATGTTCGGTGCGATGTTGCTTGCAAGCGGCGCCAATATGCGGTTGATGACCGCTACCACTCGTTGGGTCCAGAATGGGTCCAAGTTCGCGTTGCGTTCGGCTACAGCCGACGCTAAGCCATTGAAAATACTGATCCGGAAGGGTGGCCGAGTGGTTTAAGGCACCGGTCTTGAAAACCGGCGTGCCCGCAAGGGTACCGTGGGTTCGAATCCCACCCCTTCCGCCAGAATATCAACAAAATCAATTACTTGCGCCTGTCTTTGCCTCCCAGCGCACAAACGAACGTACAATCGACCAAGGCTTCGATCCTGACGTTTTCACCTCCTTGGGCGTGGCAATTTTCGCCGGTGCCATCGCCCTTCGACTGATCGCATACCGACTCAAACGGCGAGGCCCGCCAGCGTGAACCGGCGGGCCTGTCACAAACCTTTGGCATGAACTCTGCACAGTGAAAACCAACTGGGATTTCAGTGCTCAGTTTGAGAATGAAACGCTGCCGGGGGGACAGGGAATTTCGAGCCCGGCAGCGCTCTCTCAGGCCATCACGGTGCCGGTCCAGTCCCGCATGCCAACCTGTTCCAACAGGCCTTCCCAATCGGCAATCCCGCTCTCGGCGGGATCATCCTCCCGCTCTTCAGGCTCGCGCCCATCGTGCTCATGCTCGAGATCGTCGCAAGCGCCCATCGCCCAGCGGACTTGATCTAGAGCGCGGTCGAGAGAGCCTAGGGACGGCTCCGCATCCTCTGGCGGCTCGCATTCGTCGGCGCCGGGACCGTAGCCATACGGTACCGAACCGAACGAAGGTTCGAGATCCGGATCAGGATCGATGCCGTCGAGATATTCCAGCATCATATCGACCAGCTCCCGGCAGTTTCTGGCGTACTCGCTGCTAGGGTCGTTGTCCTGGTTATGATCCAAGACCCACCCCAGCCGCTCGCATATGCGCTCCCCGACGTTGGCGAGTCGTATGATGGCCTGGTGCCAGGCGGGGTGCACGGCAGCCGCGAGCGCGGCGAACGATTCCTGGGGCTCGCCAAGGGCGTCTAGGACGTGTTGGTTTTTCATGGTGGTTCTTTCGGTTTGGCTTCTCACAGCCGTTTGCCCGAAATCGGCTCGGGCAGCCGGGGGGTGAGAACCTGCCGAAAGACAGGTCGCCGCGCTTTTAAGCCGCAAGGCTCTGGACATGGCGCAACGCCCCCGGCATAAAGCCAGAACGGCGCGCCCGCCAAGGCGCTCCAGTAGCGCCCTAGCAAGCCCGCCAAGGCCTGCTGCGCTTTCGGCAGCCATCGACGCCAATCGACGGCCGGCCTATTTCGGTCCGGGTTCTCACACCCACGGACAGCTTACCCTGATTTGCTAACGAAATCACTCCCTCTCGGGGAGTTGCTTTCGTGCGCCCGCTCCGGTTGATTCCCGTCGGGAGGCTAGAACCCTATGTTCATGATGCTGATGGACGGACTGGCCGTTGTGGTGCTGCTGGGCCTCGCGGTGCTCGCGCTCATGTTTGCCGGCGCCGGGCTTGGGGCATTGATCGGCAACATAATTGCAGCACTGAAGCGCAAAAATCTGCCGCGCTAAGCAACAGGTCCGGCATCAATTCGTTGGCGGCTGGCTCTTTGCCGCCTCGGCTTGCGCAATGGCGAGCGCCTGGATCACATCGGGAAATTCCGAGAGAGGCAACGCGAGCCGCGCGACAACAACGCCTGTGTCATCCTGTCGGCTGTAGAGCGTGATGCGGACAACGCCCGCCATGATTTTCACTTCGTGGATGCCGTCAAAAAACAGGTCGGTGACGTTGTGAGGATCGATCACGTCCATGGCTCATCTCCACATCCATGCGGGATGATTATTGATAGTCATGCGGTTCAATTTGGGCATTGCATTTGAGCGCCCGTTTCGGTTGAGTGCCCGAACGGGGGGGGCTTCCATGGATCAGCAATCAGCGCCAACGACAAATAGCATCTACGCGGTGTTCGCGGGTGGAATTGACACGCAGGCTGTCGCCAAGTTCTTTAACTCGATGACCAGCGCCCAAAACATCGCGCAAAATCCCGAGTTGCACATCTTGTTTCAATCGTGGGGAGGGAACGTCTCCGATGGCGTCTGCCTCTACAATTTCTTCCGAACGTTTCCCGTTGATCTAACGCTCTACAACGCGGGAAATGTCAGCTCGATCGCAACAATCGCCTATCTCGGCGCGAAGAAACGTAAGGTTAGCACATACGCAACCTTCATGATCCATAGAACGACTTCCCCCGGTCAGCCGGCAACGGCCGAGCGCCTTAACGCCATCGCACACAGTGTTGTGGCCGACGATCAGCGCACCGAGGCCATTCTGCGCGCCCATCTCTCCCTGTCGGAGGACCAGTGGAGCGTCCACAGGAGCGCCGATCTGTTCCTGACCGCTAAGGAAGCCATTACCTGCGGGTTGGCTGAGTTGGGCGAATTTGCGCCGCCGGTCGGGACAAGAGTGTTCAATATCTAGCATCAGACGATCCCCCCAGAGGAATACTCCAGCCGCCGGTTGAAGTCGCCGCCGTCTTTCCGCTTTTGATGTGCCAGTACGCCGGCAATTCGGCGGGGATCTTGCCCGTTCAAAGCCACTGGCTTGCCGATCGGCTCGCCGCGATCCGTTGTCAGCGTGATGTGATCGTTTTCAACGGTGAAATAGGCCGGCGCCACCTCGCCGGGGTCATTCTCGGTCGGCCGCCGTACCGTAACGTAACACTCCTGCACGACGGGCTTGGGGCGGGCAGGGGCCTTAGCTCGCGCCTGCTTCTGCCCGTGTGCCTTGATCTTCGATGCCCAGCTCATCAGTGATACGAATGCTCCACTGGAACGTCAGTGTACGGCTCGGAATTGAGGATACGCCGTGCGGTCTCGATCGCCTGGGCGTCGTTTGCGTCCAGCCAGGCCCGCGCATTGTCGGGTGTCGTGCCGGCCCAATTCGCGAGATGGGCAACCAACGCGTTACGCTCCTCCACCTCAGCCCACAAGGTCGGATCGGCGATGCGATCAAGCAGCCCGGCCATCGCTTTCCTCAGCGATCAGCAATGCCGCTGCACAAGCGCAACGTATGCCGCGAGTGATGGAATTGCGGATAGAGCCGAGCGGGACGCCCGGACAGGTCTTCGCGACTTCGGCCGCTCGCTTGTCGATATAGGCGTTTGCATCCGCCATCGCTTCGCGAATGCGCTCCTCAACACTCTTGGCGACTTTCATGCTGCTTCCTTGATTGCCTTCAATTCGTTCTTGAGGTTGTCGCGCTCGCTAAACACGCGACGCATCGTAACCTCTCGCTGTGCTTCCTTGGCCGCGATATAGAGCTGCAAGTCATACGGCAGCGACTTGAAGCGCAGCTTGTGTTCCTTGTCCCAGGACCGCGGCGGCTCAACCGCCCCAATCTCCGTAACAAGCGTCGCCACCGGATGGCCTAGCGTCGGGTCGGCCAGACCGACCGTGTAGTGAGTGCGGGAAATCTCCTGCACTGCCGGCCAAACCTTGTCGATGCCGAGTGGGGTAATGTCCGCAATGAACCGCGCGACAACATGCGGCGCCACCGGGACCGGCTGCACACCGTTCAACGTGCACCAATTCTGAAACAGGCTTTCGGTCACCGGCCCACCTTGCGCAACCGCTCGTGCATCGAAGCCAGCGCCTTACGGTAGCGGAATTGCTTTGCGGCCTCTTCGACCGAATATTCCCGGTCTTCACCCGCGATCAACTCCAGATGCTCGACACGTTCAGCCAAACCCAGCTTGGCAAACTCCATCGCCATTTCGTCAGGTGTGGATTCCCTACCCGTGACATGCACCGAGCGGGATAGGTCTTGATCGATAAAAGTTCGGTTGTCGTCCATTGTCAGCCTTTCCGGCGCGCCTGGTAAAGCGCCACTGCATCGTCAATGCTTCCACTCTCGGCCAACCGAGCGGACAGAGCAGCAACTGACCGCGCCTCGTTGGCTGCCTTAACTGATCCGCGGGCGCCCGGCCTCTGCACCGGGGGAAGCGGCTGGCGTCCCGGCGCAGGTTTGGCGGCCTTGTCAACCAGGCGGAGCCGGCCAACATCCCACAGCAATCGCTGTACGGTTGCGCTCGCAAACTCGCTGCCCTGCATCAGCCTCGCAAATTCCTGGGCGTCGCCGCCGTATTCTTTGATTGCCTCGACGATCGCACCCTCGATCTCGGCGCGTCGGGCCTTCGGAGTGTCCTTGATCATTTCCTCGAAACGGTCGCTCTCTGCCTTGGCGTAGACTTTGAACTTCGCTTCGCGCTCGGCAGTCAGCTTGCCGTTCTCAGCACTGTATTGCTGGAACAGGTTTGCGATGCCGTTGACGCTCGCCCTGATTTGCTCGGCGCGCTGAGGATCATTCTGCGCAATTGCCGCGAAGGCTTGAACGCGCTGTTCGCCATCAAGGCCGGCGAGCTCGGGAAACTGGCTAAAGAACGTTGCTTCCGCCATCTGCGTTGCAGCCGCTAGGCCGCTGACGTGCTGGAGCCGGGCCGCCTCGGTCTCGGCCGTAACCTTCTGGATTGCATCCTTTACCTGGGGATGCTCCATCGCCTTTTCAGGATCAAAGGCCGGCTCTGCGACTTTCTCTTCAGTCGTTACGCCGCGCAGTTCGTCGATCTCTTTGCGGAAATTTTCGTCCTCATCCTGCTGAGCCTGGGTCCGCTCCGCGTCTATAGCATCGCTGCGAAGCTTCGCGGCCTGGTCCAGCGTGAGAGCTACGTTGTCTGGCAGATCGATCGGACTAAAAGTCCTAATCTCAGCTTCCGCAGTACGCGAAGCCGTGAGGTTGGCTGCGGCATCGTCTACGGTCAGCTCGTCCGGCTGCTCAGAGGCGCTATCGTCCTTGTAGGGCACGTAACCAGCGTCTCGCAAAAGCCCTTCCTCACCATAAGCCGTGGTGGTGAATTGCCCCGTTTCCTGATTTCGCTCACTCATCAATTGGCTTTCCTTGTGGGGAACATCTTCGGTTTCTTGGTTGCGGACGGCGCTGCTGCGATTGCACCGCTCGCCGCACTACGCGCACCGCGCGCCATTTCCTGCACGAACTGAATGCGGCGGACGGTCTCGCCGACAAGCTGCTCGAGCTCGGGGCCAGTCGTGTTGGCGCCGTTGCGCAAGAGAAGATCCGCCACAGCTTGCCGAACGCGCGGCGTGTTGCCGGTGACGGCATTCGATCCCGCGCTGATCAGGGAGCGCACTGCAGAACCATAGTTGCCGCTCAGCACATGCCCGACCACTGACGGGTCAA
>NZ_PSRT01000165.1 GCF_004212635.1 Bradyrhizobium genosp. SA-3 | reverse complement strand
CGTAGCGCCGGGTGAGGGTTTCATCCTCTTGGGGAGGCCCACTGCGGAGACACCCTCTCCCCAACCCTCCCCCGCAAGCGAGGGAGGGAGCTCACCTCCGTTGTGGCGACGATCGCGGATATCGTCACGCTCTCGTCACGCCCATTCACCCCGCCCAAAATTCCCGGTCCCGCCCGCCAGCGAATTCCGCTATTGAGGGGGGCGGCAATCGTTCCGACCTTCCCGCGAGCATTCCGCGTTAGTCGATCCGTCCCGCCCGGCGCGTGGTTCAATGCAGCTCTACCTTCCGATCGCCGATCTTCCGGTCAACGTCTTCCTGGTGCTCGCCATGGGCGCCGCGGTCGGCTTCGTGTCCGGCATGTTCGGGATCGGCGGCGGCTTCCTGATGACGCCGCTTCTGATCTTCATCGGCATCACGCCGGCGGTCGCGGTTGCCTCCGTCACGAGCCACATCGCGGCCTCGTCCTTTTCCGGCGCACTGTCCTATTGGCGGCGGCGCGCGATCGATCCGGCGCTGGCGAGCGTCCTGCTCTGCGGCGGCGTGACCGGCACGGCGCTGGGGGTGTGGACCTTCACCCAGCTCCGCGCGCTCGGCCAGCTCGACCTGATGATCGCGCTCTCTTACGTCTTGCTGCTCAGCACCGTCGGCAGCCTGATGTTCTCCGAAGGCCTGCGCGCGTTGATGCGGACCCGTCGCGGCGCGGTGCCGCCACGCCGCACGCATAACTGGATCCACGGCCTGCCGCTGAAGATGCGGTTCAAGCGCTCGAAGATCTACCTGTCGGTGATTCCCGTGGTGGTCGTCGGCATCGTGATCGGCTTCATCGGCGCCATCATGGGCATCGGCGGCGGCTTCATCCTGGTGCCGATCATGATCTATCTGTTGCGGGTGCCGACCTCGACCGTGATCGGGACCTCCATGGTCCTCACCCTGGTCACGATGCTGTTTGCGACCATGCTGCACGCGGTGACCAATCACCTCGTCGACGCCGTGCTGGCGCTGATCCTGATGGTCGGCGGCGTCACCGGCGCGCAGTTCGGCGCCCGTGCGGGACAGAAGATCCGCGGCGAGCAGCTGCGGCTGCTGCTGGGCCTTTTGATCCTCTCGGTCGGCGTCCGCTTCGCGATCGAGTTGGTGATCCGCCCCGAGGACCTCTTCACCATCCGTGAGCTCGGAGTAAGCGGATGATGCGCACGCTTCTCGCAGCTCTTCTCATCCTGCTGGTCTGCGGCGCCGCGCGCGCCGAGCGACTGATCGTGTCGGTCTCCAACCACCGCGTCACGGTGACGCCGAACTATTCCGGCGAGGAGCTGGTGCTGTTCGGCTCGGTCGAGAAGGATGCGACGACGCCGGCCGACCGCACGGCTTACGATCTCGTCGTCACCGTGATGGGCCCGCGCGCCGACATGGTGACGCGGCGGAAAGAACGCACCTTCGGCATCTGGATCAACACCGACTACCGGCAATTCCTGCAGGTGCCGAGCTATCTGGCGCTGTTCGCCAATCGTCCCTTCGACGCCATCACCTCGCCCGAGATCGCGCGGCGGCAGCAGATCGGGCTCAACAACGTGCGGCTGACCCAGCGCGTCAGCGGCGATTATGCCGACGTGGTGCCGAACGATGCGTTCCGATCCGCCTTCATCCGCCTGCGCACCCAGCGCGGCCTCTACCGCGAGGATGCGAGCGCGGTGACGTTCCTGACGCCGACGCTGTTCCGCACCGGCATTCCGCTGCCGGCGGAGGTGCCAATCGGCACCTATGAGGTCGAGATCAAGCTGTTTGCGAACGGCGCGTTTATCGGCAAGACCGAGACCGCCTTCGAAATCGTCAAGGTCGGCTTCGAGCAGTTCGTCGCCACCACCGCGCGGCAAAACGGGCTGATCTACGGCCTCGCTACGGCGGCGATGGCGCTGATGACGGGATGGATGGCGTCGATCGTGTTCCGGAAGGATTAGCCTCCGTCATTCCGGGGCGCGCGTAGCGCGAGCCCGGAATCCATCCGTCCACAGAGTTGGTGGCGCGATGGATTCCGGGCTCGACGCTTCGCGTCGCCCCGGAATGACGGCCTTCATCACAGCGCCTCGATCACCGTCGGCACGCCCGGCTCCAGCAGGCGTATCCGCGTCCCGAAGCCGAGCACGTCGAAGGTCTTGCGCAGATCCTCGCTGTTCTGGCGGAAATGCGCCCAGCCTTCGGTGTGCACCGGCACGATCATCGCATCGGGAAAGGCACGCGCAGTCTCGATGGTGTCGTTGGTGTCCATGGTGAGATGAAACGGCCCGCGCGTTTGCGCCGCGCCTGCGAAGGGCAGCACCACCCCGCATTTGAAGCGGCGCGCGACTTCGGCGACGCCGTCGAACCAGGTGGTGTCACCGCTGATATAGACCGGACGCGTGTCCTTCCGGCTCGACGACACCACGAAGCCAATGACATCACCCGACAGGGGCTCGATGCCGGCCGGGCCGTGGCGCGCGGGCGTTGCGGTGATCGTCAGCGTATTGCCGTCGCCATCCCTCAGATGCGCGGCGCTCCAGGGCGCAAGGCCCTCGACATGACCGCCGAGGCGCTTTGCGCCCGCCTCGGTCGTCAGCACCCGCTTGACCTTGAAGAGATATTCGCGGCCGGAGTTGTCCAGATTGTCAGAGTGCTGGTCGTGGCTGAGCAGCACCGCATCGACCGGGCCGATCGCGTCGGGCCTCACTGCAGGTCCGATCGTCTTCTCCAGCTTCACATGCGGCAGTTGATAGGCACCGGGCGCATCGAAGGTCGGGTCGGTGAGCAGGCGAAAGCCGTCGATCTCGATCAGCGCAGTGGGGCCGCCGATCAGGGTGATGGTCACGGGCATGATGAACTCCTGTTACGACGCGGGCTTTGCCGGCCGCGTCACCAGATAAATGCCGAGCGCGACTGGAATGATCCCGAGCAGATCGCGGGCCTCGACGTGTTCGCCGAGCACGATGAAGGCGAACAGCATGCCGAGCGGCGGCATCAGGAAATGATAGCTGCTTGCCGCCGTCGCTCCGCACACTTTCAGGAGATGAAACCAGAGCAGGTAGGCGAGGATCGAGCCGCCGAGCACGAGGAAGGCAAAGGCGCCGATCAGGCTCGGGGTGAGCACGATCGCGTGAACATCGGCGAAGGTGAACGCGACCGGCGCCAGCACGATACCGGCGGCGAGATTCTGGATGCCGTTGCCGACCCACAACGAACCCTTCGGCGCCAGCAGCTTGAACAGGATGGTGCCGGCAACGATCGAGGCCAGCGAAGCCAGCGTGAACAGGATGCCGTGCAGGCTGTCGGTGCCGACCGACAAACGGTGCCAGACGATGAAGGTGACACCGATGACGCCGAGCAGCAGGCCCGCCGCCTTGCGCCAGGTCATGCCTTCGCCGAGCAGCAGCGCGGCGAGCGCAGCCGTGAACACCGGATTGGCCGACACGATCAGCCCGCCGAGGCCGGCGGAGACCGATTGCAGGCCGGTATAGCCAAGCCCGAGATAGAGCGCGTTGTTGGCGATACCGAGCACGGCGAAGATCGCGGCGTCGCGCCAGGACAGCGACCAGCCATCGCCGCGGATCCAGGTCGCGCACAGGATCAGAACGCCAGCCAGCGAGAAGCGAGCGGCGAGCAGAATCAATGGCGGGCAATAGGTGACGCCGATCTTGCCGGCGACGAAGGCGTAGCTCCAGAGCAGGCAGAACAGGCCGATAGTGAGCGGCAGCGCATTGAAACGGCTGCGGGGGACGGCGATCGATGGGGCGAGCGACATGAGGGCATTCTCCTGGAGCCCTCGATCTAGGAAGGCGGCTTGTCATTTGGAAATTAAATGATTAACTTCTCTCCAGTGGATATTCGAATGGAGGCGGCCATGCTCGATCTCGAGCTGCTGCGCAGCTTCGTCTCGGTGGTCGAGGCCGGCGGCTTCACCCGTGCCGGCGAGCGCGTCCATCGCACGCAATCGACCGTGAGCCAGCAGATCAAGCGGCTGGAGGAGGATGTCGGCCAGGTGCTGCTGCACCGCGATGGCAAGGACGTGCGTCCGACCGAAGCCGGCGAGCGGCTGCTGTTCTATGCGCGGCGGCTGCTCTCGCTCGCCGAGGAGGCGCGCGACGTGCTGCGCCAGCCCGACGGCGAAGGCGCAATCCGCCTCGGCATTCCCGAGGATTTTGCCGCATACCGACTGGCGAAACTGCTGGGTGCGTTCTCGCGCTCGCATCCGCGCCTGCGGCTCGACGTGCGCGCCGACCAGAGCAAGCATCTGGCCCGTGATCTCGAACGCGGCGAGCTCGATCTTGCGCTCTACAAGCGCGAGGCCGGCGCGAAGGACGCCATCGCGGTATGGCCCGAGCGGGTGCATTGGGTCACCAGCAAGAGCCATCCGGTCGACGTCAACGTGTCGTCGGTGCCGCTGATCGGATTTCCGCTCGGCTGCATCTATCGCGCCGGCGCCATCCACGCGCTGGAAAGCGCGGGCCGCGCCTGGCACACGGCCTACACCTCATCCAGTCTCGCCGGCATTCAGGCCGCGGTCGCCGCCGGCATGGGGCTGAGCATCCTGTCGGAGATGGCCATCCAGTCCGACCACCGCGTGCTGACCGCCAAGGACGGCTTTGCGCCGATCAACCGCACCGAGGTGGCGCTAATGGCCGCACCGGGCGCCACCCCCGCGACGCTGCGGCTGGCCGATCGGCTCGCCGAGTTTTGCGATGATGTGCAGGCGAAGGCGGCGTGAACTTGCAGGATGCGTAGGGTGGGTTAGCCGAAGGCGTAACCCACCACCGTCTGTCTCAACGGATGCAAAAGAGGTGGGTTACGCTTCGCTAACCCACCCTACGAAGCGCGCTCTTCAATAACACCGCGACGCGGCAATCGCATGGACGCGGCGGTCGCCGATCAGATGTGCGACAAAGCCATTGGTCGGAAAGATTTTTGCGAACGCTTCATCGCGGATGCTGAGGCCGCCGGCATAGGCGCCGAAGGCCGGCATCACGGCGCGCATCCCGTCACTGGCAAAGCAGCGGCGCTCCATCGAGCGGCCGCGCGCGGAGACGCGGGCCTTGGGGTGCAGATGGCCGGCAATCTCGCCGCTTGCGCCGGTCGGCTCGTGGCGGAAGGTGATCGGGCCGATCGCGACTTCGTCGGCGACGGTGCCGCCGAGGTCGCGCGGCAGCATGGGATCGTGATTGCCTGAGATCCAGATCCAGTCGCGGCCGGCCTGAAGTGCGGCGACAGCGTCGCGGTCCTCTGCGGAGAGGCGCTCATGCGCGGTGCGGTCGTGAAAACTGTCGCCGAGCGCGATCACGATGCGTGGATCATGGCGGGAGATGACAGCAGCAAGGCGGCTCAGCGTCGCCAGCGTATCGTAGGGCGGCAGCAGCACGCCGCGCGTGGCGAAGCTGGAACCCTTTTCCAGATGCAGATCGGAAACGACGAGCAGACGCTGCTCTTCCCAGAACAATGCGCCGGAGAGATCGGCGTGAAACGACACGCCGGTGACATCGACGCTGCGCGTCGTCGTCACCGAAAATGCCACGTGCTCCGTCATGGCCGGGCTTGTCCCGGCCATCCACGTTCTTGCCGCAGAGACAAAGACGTGGATGCCCGGGTCAAGCCCGGGCATGACGATGTGGATGGATCAGCGCGCCTCACTGGCAAAATTCTCTATCCCATCGCCTCTTTGACCAGCTCATCGGCGGCCTCCGCCAACAGCTCGTCTGCAGCTTCGCCATAAACTGACTCGCGGCCGATTTCCAGCATCACGGGGACGGCGAGCGGGGAGACGTGGTCGAGTTCCCGATGCGTGATGCGGCCCTGGATGCGCATCAGCATGTCACTGAGGCGGCGCAGGTCGAGCAGGCCGGTGGCGGCATCGGCGCGCGCGGCGCGCAGCAGCACGTGGTCGGCCTGGTGCTTGCGCAAGACATCGTAGACCAGATCGGTCGAGAACAGCACCTGGCGGCGGCTCTTCTCTTCGCCGGTATGCCGCCGCGCGATCAGGCCGGAGATGATCGCGCAATTGCGGAAGGTGCGCTTCATGAGCGCGGATTCGGCGAGCCAGGCTTCGAGATCGTCGCCGAGCATATCGGGATCGAATAGCGCGTCGAGATTGATCCGGCCGTCGCGGATCATGAAGGAGAGATCGCCGAGCCCCCAAATCGCCACGGCATATTCGTTGGCGACGAAGCCGAGCGGCCGGGCGCGGTCGCGCTCGAGGCGACGCGTCAGCAGCATGCCGAGGGTCTGGTGCGCGAGACGGCCCTCGAAGGGATAGCAGACGAGATAATGCTTGTTGGCGCGCGGAAAGCTCTCGACCAGGAGCTCGCGCACCGCGGGCACGCGAGAGACATGCTTTTGCAGCGACAGCCAGTCGCGCACCTGCTCCGGCAAGCCAGCCCATGCGCGGCCGTCATCGAGCAGGCGGCGCACGCGCTCGGCGAGATAGGTCGAGAGCGGGAATTTGCCGCCCATATAGGACGGCACCTTCGGATCCCTGTCATGCGCGCGCGAGACATAGACCTGATCCTCGACCAGGGTCTCGTAGCGCACCACGTCGCCGCTGAACACGAAGGTGTCGCCGGGGCTCAAGCCCTCGATGAAGGCTTCCTCGATCTCGCCAAGCAGCCTGCCGCCGCGCGCGATCACCCCGGTCGCGCCGCCTGCTTTTCCTTGGCCGCCGCGCGAGCGCACCAGGCGCACCTTCAGCATGTCGTCCTCGACGATGGTGCCGACATTCATGCGGTAGCTCTGCCGCACTTTTGGATTGGCGACGCGCCAGCGGCCCTCCTTGTCCTGCTTGATGCGGGCGAAGCGCTCATAGGTCTTCAGCGCGTAGCCGCCGGAGGCGACGAAATTGACGACGTCGTCAAAGTCCTGACGCGACAGGTTTGCGTAGGGCGCGGCGGTGCGCACCTCCTCATAGAGCTCGTCCGAGAGAAAGGGCTCGCCGCAGGCGCAGCCGAGCACGTGCTGAGCCAGCACGTCGAGCGCGCCCGTGCGCAGCGGCGGTGTGTCCTGCGCATTCTCGGCGATGGCATCGATGGCGACGCGGCACTCCAGCACCTCGAAGCGGTTGGCCGGCACCAGCACCGCGCGCGAGGCTTCGTCGAGGCGATGATTGGCGCGGCCGATGCGCTGCATCAGGCGCGAGGATCCCTTGGGCGCGCCGATATTGACGACGAGATCGACATCGCCCCAGTCGACACCGAGGTCGAGCGAGGAGGTGCAGACCACGCCGCGCAGTCTGCCCGCCGACATCGCGTCCTCGACCTTGCGGCGCTGGGCGACGTCGAGCGAGCCGTGATGCAGCGCAATGGCGAGGCCGTCGTCGTTCATGCTCCAGAGATTCTGGAACAGCATCTCGGCCTGGCTGCGGGTGTTGACGAAGACCAGCGTGGTCTTGTTCGCCTTGATCAGCTCGTAGATTTCAGGGAGCGCATGGCGCGCGCTGTGGCCGGCCCAGGGCAGGCTTTCGCGGGTGTCGAGCATCTCGACCTCAGGAGGCGCCGCGCCGCCCGCGATGACGATGTCCGCAGCGGCTTGCTTGCCTGCGGGCTGCGGCACCAGGAAACGCGCGAGCTGATCCGGTTCGGCCACGGTCGCCGACAGGCCGATCGCGCGCAGCTGCGGCGCCAGCCGCCACAGCCGCGCCAACCCGAGCGAGAGCAGATCGCCGCGCTTGGAGGTCACCAGCGCGTGCAGCTCGTCGAGCACGATGCGCTTGAGCGAGGAGAACAGGAACGGCGCGTCGTCGGAGGACAGCAGCAGCGCAAGTTGCTCGGGCGTGGTCAGCAGAATATCCGGCGGATAGCGCCGCTGCCGTTGCCGGCGCGACACCGGCGTGTCGCCGGTGCGGGTCTCGACCTTGATCGGCAGCGCCATCTCGGCGATCGGCCGCTCCAGGTTGCGCGCGATATCGATGGCGAGCGCTTTCAGCGGCGAGATGTAGAGCGTGTGCAGGCCGCCGGTGCGCTGCAGGCTGCGGCCGGTGGAGATGAGGCTTTTCTTCGCGCCAGTCTCCCGCTGAGCTGCTTCAGAAGACAGCTCCACCAGCGTCGGCAGAAATCCCGCCAGCGTCTTGCCGGCACCGGTGGGCGCGATCAAGAGCGCCGAGCGGTCCTCGCGCGCCTTCTCCAGCAGCGCCAATTGATGCGCGCGCGGCGACCAGCCGCGGGCCGCGAACCACGCATTGAAGCGGTCGGGCAACAGCGCAGGCGTCTCGGCCGGGGATTTGAGGATGCGGGGCGGCACGGCATAAGAGGTAAGCCGTGGCGGTGGGTTCGTCGAGGGGTGGGCTGTTCCCCTCTCCCCGCAAGCGGGGAGAGGGGAAGCGGCAGCGGGGCCCCTACTCCGACATCGGCTTGTCGGAGATGTCCCAGTCCTTGCCGGTGAAGGTGGAGATGAACAGCGTCTTCATCGGCGTGTAGTCCGCGGGCGTGTAGCTGTAGGTGACGCCGTCGAGGAAGTAGGGCGAGTGGAAACCGTTGAGGTTTGACGCCTGCTTCAGCACGTTGGCGCGGGTGAGATCGTCGCCGCAGCGGCGCAGGATCTCGCCCATGGTCACGGCCTGGCCGTAGCCGGCGAAGGCAATGGTGTTATCGGGATCGATCGCCGGCGTGTACTTCTTGCGCAGCTCCTCGAACGCCATCACGTCCGGATCCTTCTCCCATTTCGGCAGGCCGACTTCCTTGTTGTAGCGGATGGCGACGATGCCGGTGGCGTTCTCCAGGCCCGCGGCACTGAGGATGGAGCGGCCGGTCGAGCCGGCCGACAGCAGCTGCAGCGGCTTCCAGCCGAGCTCGGCCACTTTCCGGATCGACTGCGACGACGCCTTGCCGGTGGAGATGTTGTAGAAGACATCGGCGCCCGACTTCGAGAGGTTGATGAGCTGGGAATCGACGGTCGGCTCGGTGAGATCGTAGGTCTGCTCCATGATCACCTGCGCGGTGCCGCCGGCGTCAGTCAGCACCTTCTTGAAGGGACCCAAGAAGTCGCGGCCGAAATCGTCGTTCTGATAGAGGATGCCGATCTTGGCGTTCGGCTTCACGCTGACGACGTGGCGGGCCAGGATGCGCGCCTCGGTCGGATAGAGCGGCAGGCCCGCCATGGTCCATTTGAACTCTTTCGGGTTATTCCACTTCGACGCGCCGGTGTTGAGCAGGAGCTGCGGCACGCCCTTGGAGTTCAGGTATTTGTGCACGGCGGTCTGCGGCGCGGTACCGAGCGAGCCGTACAGCGCCAGCACCTCTTCCTGCTCGACTAGGCGCCGCGTCGCCTCGACGCATTTCGGCGCGCTGTAGGCGTCGTCCATGGTAAGGAACTTGATCTTGCGCCCGTTGATGCCGCCCTTCTCGTTCAGCATCTGGAAATAGGCTTCGCCGATGCGGCCGAGCACGCCATAGAGCGAGCCGGGGCCGGAATGCGGCACGGTCTGGCCGATCTTGATCTCGGTGTCGCTGGCACCCGCATCGTATTTCTTCTCCGCGGCCCAGACATATGGCGCGGGCAAGGTGGATGCGGCGATGGTGGCGAGCGCGGCGGCGCTGAAATCGCGCCGCGATGGATTCTTGGTCATTATTATTTTCTCCCTGGTGCGCGCATTGTGCTGGCATCGCAGCACGGCTCGCAAGTGGGAAGTCGCGCTTTGCGACGCAATGACGCTCAAATTACAGATTGGCTAGCGCCTAGACTCAAGTTTTCTCGGCGACGATGACAAGGCCGCGTACCGGCTCGTTGTTCTCGTTGCGCGGCGAGGCCGACTCCAGCGTGAGAAGCTTGAGCCCGGCCTTCGCGATGGCGCCGCGCGCATATTCCGCGGAATGGGCATAGCGCAGGCCTTCGCCGAGCACGATGCCACGGCCGTCATGCGTCTCCAGCGTGAAGGCGAGCACGCCGCCGGCTGCAAGCACGCGCTTTGCCTCGGTGAGCACCGGCGCAAGATCGGAGAGATAGACGAAGGCATCCGCGGCGACGACGAGGTTCGCGCTCGCATCACTCTTGCCGCGCAGGCCTTCGATCATGTCGGCGACTTCGAGCTCGGCATAGAGGTTGGTGGCGCGCGCCTGCTTGATCATGCCGGGCGACAGATCGATGCCGATGAAATGATCGACCTGCTTGGCGAAGGCGGCGGCAGCTAACCCGGTGCCGCAGCCGAGATCGATGGTGCGCTTGAAAAAGGCGGGCTTCTTGGCAGCGACGCGTGAGGCCAGGACCGCCTTGAAGATCAAGCTCGGGGCGCGATAGCCGAGATCGTTGATCAGCGTGTGCTCGAAGCGCGGAGCATATTGGTCAAACAGGGCCTGCACATAGGCCTTCGGCATCTCCGCCATCTCGGCGTCGCCAAGCCGCATCAGATGCAGGCCGGCGCCGTGCTGATCCCCAGGATCGGACCGGCGCGATTCTCGAAACGCCGCGATCGCCTTGTCGCGTTCGCCGAGCTGCTGACGGATTTCGCCGAGCGTGAACCAGGCCGAGGTGAAATCAGGCGCGAGCTCGATCGCCTGCTCCAGCAGGTCCGCGGCCTCCGGCAGATCGCCCTTGAGCTGGAGGTCGCGCGCGAACTCGAAGCGACGGTCGGCCATGAGATCGCCGGAGGTCAGGAATAGGCGCAAGGGCATCTTGGAACCAACACTTATCGTGCCGGGTCACCGGCAATCGATCAAAAAAAGCACTGTTTAAGTGGATGGATGCGTGGGTCAAGCCCGCACATGACGGATGAATATCGGAGCACCGGTCCCTATATGACCACCCATGCGCCCGCAAGACATCCTGCTGCCAGTTGCTGCCGGCCTGTGCTGCAAGCCCGGCGGCTTCCATATCGACCCTGTGCGCCCGGTCGAGCGGGCCGTGATCACCCACGGCCATTCCGATCATGCCCGCGCCGGCCACGGCGCGGTGCTGGCGACGCAGGAAACCCTGGACATGATGCGGCTGCGCTACGGCGAGAATTTTGCCGGCTCGATGCAAGCGATCCGCTATGGCGAGGAGATCCGGCTCGGCGACGTCACCGTCAAGTTTCACCCGGCCGGACACGTGCTGGGCTCGGCGCAGATCGCGGTGACCTGCAACGACACCTGCATCGTCGCTTCCGGCGACTACAAGGACGCGCCCGATCCGACGTGCACGCCGTTCGAGCTCGTGCCTTGCGACGTCTTCATCACCGAGGCCACCTTTGGGCTGCCGGTGTTTCGTCACGGCGATGCCGCCGACGAGGTGAGGAAGTTGCTGGCCTCGGTCGCGCTGTTTCCGGAGCGTGCGCATCTCGTCGGCGCCTATTCGCTCGGCAAGGCGCAGCGCGTGATCGCGCTGCTGCGCCAGGCCGGCTACGACGCGCCGATCTATCTCCATGGCGCGATGGAGACGATCACGCATTACTATCAGAACCGCGGCATCGAACTTGGCGAATTGCGGCCCGTGAAAGGCGTGAAGAAAGCGGCGCTCGCCGGCACCATCACGCTGGCACCGCCGTC
Organism: Bradyrhizobium genosp. SA-3; assembly: GCF_004212635.1. Taxonomy (GTDB): domain Bacteria; phylum Pseudomonadota; class Alphaproteobacteria; order Rhizobiales; family Xanthobacteraceae; genus Bradyrhizobium. The sequence goes on along the minus strand of NZ_PSRT01000165.1, from coordinate 5,111 downwards.
GGCGACATCCGATCTCTGGACACGTCGCTTTCCCGATCCCGTCACCGCGTTCGCATCCGGGTGGATGCGCGTGCGCGCCCGCGCGCGGCAGCGCGGCATCGAGCTACCGCTGGTGATCTCCGACCACGCCGATTGGGACGGCCTCACCGCCACCATCGCCGCGACCGGCGCCGGCGAGATCTGGGTCACCCACGGCCAGGAAGATGCGCTGGTGCATTGGTGTCAGAGCAAAGGCCTGAAAGCGCGGCCGCTCGATCTCGTCGGCTATGGCGACGAGGAGGAGAGCGAGACGCCGATTCAAGACGAGGCCGAAGCATGAACCGCTTCGCGGAGCTTCTGGACCGCCTCGCCTATGAGCCCGGCCGCAACAACAAGCTGCGGCTGATCACCGGCTATTTTCGCGAAGTCGGCGATCCCGATCGTGGCTATGCACTGGCCGCACTCACCGGCGCGCTCAGCTTCAAGCACGCCAAGCCCGCGTTGATCCGCGATCTCATCGCGGCACGCACGGATCCGGTGCTGTTCGGGTTGTCATACGATTATGTCGGCGATCTCTCGGAAACGGTGGCGCTGATGTGGCCGAGGCAGGCGCATGGCAGTGACGAGTCTTTTCCGGGCTCCCCCCCTCCCCAGCCCTCCCCCACAAGGGGGGAGGGAGCGCAGCAGCGCATGCCGCTGCCAACCAGCACGACAGCCAATAGTGATTCAGTCAGTAATGGACGCACCACTCTCTCCGTTCCCTCCCCCCTTGTGGGGGAGGGTCAGGGAGGGGGGTACCGCGGGCGAGATGCCAAGGATTCGCCTCAGCCAAGCAACCACAACAACCCGCCGCCTCCGACCCTGACCGAAGTCGTCACCACACTGCGCACGCTCGGCAAGATCGAGCTGCCGAAGCAGCTCGAGCGCTGGCTGGACGAGCTCGATGAGACCGGCCGCTGGGCGCTGCTGAAGCTCGTCACCGGCGCGCTTCGCATCGGCATCTCCGCGCGTCTCGCCAAGACCGCGGCCGCCGCGCTCGGCGGCAAGGACCCGCATGAGATCGAGCTGATCTGGCCCGGCCTTTCGCCGCCGTATCTCGACCTGTTCGCGTGGCTGGAAGGCCGCGGCGAAAAACCGGTCAATCGCGATCCCGCGCCGTTCCGGCCGGTGATGTTGGCGCATGCGATCGAGGACATGGATTTCGCTGCACTCGATCCCGCTGACTACATCGCCGAATGGAAATGGGACGGCATCCGGGTGCAAGCCGTCGCAGGGCGTGATGATCGCGGCCACATCACGGCGCGGCTCTATTCGCGCACCGGTGAAGACATCACGGGAAGTTTTCCGGACCTCGTCCCCTCGCTGCACCTGCCTGGCGCGATCGACGGCGAGCTGCTGATCCTGCGCGAGGGCCGCGTGCAGAGCTTCAATGTCCTGCAGCAGCGGCTGAACCGCAAGGTCGTCTCGCCGAAGCTGATCAAGGAATTTCCGATCCACTTGCGCGCCTACGATTTGCTCGGCGACGACGAGAACGATTTGCGCGAGCTGCCGTTCGCGGAACGGCGCGAGCGGCTGGAGACGTTCATCGCAAAGCTTGGCGATCCCCGCATCGACCTGTCGCCCACCGTCCCGTTCGCAAGCTGGGAGGCGCTGACCGCTGCGCGCGCCGATCCTGCCAGCGCCGGCGCCGGCGAGGATGCGGACGCCATCGAGGGCGTGATGCTGAAGCGGCGCGATGCGCCTTATCTGCCGGGGCGGCCGAAGGGCCAGTGGTGGAAGTGGAAGCGCGATCCGCACATCATCGACGCCGTGCTGATGTATGCGCAGCGCGGTCATGGCAAGCGCTCGTCCTATTATTCCGACTACACGTTTGGCGTCTGGACGGAGGGCGATGGCAGCGACGAGCTGGTACCGGTCGGAAAGGCCTATTTCGGCTTCACCGACGAGGAGCTGTTGCAGATCGACCGCTTCGTCCGCCGCAACACCACGGAAAAATTCGGCCCCGTCCGCCATGTCGTGCACGAACCGGACAAGGGACTGGTGCTGGAGGTCGCTTTCGAAGGGCTCCAGCGCTCGCCGCGGCACAAATCCGGCGTCGCCATGCGCTTTCCCCGCATCAGCCGCCTGCGCTGGGACAAACCGCCGCGGGAGGCCGACCGGCTGGAAACACTGGAGAGGATGCTGAAGGCGGAGCCGGCGGAGATTGAGGCGTGAAGAAGATGAGGCTCGGTTGCCACCACGAAGGCGGTGCGCCCCCTCTCCCGCTTGGCTTGCGGGAGAGGGTTGGGGAGAGGGCGTCTCCGCATTGGGATTCCCCAAGAGGATAAAACCCTCACCCGCGCGCGGGACGATGCTTCGCATCGCCCGGGGCGCGACCTCTCCCGCATCCGCCTTCGCCAAGGCTTCGGCGGACAAGCGCGGGAGAGGTTAGGGAGCCCGCGGCCGGCGGCGCAGCCAAATCATGACCCTGGCGCGCGGCCCGAATTAAAATGCGGTAAGCTGATTGACGCATGGTTGCGGGTTCCCCATGTGCCCCGCCGTGACCTATAATCGGGGCGAATCCGCCCAAGGAGTTTGCGATGGCCCACGACGTCAGAGATTTGCCGGCCGGCCGCAGCGATGGCCTGAACCGCTTTCTCGGCGGCACGCCGCTGGCGGTCGCGTTTCGCCTGGTCCTGCTCTCGATCCTGGTCGGTGTCGTGCTGGCCGCGATCGGCTTCGACCCCTGGAATATCATCCACAGCATTCGCCTGTTGTTCCAGCGTCTGTGGGATCTCGGCTTCGATGCCGTGAACTGGCTGTGGCGCTACTTCCTGCTCGGCGCGGTCATCGTGATTCCGATCTGGCTGCTCTCGCGCGTGTTCGGCGCGCCGCGCGGCAGGTAACTTATTTTTTGAGCATGATCTTGTCGGAAAACCGCTTCACACTTTGCGCTGACGCGGCCCTTCGGGTCCGGATCATGCTCTAGGGAGTCCGCAGCCGATGCAATTGCGTTTTGTCGGCTGCGGCGACGCCTTCGGCTCCGGCGGCAGGCTCAACACCTGCTTCCACGTCTCGGGGCGTGAAGCCAACTTCCTGATCGATTGCGGCGCGTCGGCCCTGCCGGCGCTGAAGCGGCTCGAGATCGACCGCAACGACATCGACCTCATCCTCATCACGCATTTCCACGGCGACCATTTCGCCGGGCTGCCATTCTTCCTGCTCGACGCGCAATTCTCGCGGCGGACGCGGCCGCTGACGATTGCGGGCCCGCAAGGCATCGAGATGCGGCTTCGTGTGGTGATGGAGGCTCTGTTCGAGCACTCCTCAAAAACCAAGCAGCGCTTCGAACTCAATGTCGTGGAGCTCGCGCCTCAGCAAAGCCAAAGTTTTGGCGCGGTGACGGTGACACCCTACCCGGTCGTGCACGGCGAATCCGGCGGGCCCTTCCTGGCCTATCGCGTCGAGGCCGAGGGCCGCACGCTCGCCTACAGCGCCGATACCGAATGGACGGACACGCTCATTCCGCTGGCGAATGGCGCGGACCTTTTCATTGCGGAAGCCTACATGTACGAGAAGGTGGTCAAGAACCATCTCAGCCTGAAAACCTTGGAACAACATCTGCCCGCGATCGGCGCCAAGCGCCTCGTGCTCACCCATATGAGCGACGACATGCTGTCGCGCCTGGATGACGTCGAGCATCTCGCCGCCGAAGACGGCATGGTGCTCGTGTTCTGACATGCACGCGCCCGTTCATCCCCGGATAGGCTCCCGCCAGGTGTTCGCCATCGCCGGTCCCGCGATGGTCGCGAACCTCACCACACCGCTGATCGGCGTGGTCTCGACCACGGCGATCGGACGGCTCGACGATGCCGCCCTGCTCGGCGGCGTCGCGATCGCGTCAGTGATCTTCGACTGCCTGTTCTCGCTGTTCGGCTTCCTGCGCATGAGCACGCTCTCCTTCACCGCGCAATCGCTGGGCGCGGGTGACACGCGCGAGCCGAGCGCGATCCTGGCGCGCGGTTTCATCGTAGCTGGCCTGATCGGCGCCGCGCTGATCCTCCTGCAGCTGCCGCTGGCCGCAGTGCTGTTCGATCTCATGGGTGGCAGCGAGGGTGTGACACGGGCCGCGAAGACCTACTTCAAGATCCGGATCTGGTCGTCGCCGTTCGCGCTCGCCAATTATGTCATCCTCGGCTGGCTGATCGGCCAGGCCCGTGCCAATTCAGCGCTGTTGCTTCAGGTCGTCATCAACCTCGTCAACATGGTGGCGACGATTCTGCTGGTGCTGATCTACGACACAGGCATCGCCGGCGCGGCGATCGCCGCGCTGTTATCGGAAGCGGTCGGATTCGCTCTCGGCGTGATCGTCTGCCGCCATTATGCCGACGGCGGCTTCGCCGTGCCGTACGGTACCTTGCTCGACCGCGAGAAGCTGTTGCGGATGCTGGCGGTGAATTCCGACATCCTGATCCGCACCGCGGCGCTGATCGCCGCGTTCCTGTTCTTCACCGCCAAGGGCGCACAGGCCGGCGACGTGACGCTGGCCGCCAACTCCGTGCTCAACAATTTCCTGCTGGTCAGCGCCTTCTTCCTCGACGGTCTCGCGAACGCAGCCCAGCAGCTCTGCGGCCGCACCCTTGGCGCACGCGATCCAAAAGGATTTGCCGATTCGACCCGGCTGGTGCTGCTGTGGGGGCTCGGCTTTGCAGTCGTCGTCGCCGTGCTGTTCGCGCTGTTCGGGCCGGCCCTGATCGATTTCATGACCGCGAGCGACAACGTCCGCCGTGCCGCGCGCGAATTCCTGCCATTCGTCGTGCTCGCGCCCATACCCGGCGTCTTCGCCTTCGGCTTCGACGGCATCTATATCGGCGCGACCTGGGCGCGCGAGATGCGCAATTTGATGCTGGCCTCGCTCGCGATCTTCCTCGGCACCTGGTGGGCGCTGCAATCGTTCGGCAATGCCGGACTGTGGAGCGCGCTGATGGCGTCCTACGTCTCGCGCGGCGGCTTGCAGGCCGCGCGCTATCCGGCGCAGTTCAGGGCGACGTTCTCGAAATCGTAGAAGAATCGTAGCCCGGATGGAGCGCAGCGAAATCCGGGGCCTTCGCGCGAGCGGATAGATTCCCGGATTGCGCTTCGCTCCATCCGGG
>NZ_PSRT01000164.1 GCF_004212635.1 Bradyrhizobium genosp. SA-3 | reverse complement strand
CTTGGCAGTCTCGGCGTCGGCCAGCACCAGCGCCGCGGCACCGTCGGAGACCAGCGAGCAGTCGGTCCGCTTCAGGGGACCGGCGACATACGGGTTCTTCTCGCTCTCGGCGCGGCAGAACTCGAAGCCAAAATCCTTGCGCATCTGGGCGAAGGGATTGGCGACGCCGTTCTTGTGGTTCTTGGCCGCGATCAGCGCCAGCGCATCGGACTGGTCGCCGTACTTCTGGAAATAGGAGCTGGCGATCTTGCCGAACACGCCGGCGAAGCCGCCGACCGTGTCGCCGTCCTCGGGCAGGTAAGATGCCTTGAGCAGGTTCTTGCCGATCTCCGGCCCCGGCGTGCGCGTCATCTGCTCGACGCCGACGACCAGGACGATCTTGGCCGCGCCTGCGGCAATCGCGCGCAGGCCCTGATGCACGGCGGCCGAGCCCGTGGCGCAGGCGTTCTCAACCCGGGTCGCCGGCTTGAAGCGCAGCTTCGGGTCGGCCTGGAGCACCAGCGAGGCGGTAAAATCCTGCGGCGAGAAGCCGGCGTTGAAATGGCCGAGCACGATCTCGTCGACATCGCCGGCCGAAATGCCGGCATCCGCCAGCGCCTCGTTGGCCACGCGGGTGACGAGACTTTCGACGGTTTCGGTGTCGAACTTGCCGAACGGCGTATGCGCCCATCCGACGATGCTGGCAGTCATGGTCATTTCTCCCTGGGGTCTCTTCCTAAGCTAAGTCTTAGCCCAGGGATGGCAAGACTTCACGCGGCTTTCAGGGCCTTGAGGGTGCGCTGGCAGATGGCAGTTATGCCGGCCCAGTTCCCGGCCCTGATCTCGGCCGTCGGGCACAGCCAGGAACCGCCGACCGCGACCACATTGGGCTCGGCGAGCCAGCTCGCCGCATTGGCCTCGCCAACCCCGCCGGTCGGGCAGAATCGCACGCTCGGGAACGGCCCGCCGAGGGCGCGAAGGCCCTTGATGCCTCCGACCTGCTCCGCCGGGAAGAATTTGGCGACGTCGAACCCCTGCGCCAGCGCCATCATCAGTTCGGAGGCGGTCGCGATGCCCGGCGCGAACGGCAGGGCGCTGTCGGCGGCGGCCTTGAGGAGATCAGGGGTCAGGCCCGGGCTGATGCCGAACGCGACGCCGAGCTTCTCGACGCGGGCGAAGTCGGCCGGATTGAGAATCGTGCCGATGCCGACGACCGCCTCGGGCACTTCGGCCATCATCGCCCTTGCCGCCTCGATCGCAACGGGGGTGCGCAGGGTCACCTCCAGCGTGCGGACGCCGCCGGCGACCAGCGCACGCGCCAGCGGCACCGCATCCTGGATACGCTCGATGGTGAGGACGGGAATGACGGTCGCCGCCTTGAACAGTGCGACGAGGTGATTCTGTTGGGCACTCGTGGTCATCGTTGTTGTCGCTTCTTCACTTGGTCGCTTGGCGTGAGGCCGCCGGCCGATGCCGCTTCTTCGGCGGCATGGCATAGCCCGGAATGATGGCGCCGGGATAGCAGATCACGAGGCTGGCGAGGCGATGCCCGGCCTGGGCGGCCTCCACCGGCTCCGAGCCGGCGAGCCGGGCGGCGATATAGGCCGCGGCAAAGCTGTCGCCGGCGGCCGTGGTGTCCACCACCGGCTTGGTCATGGGCTCGGCGCGGACCTCGTGGGTAGCCCCCGGAAAGCGCAACAGGCTCACCGGCTCGGCGAGCCGGAATACCAGCTCCGGAGAAGGGATGCGGGCCATCAGCTGCTCGTGGCTCTCGCCGGGATAGAGCGCGAGCAGGTCCTCGGTCGAGGTCAGCACGATGTCGGCGGCCGCGAAGGCCGCGGCAAACACCTCGCGCGCGACATCACGGTCCGGCCAGCCGCGCGCGCGAAAATTGGTGTCGAACACGAAGCGGGTGCCAAGCAGGCGCGCGCGCTTGATTGCCGCGAACAGTCGCTCGCGCCCGGGCGCATCGTAGATCGAGAGCGTGATCGCGGAGAGATAGACGATGTCGTAGCTCATCAGCGAATTGAGGAGCTCGTCCGTCTCCGGCAGGCTCATCAGCTGCCGCGCCGCCGCGCTGTCGCGCCAGTGGAAGAACTGGCGCTCGCCCTTTGCATCCAGCTGGATCATGTAGAGGCCGGGCAGCTTGCCCGGCAGCCGCACGACGCGCCTCGTGCCGACGCCCTCGGCATTCCAGGCCGCGATCATCTCATCACTCAGGGCGTCATCACCGAGTGCGGTGAGATAGTCGACCTTGATCTCGAGCCGCGCCAGGTACACCGCCGTGTTGAGCGTATCGCCACCGAAGCCGCGCGAATACAGGCCGCCGCCCTGCCCTTGCGCCGCGGACGATCCGGTGGAATGTCCGCCCTGGGCCTGCCGGAGCTCGACCATGCATTCGCCGATGCAAGCAACGCTCGCCATCATGTGACCCGCTCAGTGCGCGATCAGGCGACGAAATTGCCGCCGAGCTCGTCTTCGATGTGAATGCGGATGATGTCGTCGAAGTTCTTCTCGGCGGTGGTGAAGCCGAGCTCGCGCGAACGCTTCGCATCGAAATTGCGCGGCCAGCCGCCGACGATGCCGACGATGAAGGGATCCGGCTCGCGCTTGATGCGGGCGGCGACCTTCTCGCCCGCAACGCGCTTCAAGGCCGCGATCTGCTCGCCCACGGTTGCGGACAGGCCGGGCATGGTGAGGTTGCGGCGCGGACCGACCGTGGCGAGGTCCATGGTGCCGGCGTGGAGCAGGAAGCCGACCGCGGAACGTGGCGTCGCGTGCCAGTGGCGGACATCCTCGGAGACCGGGAGGATCGCTTCCTTACCGGCCAGCGGCTCGCGCAGGATGTTGGAGAAGAAGCCCGACGCCGCCTTGTTCGGCAGGCCCGGCCGGATGCAGATGGTCGGCAGGCGGATGCCGATGCCGTCGAGGAAACCGCGGCGGGAATAGTCGGCGAGCAGGAGTTCGCCGATCGCCTTCTGAGTGCCGTAGCTGAGCAGCGGGGTGTGGAAGAACTCGTCGCCGATCGCATCGGGGAACGGCGCGCCGAATACCGCGATCGAGGACGTGAACACCACGCGCGGCTTGTAGCCGCCGCCGACGAGGCGGATGGCATCGAGCAGCATCCGCGTGCCGTCGAGATTGATGCGGTAACCCTTGTCGAAATCGAGCTCGGCTTCGCCGGAGACGATCGCGGCGAGATGGAAAATCACGTCGGGGCGGCCCACGATCAGCTTTTCGGCCGCGCCGGGCACGGCGAAATCGCCCGAAACGGTCTCGACGGGGAAGCCGGCTTTTTCCGGCTTCTTCGGCTCGACCACGTCATGCATGGTCAACTTCGTGATGTCGCTCTTGCCAAGCCGGCCGTCGCGCAGCAGCCGTTCACAGAGTTTGCGGCCGACCATGCCGGCGGCGCCCAGAACCAGAATGTGCAAGAGCCTACTCCTTCTTATTGGCCGGAGCGCACCGCTCCTGACGCGCCCTCGGCAAGCCCCGCGATCACTCCTTCACGGCGCCGGTCATCGCCGACACATAATGCTCCACGAAGAAGGCGTAAAGGATGACGAGCGGCAGCGAGCCGGCCAGCGCACCCGCCATCAGCGAACCCCAGCGATAGATGTCGCCGTCCACGAACTCGTTGACGATCGCGACCGGCACCGTCTTGTTGCTGGTCGACTGCAGGAAGGTCAGCGCGTAGATGAACTCGTTCCAGCACAGCGTGAAGCAGAAGATGAAGGCCGAGATCAGCCCGGGGATCGCGAGCGGCAGCACAATCTTGATCAGGATCTGCCAGCGGCTCGCTCCGTCGATCAGCGCGCATTCCTCGAGCTCGAACGGAATGGTCTTGAAGTAGCCCATCAATAGCCAAGTCGAGAACGGGATCAGGATGGTGGGATAGGTCAGGATCAGTGCCATCGGCGAGTCGAACAGGCCGTACTGGAACACGACGGTGGCGAGCGGAATGAACAGGATCGACGGCGGCACGAGATAGGCGAGGAAGATCAGGCCACCAACCAAACTCGCGCCCTTGTAGCGCAGGCGCACGATGGCATAGGCCGCAAGCACCGACGCGATGATCGAGAGCACGGTGGCACACACCGCGACATACATCGTGTTCCAGAGCCAGTGCGGATAATAGCTTTCGAACAGCAATTTGTGGAAGTGCTTGAAGGTCGGACTCCAGGTCCAGAACGGGCTGTAGGTTTCCATATCGAGCAGTTGCTCGTCGGGCTTCACCGAGGTCAGCGCCATCCAGTAGAACGGAAACAGCAGGATGACGACGATGATCGTGAGCGGCAGATAGAGCGTCACGATCCGGCGCGGCACCGACTGCAGATAGCTCATGCCCTCGCTGTGATCGGCCGTAGGCGCCGAGCCCGACAGCACGTTCTTGAGATCGATGGATCTGGTGGGCAGGTCAGTCATTGCTCTCTCCCTGCTGCCACTTGCGGCGCTGCAGGCCGAACCATGAGATCATGATGGCCGCAAGCAAGAAGGGAATCATCGCGCTGGAGATCGCGGCGCCCTCCCCGAGCTGCCCCGCGATGATCGCGCGCTGGTAGGACAAGGTTGCCATGAGATGCGTCGCATTGACCGGGCCGCCACGTGTCATCGCCCAGATCAGCTGGAAATCGGTGAAGGTGAACAGCACCGAGAAGGTCATGACGACCGCGATAATCGGGGTGAGAAGGGGATAGGTGATGTAGCGAAATCTCTGCCAGCTGGTGGCGCCGTCGAGGGTTGCGGCTTCATAGAGCGACGGGGACACGGTCTGGAGTCCCGCGAGCAACGTGATCGCGACGAAAGGCACGCCGCGCCAGATGTTGGCGAAGATCACGCAAATCCTGGCCCAGGTGGTGTCGCCCAGGAAGTTGATGTTCTGGCTGATCAGGCCGAGATGCCTCAGCGACCAGGAGATGATCGAGAATTGCGAGTCGAAGATCCACCAGAAGGCGAGTGCCGACAGCACGGTCGGAACGATGAAGGGGATGAGCACCATCGCGCGCAACATCGCCTTGAACGGCATGTTCTCGTTCAAGAGCAGCGCGAGATAGAGGCCGATCGCGAATTTGAGTGCGCTGGCGACGAAGGTATAGAGCAGCGTGTTGAACACCGAGAGCCAGAAGATCGCATCGTCCCAGAGCCACTCGTAGTTCTCGGTTGCGACATAATGACCGACGCGCCCGATACGGGTGTCTGTGAACGACAACCAGATCCCGAGGCCCAGCGGATAGGCCAGGAAGAAGATCAGGAACGCCATGGCCGGCAGCATGAACCAGAAGCCGAGCCAGTTGCGATTGTGCCTGAGTTGTTCCCAGGCAGTCGCCTCGCGAAACTGAGGCTTGGCTCGGGGGGCAATTGCGATATCAGCCATACCCGACATCCCTGATCGGAGTGTAAATGAGCGGGCGGCCGAAACCGCCCGCTTCGTGACCTTAGCGATAAATCCGCTTCAACTGCCTTTCAGCTTCCGCGACGGAGCCCTTCGCGTCCTTTGCGCCGGTGCAGTAGTTGGCGAACATGTCGACCACGATGAAATCGGCGATCGCGGTCGCCGCCTTCTCGCCGGGCGTGCCGATCCCGGACGCGGGCAGTGCGCGCTTGGAGGCCTGACCAAACACCGCGTTCTTGGGATCCGCTGTCCACACCGGCGCGCTATCGTAGGCATTCAGCGTGTGGGTTAGATAACCCCGTGCGCCCGACAGCCACTTCTCGAAGTTCTCCTTCTCGAGCATGAACGAGGTAAACGCCTTCGCGGCGTTCGGATATTTCGTGAAGTTGAACGCCAGGATCGGAACCGTGAGTTGCAACTCGGTCGGCTTCCCGATCGGCCCAACGGGCCACAACGCGTGATAGGTATCTTCCGCCAGATCCTTCTTGGTCGCATCATCCTTCGCGGCGACATAGATCGAAATGCCGTTGGAGGTGCAATAGAGTTCGCCGGCCAGGAACGCCTTGTTGTTGGAGGAGTCGTTCCACGACGCGACGCCGGGGATGAAGGTGTCTGACAAGGCCTTGGCGTATTCCAGCGCCTTCAACGTCTCGGGCGAGTTGATGACGACCTGGTCCTTCTCATTGACGGTCCAGGCGTTGTGCCCCCAGAGAATCCAGTGCAGCCAAGCGTTGGCGTCACCGCTGGCGTGTCCGAGCGCGAAGCCGGCCGGCGTATTATTCGCCTTCATCGCCTTGCACATCTCGAGGAAGCCGGGAAAATCCTTCGGAAATTCCTTGAAGCCGGCCTTGTCGGTCGCTGACTTCCGGTAAGTCATGTAGCCGCCCACGGTCGCGACGGGGATACCGAGCCAGTCGTTGCCCTGTTTGCAGGTCTTGGCCGCCGCCTCGGTCCATCCGCCGTACTTCTTGCCAAGATAGTCCGCGACGTCGTTCATCTTCAGAACCTTGGTCGGGAATAGCTGCGGCAGCGTGTGGAGACCCCACGCCATGTCGAGGCCGGAGCCGGTGTTGGCGGCAACCGATGCCTTCGGCTGCACGTCCTCGAAGGACTCGCTGAACACGTTCATTTCCGTACCGGTCGCGGCCTTGAACGCGGCTACCGTCGCGTTGAACGCGTCATCTTCCGCCGGCACGAAGCGCTTCCAGCGCATCACCGTGAGTTTCGCACCCGGCTCCGCCTTCCAGGGCGATTCCGCCGCCCAGGCTTTCGCGAATTCGAACAGTGCAGGCCCAGTCAGTGCGCCGGTTGCAGCCAGCGCCGTTCCGCCTTGAAGCAATGCCCGGCGGGTAAAGTCTTGCATGTTGTCCTCCCAATGGTGATTTTTTTGATTTATCTAAGTCTATCTTATGCGTTGAGCCGTTTCCCGGTCCCCTCGTCGAACAAATGCACCAGCGACGGGTCGGGCTTCAGCCGCACCTTGTCGCCGGGATTGAACTGGTGGCGCTCGCGGAAGACCGCGACGACCTGCTCGCCGCCGACATTGGCGAACACCTGCGTCTCCGAGCCCGTCGGCTCGACCACGATGATCTCGGCCTCGGCGCCGTCATCGGCGATGGTGAAATGCTCAGGCCGCACGCCGTAGACGGCAGGACGGCCGTCGGACGCCGTCGGCGCATTCTTGAGCGGCAGCTTGACGCCGTTCGGCCCCTCGAAGGTGGCAACGCCGTTGGCGCGCACATGGCCCTTCAGGAAGTTCATGGCGGGCGAGCCGATGAAGCCGGCGACGAACTGGTTGTCGGGTTTGTCGTAGAGCTCGAGCGGCGTGCCCATCTGCTCGACGATGCCGTCATGCATGACGACGATCTTGTCGGCCATGGTCATGGCCTCGATCTGGTCGTGGGTGACGTAGACGGTCGTCGTCTTCAGCCGCTGGTGCAGCTCCTTGATCTCGGTGCGCATGGCGACGCGCAGCTTGGCGTCGAGATTCGACAAGGGTTCGTCGAACAAGAAGACCTGCGGATCGCGCACGATGGCCCGGCCCATGGCGACGCGCTGGCGCTGGCCGCCCGAGAGCTGGCGCGGATAGCGATCGAGCAGCGGCGACAGCGCCAGGATCTCGGCAGCACGCTTGACGCGCTTGTTGATCTCGTCGGAGCCGGCATTCCGCAGCTTCAGCGAGAAGCCCATGTTGTCGGCAACCGTCATGTGCGGATAGAGCGCGTAGTTCTGGAACACCATCGCAATGTCCCGCTCCTTGGGCTGGACATTATTGACGACGCGGTCGCCGATCGAAATCGTGCCCGAGGTAATGTTCTCGAGACCGGCGAGCATGCGCAGAAGCGTCGACTTGCCGCAGCCGGAGGGACCAACCAGGACGACGAACTGGCCGTCCTCGATCGGAATCGTCACGCCGTGCAGGACTTCAAAGTTGCCGAACGATTTCCGCACATCGCGGATTTGCACAGACGACATCTAGCTCCCTCCTCGAAAGTCCACGGCGCCTCTCGCGCCGCGACCGTCTTGTTTTTCAGACTTCACCGAACGAAGCCCGATCAATAGCGGGCGACATTGTCGGCAGTTTGTGCGGTTTTGGCAATTTGTCTTTGGTTAGTCGTTGCTGGTAGCGCTGTCAACGTTCCTTTGTTTGCGACCATGACTGTGTTAAGAGCAACAAATGGGTCGAAAACGCACCAAGTCAGGCAAAATCCGGCTGGCGGAAGTCGCCGAGCTTGCCGGCGTCAGCCCGATCACGGCGTCCCGCTTCTTCCGCAATCCGGAAGCGCTATCGGTTGCCAAGCGGACGCGGGTCGAGAGCGCCGCCAAGGAGCTTGGCTATGTGCCGAACCTTGCGGCCCGCGCGCTGGCCTCGCAACGCACGGAGGTGATCGGTGTATTGATCCCATCCCTCACCAATAACGTGTTCTCGGACGTGCTGCGCGGCATCTATGACGCCTCCGAAGGCGGCCGTTACTCGATCCAGCTGTCCAACACGCGCTACAGCATCCTGCAGGAGGAGAAGCTGCTGCGCCTCTTTCTGGCGCAGAAGCCGGCCGGGCTGATCGTCACCGGCATCGACCAGACCGCGGAATCGCGAGCGATGCTGGAGGCCGCCGACTGCCCGATCGTGCAGATCATGGAGATCGGCCCCCATCCGGTCGACATGATGATCGGCTTTTCGCACTATGATGCAGCGCGCGCGGCGGTTGCCCACCTGTTCGCGCAGGGTCACCGCAACATCGGCTTCGTCGGCGCGCGGATGGATCCGCGGGTGCAGCGGCGGCTGGACGGATATGTCTCGGCCATGAAGGACGCCGCGCTGTTCGAGCCACGCCTCGTGGTCACGACGGCGACGCCGACATCGGTGACGCTCGGCGGCGCCCTCTTCACTGACCTCCTCGCGCGGGATCCCGACCTCGATGCGGTGTTCTGCGCCAATGACGACCTCGCGCTCGGCGTGCTGTTCGAATGCCGGCGCCGGGAGATCGCGGTCCCCGAGCAGATCGCGATCGTCGGATTCAACGACCTCGAATTCATGGCCTCCGCCGTCCCCACCCTCACCAGCGTGCGCACCAACCGCTACGAGATGGGGAAAACCGCCGCGACCATGCTGATCGACGCGATCGACGGACGGCGGCCGGAGCAGCCGGTGCTCGATCTCGGCTTCAAGGTGGTCGAGCGGCAAAGCTCGTCGTCACGGCGTTCGGACAATAGGCCGGGCGCCTCCGGCGCCGGCGTCGCGAACAAAATGGTAGCGTTACCAAGTAGCCATGACTAGTATCGCACTTGTGAGGAAATGACCCGCCAGCCGGCCGGCCGACCATCGCTCGCGCCGCTGGGCATCGCACCAGCCGACACATTGAGACGGACGCCAGTGCGTTTGCATTGCAGGAGAGACCAATGACAAAAAAGCCAACCAATGGGCACGCTGCCGGCAACGGCGCTCGCCGCCACCTTCGCTCGCAGGACTGGTTCAACAACCCGCATAATCCGGGCATGACCGCGCTCTATATGGAGCGCTATCTGAACTACGGCCTCACCCGCGCCGAGCTTCAATCCGGCAAGCCAATCATCGGCATCGCGCAAACCGGCAACGACCTCTCCCCCTGCAACCGCCACCATATCGAACTCGCGCACCGCGTCCGCGAAGGCATCCGCGAGGCCGGCGGCATCGCGATGGAATTTCCGACCCATCCGATCCAGGAGACCGGCAAGCGGCCGACCGCGGCGCTCGACCGCAACCTCGCCTATCTCGGCCTGGTCGAGATCCTCTACGGCTATCCGCTCGACGGCGTGGTGCTGACCACCGGCTGCGACAAGACCACGCCGGCCTGCATGATGGCCGCGGCGACCGTGAACCTGCCTGCGATCGTGCTGTCGGGCGGCCCGATGCTGAACGGCTGGCATGCCGGCGAGCGCACCGGCTCCGGCACTATCGTCTGGAAGTCGCGCGAGCGGCTTGCCGCCGGCGAGATCGATTATGAAGAGTTCATGGAGATCGTGGCCTCCTCGGCGCCCTCGGTCGGCCACTGCAACACCATGGGCACCGCCTCGACCATGAACGGGCTCGCCGAAGCGCTCGGCTTCTCGCTGCCAGGCTGCGCGGCGATCCCCGCCCCCTACCGCGAGCGCGGCCAGATCGCCTATGAGACGGGCAAGCGCATCGTCGAGATGGTGTGGGAGGACCTCAAGCCCTCGGACATCCTGACCCGCAAGGCGTTCGAGAACTGCATCGTGATCAATTCGGCGATCGGCGGCTCGACCAACGCGCCGATCCACATCAACGCCCTCGCCCGGCACATCGGGGTCGAGCTCTCGATCGACGACTGGCAGAAATTCGGCCACGACGTGCCGCTGCTGGTCAACATGCAGCCGGCCGGCTTCTATCTCGGCGAGGAATTCCACCGCGCCGGCGGCGTGCCGGCCGTGGTGCGCGAGCTGATGAAGCACAAGCGCATCCATGAGGATGCGGTCACCGTCAACGGCCGCGGCATCGGCGAGAACTGCAAGAATGCGCCCGCGCCCGACAACGACGTGATCTGGGCCTACGACAAGCCGCTGGTGAAGGACGCCGGCTTCCTGGTGCTGAAGGGCAATCTGTTCGATTCAGCGATCATGAAGACCAGCGTGATCTCCAAGGAATTCCGCGACCGCTATCTCAGCAACCCGAAGGACCTCAATGCCTTCGAGGGCCGCGCCGTCGTGTTCGAGGGGCCGGAGGATTATCACGAGCGGATCGACGATCCCTCGCTCGACATCGACGAGCGCTGCGTGCTGTTCATCCGCGGCACCGGGCCGATCGGCTACCCCGGCGGCGCCGAGGTGGTGAACATGCAGCCGC
Source organism: Bradyrhizobium genosp. SA-3 (assembly GCF_004212635.1). Lineage (GTDB taxonomy): Bacteria > Pseudomonadota > Alphaproteobacteria > Rhizobiales > Xanthobacteraceae > Bradyrhizobium. Next base: position 5,908 of record NZ_PSRT01000164.1, on the reverse strand, counting down.
CGGCAGCCCTGATCAAACGCGGCATCCTGTCCCTGCCCTGCATCGGCGACGGCCGCCAGTCCGGCACCTCGGGCTCGCCCTCGATCCTGAACGCTTCGCCGGAAGCCGCCGCCAATGGCGGGCTTGCGATCCTGAAGACCGGTGACAAGGTGCGCATCGACCTCAACAAGGGCAGCGCCAACATCCTGATCTCGGACGAGGAGCTGAAGAAGCGCCACGCCGAGCTCAAGGCCAATGGCGGTTTCAAGCATCCGCCGAACCAGACGCCGTGGCAGGAGATCTACCGCAACACGGTCGGCCAGCAGTCCACCGGCGCCTGCATGGAGCTCGCCACGCGCTACCAGAACGTCGCCGGCACGTTTGGTGTGGCGCGGGATAATCACTGAGTAGGCACTGTCATTCCGGGGCGCGACGTAGTCGCGAGCCCGGAATCCATCTGGCCATAGAACTCGTCGCATAATGGATTCCGGGCTCGCGCCAAGAGGCGCGCCCTGGAATGACGAACTCACAAGGGAGAACAAGAACATGGCAGACCGCCTCAAGGGAAAGCGCGCCGTCGTCACGGCTGCGGCAGCAGGCATCGGGCGCGCATGCGCCATCGCATTCGCGCGTGAGGGCGCAACCGTCATCGCCACCGACATCAACGAGAGCGGCATTGCGAGCCTCACCAAGGAGGGCATCGCCGAGGTCACTAAACTCGACGTCCGCAACACCGCCGACGTCAACGCCTTCGCCAAGCGCGTCGGCAAGATCGACATCCTGCTCAACGCGGCGGGCTTCGTGCATCACGGCACCATCCTGGAGTGCTCGGAAGAGGATTTCGACTTCTCGTTCGACCTCAACGTCAAGTCCATGCACCGGACCATCCGGGCATTCCTGCCTGAGATGCTGGCAGGCGGCGGCGGCAGCATCGTCAACATCTCGTCCTGCGCGGCGCTGCGGCCGCCGGCCAACCGTTACGTCTACAGCGCGTCGAAGGCGGCGGTGTCGCTGCTGACGCGCGCGGTCGCGCTCGACTTCATCACCAAGGGCATCCGCTGCAACAGCATCTGTCCGGGCACCGTCGAGACGCCCTCGATGCTCGACCGCGCCGCCGCGCAGGGGCCGCAGGGCAAGGAGATGTTCATCTCCCGCCAGAAGATGGGCCGGCTCGGCACCGCCGACGAGATCGCAGCGATGGCGGTCTATCTCGGCAGTGACGAAAGCGCCTTCACCACCGGCGTCGACCTCGTCGTCGACGGCGGCTACATGCTCTGATCACTCCTCATCCCGAGGAGGCGCGGCAGCGCCGTCTCGAGGGATTGGCCACGGGCCCTATGGTTCGAGACGCGCGCCGAGTGCGCGCTCCTCACCATGAGGGATAGAGAAAGGGATTTCTCGATGAACAAGATCGATCTCAACGGTCGCGTCGCCATCGTCACCGGCGGCGCGCAGGGCTTTGGCCGCGCGATCACCGAGCGCTTCGTCGCCTCCGGCGCCAAGGTCGCCATTTGGGATTTCGATGCCGCGCTGGCCGAGAAGACGGCGAAGGAGATCGGCGACAGCGTGCGCGTCTTCAAGGTCGACGTCACCGACACCGCGGCGGTCGAGCAGGCCCGCGATGCCACGCTCGGCGCCTTTGGCAAGATCGACATCCTCGTCAACAATGCCGGCATCGCCGGTGTCAACAAGCCGGTCTGGGAGACCGATCTCGATGAATGGCGCAAGGTGCTGCGCATCAACCTCGACGGTCCCTTCATCTGCTGCAAGGCGATCGTGCCCGCCATGCTCAAGCAGAAATACGGGCGCATCGTGAACATCGCCTCCATCGCCGGCAAGGAAGGCAACCCGAACGCCTCGCATTATTCGGCGTCCAAGGCCGGCCTGATCGCGCTGACGAAATCGCTCGGCAAGGAATTGGCGGCGCACGACATCCTCGTCAACGCGGTGACGCCGGCGGCGGCGAAGACCGCGATCTTCGACCAGATGACGCAGCAGCACATCGACTTCATGCTATCGAAGATCCCGAAGGGGCGCTTCGTCCTGGTCGAAGAGCTCGCCGCGATGGTGAGCTGGCTGGCATCCGAGGACTGCGCGTTCTCCACCGGAGCCGTCTTCGACATCTCGGGCGGACGCGCAACTTATTGAGGACATCATGATCCGGGAAGGGGGATGCCTGTGCGGCGCGGTGCGGTTCAAGGCAGAGGGCGAGCCGCTCAACGTCCGCATCTGTCATTGCCGCACCTGCCAGAAGGCGATGGGCTCGCCCTACTTCGCCCGCGCGCAGTTCGACCAGCGCGCGATCAGCGTCGAAGGCGATACCGCCCGCTATGCCTCCTCCGAGAACATCGACCGCGTGTTCTGCAAGCGCTGCGGCACGCGGCTGTTCGCCTGGCGCCGCAACGGTACGCTCGCCGGCATCGCGCTGGCCACCTTCGATGATCGCAACGCCTTCGCGCCGACCGAGCACATCTGGGTCTCGGAAAAGCTCGCCTGGGTGAAGCTCGACGACGGCTTGATGCAATATCAGACGACGATTCCATAAATTGCGCGATGGCACGGCGGCGTGCCGCTGGCAGACCGTTTGCAGCGTGGCATTTCGGAACCGGTCTCCCTATGTTGAGCTGAAGCGTTGCTGCACCACCGCTCTAGCTGGATGGCTGTAAGGCAGCAGGCAAACCAAGACGGACGAGCCGTGAACATTTCCATTTATGACCTCTCCGTGTGGGTGCTCCCCCTCGTGCTCGCCATCACCTTCCACGAGGCTGCGCACGCCTTCGTCGCGGACCGGCTCGGGGACAACACGGCCTCGCAGCTCGGTCGCGTCAGCTTCAATCCTATCAGGCACATCGACCCGTTCGGGACCCTGATCCTGCCGGCGATGCTGCTGTTCGCGCATTCGCCGTTCCTGTTCGGCTACGCCAAGCCGGTGCCGGTGAATTTCCGCAAGCTCAATAACCCCCGGCTCGACATGGTCTGGGTGGCGCTGGCCGGGCCCGTCACCAACATCCTGCTGGCGCTCGCCGCAGCCCTCGCCTTCCATGCCCTGCCCTTGGTGCCTGCGACCTCGGCGAAATGGGTTGCGGACAACCTCAAGAATGCCCTCGTGATCAACGCGATCCTGGCGGTGTTCAACATGATGCCGATCCCGCCGCTCGATGGCGGGCGTGTCGCGGTCGGGCTGTTGCCCCGGGCACTCGCCCTGCCGCTGGCCCGGCTCGAGCCGGTCGGGATGTTGATCCTGATCGGCCTCCTGATCCTGCTACCGCTTGCGGGTTCGCAGTTCGGTCTAAATCTTGATGTTATTTCAGCAATACTGCGAACGTTGACCGGTTATGTGATTCAGGCTGTTCTGTTCCTGACCGGCAATGTGTAGTTGAACAGCGACATCCGAACGTAAGCCTGAGGGCCAGAGGCCGACTTGGTCAAAGCTGCCGATATGCTGATCGCGCGACGCGCCGACACCCGCGCCCGCGCCGATTTTGCCACCTGGAAGATGATGGCCAAGCTCAACGGGGCGTCCGCGCTGCCTCCGGAGGCCCAGGAGTTCCTGGCGAGCTATCAGAACCTGCTGAAGCAGATGAGCGAGAGCGAGGCCACCGAGGCCACCATCGGCGCGATCTACAAGGCCTACTATGCCGAAATGGGCGGCGGCGGAACTCCGCCCGATGTCCGCCCCCGCCGGGCCGAGCCGGCGGCGGACAATGTTACCGCCTTCCGCCGCCCGGCACCGAAGCCGAAAAAGGCCGCCTCCTTCGGGGCGGCGGCATTCGCTGGAAGCCAGAAACGGCCGCTCCCGGTGGCGCTGATCTTCGCCTGCCTGGTCGTGGTCTATGTCGGAATCCGGCTCTACTGGCGCTGAGCCGTCTTCTTCTTTTTCTTCGCGTCCGGCGGCGTGAAGATGATGTCGACGGTGCGCTCGAACCGGTCGTCAGTCAGCCCGGCTGGCGGCTGCGGAATGGGATCGGACTTACGGACAATCGAGACCGCGGCCGCATCGTAAGCCGCGTCCCCCGACGACTCCACGACGTCGACCGACAGCACGTTTCCTCTGCGGTTGATCGCAAAGCTCACTTTGACCTTCTGGTTATTGGGCTCTTTGCCCTCCGGATTGACCTTGTGGGCCGTCAGATGCGCGCTGATCTTGCGGTTCCAGTCCGCCGTAATCTTCAGGATGTCCTTGCCAAGCCCAAGCACCGGCGCCAGGGCCTTCTCGGCCTCGCGCGCGTCTTCATCGAGTGTCTGCCGTGCCGTCGCAACCGACTTCGGCGATGCCTCGGCAGCGGGAGTTTCGACCGCCGCGATCTTCGGATCCTCGTCCTGCGGCTTCTTCGAGATGTTCTCGGTGATCACCCGATCGGGATCGTCGACCTGTTGCGACTGGTCCTTTGGCAGCTCGGTTTCCTTGGTCTCGGCCTTCTGCTCGGGAAGCGCCTGCTGCTCCTGCATCGCTTCGCTGTCAGGCCCCGGCGGAAGGTCGGTATCGGGCGCCTTTGGCGAGGCCATCTCGACGGCGAACTCGGCGCCCGCCGCACCCAGACCATCGTCGCCGTCATCGGCCCGCAGGTGTGCCAGCGCGAGTGCGGCGCCACCCAGATGCAGCGCGAGCGCCGCCACCGCCGCCAAGATCCAAAGCTTCCTGGATGGTCTGGGTTCGTTCGACATCGTGCGCCTCTAAGGCTGGGCGGCGCCTGCCGCGGGCGCCCCGGAAGCGCCTTCCAGCGCTACCAGCTTGACCCGCGTATAGCCGCCTGAGCGCAAGAGCTCCATGACACCCATCAACTCGCCATACGGCACCGAGCGATCGGCGCGCAGGAAGACATACTTGTCCTTGCTCATGTCGGACAGGCCGTCGAGGGTGCCGATCAACTCGGCCCGGTGAACCGGGTTCTCTCCAATCGCCAGCGTCAGATCGGGCTTGATGCTGAGATAGGTCGGCTTGTCCGGCTTCTTCTGCGGCGTCGCGCTCGACGTCGGCAGATCGATCGGCAAGTCGACGGTCGAGAGCGGCGCTGCGACCATGAAGATGATCAGCAGCACCAGAATGACGTCGATGAACGGCGTGACGTTGATGTCATGCGTTTCCGAGAAATCGTCGTCTTCGCCGTCGTTGTCTGCGAGCGAAACGCCCATGGTTCACTCCGCTGCGCGCGAATGCACGCTGCCGTGGCTGCGATCGAGATCGCGCGAGAGCAGCCGCCCCGCCGCGCCCGAGGCGCGGCTGACGAGCTCGAGATAGCCTTTCGTCACGCGTGCGAAATGGTTGTAGATGATGACCGCGGGGATCGCGGCGACGAGACCGATCGCGGTGGCGAGCAGCGCCTCGGCGATGCCGGGCGCGACCACGGCAAGGTTCGTGGTCTGCGACTTCGAGATGCCAATGAAGCTGTTCATGATGCCCCAGACCGTGCCGAACAGGCCGACGAAGGGCGACGTGGAGCCGATGGTCGCGAGCACGCCCATGCCGATGCGGATGCGGCGCTGTTCCGCGCGCACGATCTCGGCAAAGCTCGAGGCCGCGCGCTCCTTGATGCCGGCATCGCTGGACAGGCCGGCCGACATCCGCGCCTCGCGCAGCGCCGCCACGAGGAAGGACGGCAGGATCCCTTCCTTGGCTCCGAGCGCCATCTGGGCTTCCGCGAGCGAACGTGCCTCTGCGGTCTTCTTCAGCGCCGAACGCAGCTTGGTGGAAGCGACCGACAGTTCGATCGACTTGGCGATGAAGACGGTCCAGGTCACCAGCGAGGCAAAGGCGAGCCCGATCATCACCGCCTTCACGATGACGTCCGCCGACATGAACATCACCCAGGGCGACAATTCCTTCATGGCCGGTGCGACAGCGGTCGCCACATCGGGCTTGGGGGTGGTCGGACCGGCGGCCGCGGGGGGCGCCGTCGGAACAGCGGGCGCGGTTGCCGTCGAGGCCGAA